>JACOUI010000151.1 GCA_016177915.1 Planctomycetia bacterium
GGCTAGTGAAGCCCCGGCGCCGAAAGGGCCGGATCGATAGGCTGACACCTAAACCACCGCGCCACCTCTCGACTCTACTCGGGTCCCATGCGATGCCGGCGCGCGCTTGACGCGCCGACTAATGGCGCGGCTCGAAAGGACCGCATGAATGCGGGCACTACGAACAAATGCGGGCACTACGAACCTTCGCGCGGGACGCGGAACTTGATCAGCGTCACCTCGTTGCCCGAGCCGTTGTAGCGTACCTCGTCCATGAACGAATGAATGAGCCGCAGGCCGCGCTGCGTCGAGACGAGGTTGGCGGGGTCGTCGGGATTGGGGAGGCGGTTGACGTCGAAGCCCGGGCCTTCGTCGCGGACGACGATCCTAAGCTCGCGATCGTCGATGTGCACGGCCACGTGGATTTTCCGGTCCTTGTAGGGGTCCTCCAAGCGCCGCTGGTCGGCCAGCGTCGGCGTCCAGTCGGCCAGCGAATGCCACTGTCGCGCGGGCAGCTCGGCCGGCGAAAGCTGCAGGTTGCCGTGATAAAGCGCGTTGAGGAGGCACTCCTCCAGCGCCACGCCGATCCGCACGCGCTCCGTCGCGTCGCAAAAGCCCATGCTCGTGAGCAGCAACTGCACGTGATCGATCAGAGGCTGGATCAGGCTGGAGTCGTTCGGCAGCGAAAGCGTAAACGAAGTTTCCTCCAGGTGCTCAAGCAAGTGCATCTGCTCGCGGTCGGTGCCCGAGAGCATCAGCACCTGCCGGGCGGTATCGACGAGCCGCTGGGCGAGTTGCGGCTTGGGGACGTAGCTGGCCGCGCCCCATTCCAAGGCCGCGCCGGCGATCTCCTCGCTGCCGTGGGCCGTGATCAGGATCACCGGGACCTGCGGGTATTCGGCGCGCACGGCCGCAACCAGCTCCAGCCCGTCCATGCCGGGCATCTGCAAGTCCGTGACGACGAGGTCGGGGGCCACGCGCTCCAGCCGTTCCAGCGCCTCCAGGCCGTCGCCGGCGAACGTGACCGTGAACTCCGGGTCTTTCTCCAGGAGCCCGCCGATCAAGCGGCGATCGACTTCGGAATCGTCGACGACGAGGACGGTGGTCATGCGCAGCAGGGCCGAGCGGAACGAGGGCGTGACGTAGGTTCAAGATACCCGTCGGGCAGGCCGGGAGAAAGATTTTGCCGAGCGAATTCGGGGGAGACGGGCAACGGGGCGACCGGGAACGACAGGCGCCAGCGGAACAACCGGCAGAGTCCCGGCAGAGTCCCCGAGGCGTCACTTGCCGAGGTAGGCGTCCTTCACCCGCTGATCGTTGAGCAGCACCTCCGCCTTGTCGCTCATCACGATCGACCCCGTCTCCATCACGTAGCCCCGGTGGGCCAGCTTGAGGGCCATGCGGGCGTTCTGCTCCACGAGCAGCACGGCGATCCCTTCGGCGTTGAGCTTGCGAATGGCCTCGAAGATTTTCACGACAATGAGAGGCGCCAGGCCCAGCGAAGGTTCATCCAAAAGCAACAGCTTGGGCTGCCCCATCATGGCCCGGGCGACGGCCAGCATTTGCTGCTCGCCGCCGGAGAGCGTGCCGCCGGCCTGATTGCGGCGATCCTTAAGGATGGGAAACAGCTCGAAGGCCCGCTCGATGCCGCTTTTGACCGCGGCGGGGCTGGCAACGGCATAGCCCCCCATTTCCAGGTTTTCTTGCACGGTGAGCCGGGGGAAGATCTTGCGCCCCTCGGGCGACTGGCAGATGCCGAGACGGACGACCTGATGCGCGGGCAGGTTTTCTATCTGCCGTCCCTGGAACACGATGCTGCCTTCGCGGGCCCGCACGATCCCGGAAATGCACATCAGCGTCGTCGTCTTGCCGGCGCCGTTGGCGCCGATGATGGTCACGATCTCGCCCTGCCGGACCACGAGCGAGATGCCCTTTAAGACCTCGATCGGCCCGTAACCGGCGTGCAGGTTCTCGACGCAGAGCACGTCCATCGGCTAGCAGCCTGTTGAAAAAGTCCGCGGGAGCCCCAAAAATGTGAAGAATCCCCGATGTTTGCCATGCTAGCAGCTAGCAAAAAATGACTTTTGCAACGGGCTGCTAGGCGATCTCCTCTTTGCCGAGGTAGGCCTCGATGACGCGCGGGTCGGCGCGGATTTCGGCGGGGGTGCCCTCGGCGATCTTGACGCCGTAGTCCAGGACGGCGATGCGGTCGGAGATGTCCATCACGACCTTCATGTGGTGCTCGATCAAGAGCACGGTGATTCCCTGGTCGCGAATTTTGCGGATCAGGTCCATGAGGTCGTGCGACTCGGCGGGATTCATGCCGGCCGCCGGCTCGTCCAGCAGCAAAAGCTTGGGCCGCGTGGCCAGGGCGCGGGCGATCTCCAGCCGGCGCTGGTCGCCGTAGGGGAGGTTCTTGGCGAGCATGCCGGCCTGATCGTCGAGTCCGACGAAGTGCAGAAGCTCCATGGCCTGCCGCGTCGCCTCGTGCTCCTCGCGGAAGTGCCGCGGCAGGCGGAGGGCCATGTCCCAGAAACGCGTCTTCAGGTGCCGGTCCAGGCCGATCGTCACGTTTTCCAGCACGGTCATGTCCTGGAAGAGGCGGATGTTCTGAAACGTGCGGCAGATGTTCTGCCGGGCGATGACGGTGGCCGTGCGGCGCTGCCGCTGCCAGACGATGTAGCTGCCCGCGGCGCCGAGGACAGCCCCGATGAGAAACGTCAGGGCGGTCGCGCCGGCGTGGGAAGCGATGTACGTCCAGAGGGATTTGATCGCGGCGCCCCAGGGAAACGCCTGGCGGAACTTGAAGTGGTCGATAATCGCGGCCGTCCATAGTTCGCTGATGTGAACGGCGGCCGTCGTCAACAGGCCCATCACCAGGGCGATCAGCAGAATGCCCACGACGACGCGCGGGCCGAAGGGCCGCCGCAGGTCGCGGCCGCGAAAGGCAATCTGCCCCGCCGTCGGCTCATAGATGCCGGTGATGGCGTTGAAGAGGGTCGTCTTGCCGGCGCCGTTGGGTCCGATGACGGAGAAGATGGAACCTTCCGGGACGCAAAGATCGACGGCGCTGACGGCCGTCAGCCCGCCAAAACGCATCGTCACGCCGCGCAAGTCGAGGAGGGTCATGCGCCGGGCGCCTCCGCCGTCGGGGGCTGCCCTTCGGCCTTGTGCAGCTCGGCCTTGACGCGCGAGGAGGGGAAGATCCCCTCGGGGCGGAACTGCATCATGAGGACGAGGGCGAGGCCGAAAATGAGGAACTTCCAGTTGTTGGGCGTCAGGAACACGTTCCCGCCGCTTTCCAGCCCCCATCGCTGCAGGGCCTGCGTCCCCCGGTTGAGCAGGATTTCAAACCCCATCACGATGCAGGCGCCGACGAGCACGCCACGGATGCTGCCCAGCCCCCCGACGATCAAGAGGCACAGGACCGTGATCGAGACGTTGAAGTCGTAGCTCGTCGGCTCGGCGGTTGTCTCCAGCTTGCTGGCCAGCAGCGCGCCGGCCAGGCCGCAGATCGCCGCCGCCACGGCAAAGGAAAGCACTTTGACCTCGGTGGGGTTGATGCCCATGCACGAGGCCGCGAGCTGGTCCTCGCGGATCGACATCCACTGCCGGCCCAGCCGCGAGTATTCGAGGTTGCGGACCAGCAGCACCAGCAGGACCAAAATGCCCAGGAACAGGAAGTACCAGGGCACCGTGTCGAGCGAATCGAACTCGTACAGATAGAAGTTGGCAGGAGGCTTGAACCAGGGCACGACGGGCTTTGGCAAATCGCCGATCGTTTGCATACCCTTGGTCACCGTGTCGACGTTCTTGAGGACCTCCTGCACGATCTCGCCGAAGCCAAGAGTCACGATCGCCAGGTAGTCGCCGCGTAGACGCAGGGTAGGCGTCCCCAACAAGACCCCAGCCACGGCGGCCGCCGCCATCGCGATGCCCAGCCCGCCCCAGAAGCCGACCTGAAACGGATAAATGCTGCACGTCGAAATGGCGAAAGCATAAACGCCGATCGCCATGAATGCGGCCACCCCCAGGTGCAGAAGGCCCGTGTATCCGACAACGATATTCAGCCCCAGACCGAGGATGGCGAAGATCAGGACGCGCTGACAAGTCTCGTTGCCGATGGCCCAGTTTCCCCAGCCGAGGCGCGTCAGGACGAGGTCGAGGACGGGAATCAGCACGGCCGCCAGGCTGAGCAGGGTGTAGAAGATCGTCGAGCGCAGCGTGCTGTTCATACCTTCTCCCGCGCGCGCGCGCCCAGGAGTCCGCTGGGCCGGAAAACCAGAATCAGCACGAGGATTCCGAACACGATGGTGTTGGTCCAGATCGTCGCCACGTATTGGTCGGACATCGCCCGCACGAGACCGATGACAATGCCCCCCAGCGCCGCGCCGGGCAGGTTGCCAATTCCGCCGAGCACGGCGGCGGTGAAGGCGTCCATCCCGCTGCGGTACCCAAGCTGGAAATAGATTGTGTTGTTGTAGAGGGAATAAATGACCGACGCAAAACCGGCCAGCCCTCCGCCGATGAGAAACGTCGAGCCGATGACGCGTTCCGTATCGATGCCCATCAGCCGCGCCGCAACGGGGTTCTGCGCCGTGGCTCGCATCGCTTTTCCCAATCGCGTGAATTTAACGACGACCGTCAGCAAAACCAGCAGCGGCAGCGTCACCGACCACACCATCAGGTCTTTCCAGGTGAACCGAATGTTCGAAGTCAGCCCGATTTTCGTCAGCAGGTTCGTGGCGGGGACAAGGTCGGGAAAATTCTTTGGCGCTGCCGCGGCCTTTCCCTGGCCGAACACGTCCATCGGCAGCCCGCCCCAGAACTGCCCCAGGTTCATGAGAATGAACGAGACGCCGATGGCCGCCACGAGCGGCGCCAGCTTCGGGGCGTTCCGCAAGCGCCGGTAAGCCAGCCGGTCGATCGACCAGTTGAGTCCCGCGCAGAACGGCGGGCAGACGACGAGCATTACAAGAATGCCCAGGAAGGTCGCCAGCGGCGTGATGTGTTGCGGGTTCACGCCCAGAAGGCCTAGCACCAGCCCCACGAGCGTCAGCGCGAGGAAGGTTCCCAGCATGAACAGGTCGCCGTGGGCAAAATTGATCAGGTCCACGATGCCGTAGACCATTGAATAGCCCAGGGCGATCAGGGCGATGATCATCCCGTTCGACAGGCCGAAGATAAGCTGCTGGATGAATTGCTCGGTGGCGCTCATGCCGGTCGCAGCTACGAGACGTCGAAACGGTTTGTCCTCAGCGGAATCAGCGCCCGAGTGAATGCTGCCGCCGCGTCCTGGTTATTCGCCGCCGAGCACCTTGACGAACTCCCACTTGCCGTCCTTGACAATCTGCCCGCTCATCGTCGTCAGGCTGGTGTCGCCGTTTGCATCGAACGACCATTTGCCCAAGGCGCCGTCGAACTCCTTGATCTCGCCGACGGCCTTGAGGATCGCCTCGCGGTCCTTGACTCCGGCCTTGGCGATCGCCGCCAGGACGACCTTGGCCGACTCGTAGCCGTAGACGGAGTAGACCTCCGGCTCGGTGTTGTACTTCTCCTTGTATTTCTTGTAGAACTCGGCGCCTTTTCCGGTGAGCCTGTCGGCCGGCAGGCCGCCGAACGTCGCGTACGTGTTGCCGTTCACGTTCTGAGCGCCGGCCGATTCGATGAACGCCATCTCGACGCAGCCATCCGGCGCCATCAGCATCTTTGAGAACCCGGACGAGCGCAAGTCCTTGGCCAACTGGCCGCCGTTGGATTGCGTCGTGCCGCCGAAGTAGACGAGGTCGGGAGTCGTGCCATTGACCTTGGAAGCAAGAGGCGTGTAGTTTGTGGCCTTAACGTCGATCCCCTCGTAGCCCACCACCTCCAGGCCGATTTCCTCGGCGCGCTTCTTGAAGATGTCGGCCACGCCTTTTCCGTAAAGCTCGCGGTCGTGCAGGACGAAGACCCTCTTGGCGCCCAACTCTTTGGCCCACTCGGCGCCGACCACGCCCTGAATGTCATCCGCCGGCACGACGCGATAGTAGTTGATCTTGCCGCTGGGGCGATAAACGTCCGGCTCGTTCGGCTCGCCCTTGCCGGGCTTGGTGAGCCCGACCGCCGTGTTGGCGGGCGAGATCATGAGGAGCGACACCTTGTTCAGCTTGGGCATCGAGATCTTCGCCGCGCCCGAGTTGTAGGTGCCGATGTAGGCCATGATGTCGGGGTCCTTAATGGCCTTGTCGGCGTTGCCGGCCTCGACGGAGGGGTCCCAGTTGCCGCGCTGCGGCGTCGCGTCGTCCCAGTCCTCGTAGACGATCGTGAAGTCTCCAACCTTTCCCCCGACCTCGTCGATGGCCATTTTGATGCCGTTGACGATCGTCCCGGTCTGCGCGTTGGCGCTTCCGGTCCGGGGCAGGCTGGAGACGATCTTGATGACGTTGGGATTGCCTCCGCCCCCGCCTCCGCCGTTGTCGCTGCAGCCAAAAGGCAGCCCAAACGCCAGGCCGCAGACGCAAAGCACACCGCCACGCAACATGCCAGCCCGCAACATGGGAGGGTCTCCTGGAAGGTCCGGGCAAACTGCCCGCGCCGAACTGTCCGCGCCGGGGATTCTAAGTTTGCCGCTGCCGTAGGTCAATTATGGACTTGCGCGCGGCCACTGGCCAGCGCGACCGTCCCCAAAGGCCCATGCGCAGCGCAGGACGAAGTGTTACACGTAAACCATGTCGCGCAAGGGCGCCCTGCGAACCGTCGCCGCCGGTCGTTTGCAGGCGTTACTTCTTCGGCGCCGTGCCGTCGTCGGGCGTCCCAGTTCCACCGGGAAGTTCCGGGCCGCTCTTCGTCGGGTCGAAGATCGAGTCGGTGCCGCTCGTCCCCGGCAATCCCAAGCTCGAGCCGAAGGGCGAATCGAGGGGCGATTTTCGAGCGCGGCGCTCGTGATACCAGCGGTAGAAGTCGCCGGAGGGGGAATCGCCTTTCAGCATCGCCTGCTGCCGCGCGGCCAGTTCGCCGTAAACGGCGTCCTTCTGCAGGGCCTGATACTCCGTGAGGGCCAGCGCCGCGTCGTCTTGCTCCGACCCGCGCTCGCTGCGATCCCCGCGCGCTTCGAGCGTCCGCGCCAGCCCGGCACGCGCCCGGGCGGCGACACTTTCATCGTCCGCGTGGTCGATGACAAACTGAAACCACTTGGCGGCCCGGTCGAGCATGGGGCGGGCTTCGTCGATGTTCTCGATCCCCTTTTCCATGGCCTGGTCCAGCGAGGCGTCGGCGACCCACAGCGCCGCGAACCAGCCGACCAACTCGCCCTCCTGCAACTCCGCCAACTGTTCGACCTTGGCCAGCAAGTCGTTTAAGATCTGCTGCTGGTCTTCGGGATGCTCACGAATGCTGTAAAGCTGATTTCCCGAGCGCTTGCGTTTGTCCTCTTGGGCCGCGATCAGTTGCTTGGCGAGGTGTTGCTGCGAGGTGAGCTCGAAGTACAGGTTCCAGGCCGTCTCAGTGTCCTGCGTGGAACGCGCCGCGACAATGGCCCAGACGATGGCGATCACGGCGATGGCGATGACGCCGGCCAGAATCGACATGCGGTAGGGCTTGACCCGCTCGAACTGGTGCCCTAGCCAGTCGGCAAGATCGTTCGTTTGCAATTCGTGGCGGCGTTCCGTCTTCATCGCGTGCCCGTCCGATTTTCAGATTCGAGTGAAGCTCGGCAAGCGGCGCAAGAAATCGGGCCGCAGCCGGCCGAGAAACCGCCGCAACGCTCGCAGCCTCCAAACCGCGAAGCGCCAGCGGCCATCGATCGTAAATGCAAGCGCCCCCGAAGTATACGGCTTGTTGTCGCGGGGCGTCAAGCCAGGTTGAGCACCGGTAGCCGACGAGTCTTATGGCCCAACTTTGCCAGGAGGCGTCAGCGAGCCAAGAACATCAAGAGCACCAGCACGAGCGGGGCCGCGCCCACCACCGTGCAGAAGAACACGAGGCCCCGCGGCGCCTTCAGCTTGCGCAGTCTGTTGGCGAAATAGCCCAGCACCAGCGACAGCGGACCGATCACGACGGCGGCGAAAAACAAGTACCGGGCGAGGAGTTTCAAAGGCTCATGCTGTTGGGAAAGGGCGCTGACGGAGATGCAACCGATTTCCAGGGCCAGCGCCGTGAACACGGCGAGCATCCAGGCGATCGTGAGGATTTCGGCCGTGCGGCGCTCGTCGGCGACGGTGGCGGATCGCGGCTTGCTGCCGCCGCGCTTGTTGTCGCGCCGCTCGTCACTCGCTCGTTTTGGGCGGCGCTTGGGCATGACCAAAGATGCTTCCGTTGTTGCGCTGGAATCTGCGGTTCATCGCGGTGCGCTCCGCTCGACGACTCGTAACCATCGTAGCGTAGCGGCGATTCGTGACCAGTGTGGGCGCCGAACGGGAACAGCGCCCGTCGCGAAATCGACGCGGCGTTTTCGCAAACCCGGCCCGGCGAGTACAATGGTCGCCAGACGATCCATCCGCGCACCCCTGCGGACCCACGCCATGATCGATCCCGCCGGACTCAAATCGAAGGCCGTCTTCAAGCACGAGGGGAAGTACTTGTCACTGGCCGGCGATCTGCCGGCCGGAAAGCTCTTTGCCGGCAGCACCGACACCGCCATCCACGTCATCGAGCCGGCCGCCGAGAAAAAAGAGCCGGCCGCCAAATGGACCGGCCACGACAATTACGTCTCAGCCCTGGTGCTCGCGCCGCGGCCGGGCGGGGCGGTGCTCGTCTCCGGCGGGTACGACGAGCGTCTGATCTGGCGCAAGCCCGACAGCGGCGAAATCATCCGCACGATCGAAGACGCCCACGGCGGCTGGATTCGCGACTTGGCCGCCACGCCCGACGGCTCGCTCGTCGTTTCCTGCGGCGACGACATGAAGGTCAAAATCTGGGACGCCGACGAAGGCAGCGTGGTCCATACGCTTGAGGGACACGCCACGCGCACGCCGCAGGACCACGTCACCGCCCTCTATGCCCTGGCCGTCAGCCCCGACGGCAAGCACGTCGCCTCCGGCGACCGGGTCGGCGAAGTGCGGGTGTGGGAGGTCGAGTCGGGCAGCCTGGTCACGAAGTTCGACGTGCCGGTGCTCTACACTTACGATCCCAGGCAGCGCAAGCGCTCGATCGGCGGCATCCGCTCGCTTTGCTTCTCGCGCGACGGCAGCCTGCTGGCGGTGGGCGGCATCGGGCAAATCGAGAACGTCGACGGGCTGGCCGGGCCGGCGACGGTCGAAGTCTGGAATTGGCGCGGGCCGAGAAAAATCGCCACGCTCGGCGCCGACGGGCACAAGGCCATGATCAACGCGCTGGCCCTCGATGCCGACGCGGCCTGGCTGATCGGCGCCGGCGGCGGCGGCGACAACGCACTCCTGGCGTTCTGGAAAATGGAGCCGATCCTCGACAAAGCCGCCGCCGGGTCCGAGGCCGCAAGCGACTCGGAAAAGGAAAAGCCCGAGGAGGGCAAGAAGAAGGCCGAGGCCCCGCTGTCGGCGGCGCACAAGTACAAATTCGACGGGCACGTCCACCGGTTCCTGCTCAACGAGGCCGCCGGCGAACTCTACGCTGCGGGTCACCAGAAGCTGGAAGTGTGGGCTTGTTCGTAGTGACCGCATTTATGCGGTCCTCGATGGCTCGTGCGGGTTTGAACGTCTCCTCGCCCGGCGGCCCCCGGTGAATCGGGGCACGACAAGCGCCCGACCCGGTGAATCGGGTCACTACGAACCTTTATCGCTGCCAGTTCCACTCGTCGCGCGAGAAGCGTGACTCGACGAGCTGCGCGACGCGCTCGCGTGGCCAATCCCGTCGCTCTACGCTCGCCCCAAGCGCGCTGGCCACCGCCCGCCGAATCGCCTCGCGGTCGAGCGGCAAGTTCGTGAGGAACGCCTCGTGCCCGCGGCCGGCGCGATAGTCCGGCTGGCGCGGCGGCAGGCGCAGGAGCTGCGCGGCTTCGTGGATCGGGAAGTTGTAGAGGAGCGTGCCGTGATAGAGCAGGAAGTGCCGCAGGCAGCGGAGGCTGTTGCCGGAGAATTTTTGGCTTTGGTCGCCCAGGGCCAGGTCGCTCGTGCCGGCGCAGCGGATCCCCGGAACACCCCCTTGCCCCCCCTTCGTAAGGGGGGGAGGCGAGCGTGCGAGCGCCTTCGTAAGGGGGGGAGTAGAAGACAAAACGGCATTCAGCGAGTTGGCTAGCCGTCCCAGCACACACCGATGCGCCTCGCCGATGTCGCGCAGCTCCGGACGCAGCTCGTGGGAAAGTACGAGCGCGTACATCAGGCAACCCGGCCCGGCCACAATCGCCGCCCCGCCGCTCGATCGCCGTAAGACCGGAACGCCCCGCCGCCGGCACGCGTCGAGGTTCACCTCCTCGGCCACCCGCGACGACCGCCCGACGACGACCACAGGCTGCGGCGATTCCCATAATCGAAGCGTCTCGAATCGTTCCGCGCTCTGCCCTTGCTCAGCCGCGTCTTCCGCTTCGTCGAGCAGCGCTTCGTCGAGGGCGACGTTCTGCTGCGGCGTGCCCAGCGTCAGGTCGAGAAGCCGCATGAAGACTCTTGCATATCGATGCGCACCGTCAGGCGGCCGCGTACGCCCGCAAGAACCGCTCGATGATCTGGCTCGCCTTCTCCAATTCCGCCAGCGGCAGCCATTCGTCGGCCGTGTGCGCCTGGTCGATCGAGCCGGGCCCGAAAACCACCGAGGGCACGCCGGAGTTGGTGATCGTGGCGGCGTCCGTGCCGTAGGGCACGCCCACTTTCTCGCACTTGCCGACCACGGGCCGGCCCGCCGCCACCAGCCGGTCGGCCAGCGGGCCGTTCAAATCGTCCGACATCGGCGGGCCGAGCATGAACGGCGTCTCGTGGTCGAGCGGAAAATCGACGCCGGCATAGCCGCCCACGAAGTCCACAATCTGCTGGTAGACTTTTTTGCCGTCCTCGCCCGGCAAGAGGCGGCGGTCGATCTCGATGCCGCACTCGTCGGGCACGGTGTTGACGCTGATGCCGCCGCGGATCGTCCCGACGCTCAGGCTCGCCGGCCCGCACAGCCGGTGCTGCGGCAGCGTAGGCACGATTTCGCGATGGTAGGCCTCGAAGGCCCGGATCGCGCGGGCCATTTTGTAGATCGCGTTGTCGCCGAGGTGCGCGACGGAGCTGTGTACGGCCCGGCCGCGCGTGTGGCACCGCCAGCGGACCGTCCCTTTGTGCGCCACGACGACTTGCAGGTTCGTCGGCTCGGCCACGATCGCCGCGTCCGGCCGCCGCGGAATGATCGACCCCGGCGACTGCCACAACTTCGGTAGGTTCAAAGCGCCTGTGTAGCCGTGCTCCTCGTTGACCGTGCAGGCCATGACGATGGTGGGCAGGCCCGGCGGGCGCTCCTCGGCCAACCGCGAAAGCGCGCCGAGCATCGCGCACATCCCGCCCTTGATGTCGCACGAGCCGCGGCCATAGAGGCGGCCGTCGCGGACCTGGGGCTGGAAGGGGTCGATCGACATCCCGTCGACCGGCACCGTGTCTTGATGGGCCTCCAGCAGGACGAACGGGCCGCCTTCGGCCGCGGGCAGGCTGCCATCGAGCCGCGCGACGATGTTCTCGCGCTTCGGCTCGATCGTTTGCCGCTGATACGGCAATCCGAGCCGCTTGAACAGCGCCTCGAGATAGTCGGTCATCCGGTATTCGAAGAACTCCGGGCCGGAGAGGGGCCGGCCCATCGGGTTCACGCTGGGGATGGCGACCATCTCGGACAAGGTCTTTACAAGGTCCAGCGGCATGGCAGAATCCAGGCGGGGGCTTCGTGGCGGGGCCAGCGGCGACGGCTTCATTGTAGTGCGGCCGCGCGCGTTGCGAAATGTGTGCCGCACCACGACGATTCACCGAGGATCCATCCCATGTCCGACGATCGGATTGCAACCATCCGCCCCGTGGCCGAGAGCGAGGCCCGCGGGAAAGTGGCGGAGGTTTTCGCCGACATTCGCCGCACGAAGAACATCGACTTCGTGCCGAACTTCTGGCGCGTGTTGGCCAATAACCCCGACCAGCTTCAGTCGGTCTGGGCGACGCTCAAGACCTGGATGCACCCGGAAGCCGCCGGCCGGCAGCCCAGGCTCGACGCCAAGACGCGGGAGATGATCGCGCTGGCCGTCTCCGCCACCAACGGCTGCTCGTACTGCGTCCACTCGCACACGGCCGCCCTGCAAAAGCTGGGCGCGGACCGCCAGTCCGTGGCCGAGGTGCTCGCCATCGCGGGCCTGTTCAACATGACGAACGCCCTGGCCGACGGCTTTCAGGTCGAGCCGGACGTGCGGCCGAAGGAGGACGGCTGGATTGCATAGGAGGCAGGAGGTCGGGAGCGTCGGCAATCCAAAATCCAAAATTAAAAATCCGTAACACTTTAGCCGCTTGCAGCGACTACGGCGGTAAGGGTGGAAGTTGTCCAGTCGTTAGGTACGTCGCCAGTGCGTTGCGGATGGTGGTGATTGGATCATGCCCGCGTTGCTTCAAAGTACGGTAGATGCTCATCAGGA
>JACOUI010000131.1 GCA_016177915.1 Planctomycetia bacterium
CGTCGATGACCCAGTCGCGGAAGCGCCAGGCGTTGGGACGCAAGGGGTCCGAGCCGTAGCCGCGTGAATCGGCGTAGCGGGCCAGGTCGAGCCACATCCGGGCCCAGCGTTCGCCGTAGGCCGGGTCGGCCAGGAAGCGATCGACGAGCCGCTCGTAGGCGTCGGGCCGCTCGTCGTGGACGAACGCCTCGACTTCCTCCGGCGACGGCGGCAATCCGCGCAGATCGAGGCTGAGCCGCCGCGCGAGCGCATAGCGGTCGGCTTCGCGTCCTGGCGAAAGGCCCGCCCGGTCCAGCCGCGCGAGAATGAAATAATCGAGCGGCCCGGTTGCCCAGCTTGGGTCTTTGACGGTTGGAAGTTTCGGGCGGACGGGGGCAACGAGCGACCAGTGCGGCTCATAGGCCGCCCCCTGCTTCAGCCAGCGCTCGATGAGTTGAATCTGCTCGGGCTTGAGGTCGTGGCCTGAATCCGCCGGCGGCATGCGCACCTCGGGATCGGTCGAGGAGATGCGGCGGAACAATTCGCTGGCGGCGGGATTTCCCGGGACGATGGGGATCGCCCCGCTTTCGAGTTTCGACGTGGCGACCTCGCGGACATCGAGGCGCAGGCCGGCCTGGCGGGCGTCGGAATCCGGACCGTGGCAGGCGAAGCAGTTTTTGGCGAAGACGGAGCGGACCTGGGTGAAGGGGACTTTGTCGTCCGGCTCGGCGGCCCAGGCCGGAAACGCCGCCAGGCAAAGGAACGCGCATACCAGCGACAACAGCTTCGCCCCGCCCGCCGCCCTCCGCCGATTCGGTGGTGCAATCGACATCACGAAGCTCCGGCAACTTGGTTTCTAGAGTCCGATTATACCAGCCCATGGCAGGGCGAACACGATGGGACGTGCGCCGTCGCGAGGGCTGCCCGACGGCGGCTTCTTTTGCCGCGGCCGGCGCGGGATAATCGCCCGGTCCGCGCAACCCCGTACCGCAACCGAGTCCGAAAGAATCGCCGTACATCAAATTTCCGCTTCCTGACGACAATTGGATCGAGATTCGCCTTCGAGCCAAGGTGTCCCCGGACGTTTTCACTAAGCACTGGTCGATTTGTCCGAGGATTCGATCGTTCGCCAGGAAGCCGGTGCAGAAATCGCGAAGTAGCGCAAGAAAAAGAAAACGCCCCTTGCGGGGCGTTGGTCCGGGGATGCTATCCCCGGAGGGGTATTTCCATGTAACTGTATGCCTCATCGGCATTTTTGTCAACCGGCGAGAGGAAAAACTCAATGCCTACTTCGTCGCGAGTCATCTGTTACATCGACGGCTTTAACCTCTATTTCGGAATGCGCGCCGCGAACTTCCGCCGATACTACTGGCTGGATCTGTGTGGTCTTTCCGCCAGTTTCCTCAGGCCGACGCAGCAACTTTCGGCGGTGAAATACTTTACTGCACGAATCTCCGGAGCCCGGCCAGGAGATACGCCGAAAGTACAGGCAGAAAAAAACGCCAAGCGGACGCGCCAGCAAGTTTACCTTGAAGCGCTGTCAACGTTGCCGCTCTTGACGATGTTTGAAGGCCACTACCTCGATAAAACGACCAATTGCAGGAAATGCGGTGCTCAGTGGTTTCGTGCAGAGGAAAAGATGACGGATGTGCAGATCGCGACAGAGTTGCTCACGGACGCCTTTCAGGACAAATTCGACACAGCATTCGTGGTTTCCGCTGACAGCGATCTTGCGCCACCGATCCGACGTGTGCTGGCCCTTTTCCCTTCAAAGAGGGTCGTGGTGGCGTTTCCCCCGAAACGAAGCTCTGTACAGCTAACAAAAACAGCGACCACGACATTCATCATCGGCAAGCCGAAACTCGCGGCCAACCAATTACCAAATCCAGTGGCCACAGCAAGCGGGCATCAACTTGCGCGCCCCGCCGAATGGAAGTGACCGAAGTCAAATCAGGACACTGCCAGCAGCCCCACAGATTTGACACAGGCGCCTCGGCCGCGATAGGCTGCCTTGCGCACGGCCTGCTGCATCCGCCCGCTTCTCGCGCTGCGGAATCGCCGGCCGCCAGGCTGGGAGAATGCGGCGTGTTGCGCCTCTTCGGCTCTCGAAAAACGCTCTGCGACGGCCTCTCGCGCCGCGACCTTTTGCACGTGGGGGGCTTGGGCGCGCTGGGGCTGACCCTTGCGCAGTGGCTGCAACTGCGCGATCTCCGCGCCGAGCCGTCCACGCCCGCGCCGCAGCACTTCGGGAAGGCGAAGAGCTGCATCCTCGTGTTTCTTTTCGGCTCGCCCCCGCAGCACGAGACCTTCGACCCCAAGCCGCAGGCCCCCGCCGAAATTCGCGGCGAGCTGGGCGCCATTCCGACGCGCGTGGCGGGCCTTAATATCTGCGAGCTGTTGCCCAAGGTCGCCGCCATCGCCGATCGGCTCACGATCGTCCGCTCGCTCAACCACCCCTATCCGCTGCACGGCGTGGCGTACGCCCTCTCGGGGATGCCCACCTACACGCCGGACATCGAGGCCAAGCCCCACGACCCGAGCCTGTGGCCGTTCATCGGTTCCGTCGTCGATTTCGTCGAGCACGAGCGATCGCGAGGAGCGCCGCCGGCCGTGCCGCGGAACATCGGGCTCCCTTGGCCTATCGGGAGCAAGGCCAGCGATTATCCGCCGCTTGCAGGGCCGTATGCGGCGTTCCTGGGCCGGCAGTTCGACCCGATGTGGACGAACTACTCCGGCCAGGGGAGCCGCGTGGTCCCCAAGCTGACCGACGGCCAGACGCACGAGGTGCGCGACCCGTTCGGCGGCGTGCTGCCGGGCGGCAAGTTCGAGCTGGACGGCGCGGCGCCGCTCGTGGGCCTTGGCGGCGACCGGTTTAGCGCCCGGCGCCTGCTCGTCAAGCAATTCGACCAGGCCCGAAAGTGGCTCGACGCGCACGGCGACGTGGCCACCTACGACCGGCAGTCGCAGGCGGCGTGGTCGCTCCTCTCGTCGAACCGCACCCGCGAGGCCCTGGACCTTGCGCGCGAGGACCCGAAAACGATCGATCGCTTCGGCCCGACGCTTTTCGGGCAGGCTCTCGTGGCCGCGAGGCGGCTTGTCGAGGCGGGCAGCAAGTTCGTCTCGGTCTTCTGGGACCCCTACGGGCCGTTCGGCGGCAGCGTCTGGGACACGCACGCGAATCACTTTCCGCGGCTGAAGGAATACCTGCTTCCCGTCTTCGACCAGGCGTTCTCGGCGTTTATCGAGGACCTCGACGAGCGCGGCCTGCTCAACGAGACGCTCGTCTTGTGCTTAAGCGAGCACGGCCGCACGCCGCAGATCGACAACAAGCCCAAGGGCGCCGGGCGGCACCACTGGTCGCGGGCGTATAGCGCGGCCCTGGCGGGCGGTGGGATCGCCCGCGGCCGCGTCGTCGGCGTGACGGACCCGACGGGCGGCGACGTGGTCGATACGTCCGTCTCGCCCAAGGACATCCTGGCCACCACGCTGCACCTCTTGGGCATCGACCCCGCGCTCACGCTCAAGGACCGCCTGAATCGCCCGGTGGCGATGGCCGGCGACGGCCACGTTCGCACGGAACTTTTGTCGTAGGTCACTTCCGCACGCGTCTCATCACCCGCCCGTCCGCCGCCGATCGCCATGGACGTTTTTTGGGAATCCCCCTGGCCGGCCGTCGGGCTGTTTGGGTTCGGCCTGGTGGCGCTGGCGGTGGCCTATCACAACACGCGAAATCGCGCTTTGCTGTGGGCGGCCGCGGTCGACGTGCTGCTGGGATTGGCCGGCGTCGCGGTGGAGTATTTCGTCGTCACAGATTACGAGGAGGTTGAAAACACCCTCTCGGACGCCGCAGCGGCCCTGGCGGCCAACGACGAAAACGCCCTTCTGAGCTTTTTCGATCCGGAAGCCTCGTCGCTCCGGGCGTCCGTCCACGGCGCGCTGGCCATGTTCGAGATTCACGACGCGGGTTTCCGCGGGCTGGAGGTGCGGTTCAACCACGTGATGAATCCGCCCACGGCGACGGCGCAATTCCGCGGGCGGATCGTGTATTCCAGCCGGGGAGGCGACGGGGCGCGCAATCCCTACTTGCAGCCCGTCACCATCCATCTCCGCCGCGAGGGCGACCGCTGGCTGATCTCGGAAGTGGACGCGCAGGGCTATCGGAAGATGTAGCCGGGTGGCACGCCCTGAGGAGGCAGGACGCCGACGAAGGGCGTGCTGCCCTTGGATTAGGCATCGTTGCTGGCGGCGCAAGCATGGGATGTTTTGCGCAACTCTGACTGGACGGCCGCGGCAAGATGTGACGAAATTACCTAGCGCACCGGTCCGGCAAGATTTGCCGCCCGGTAGCGGCGCACGCCACGGCGGTCGGTCGCGCCCGTCCTCCTTTTTGCCGCCTTCCGAGGAGCCTCACCCGTGCTCAAGCGCGTTTTCTTCGGCCTGCTGTCGGCCCTGATCGTTTCGGCGTTTGTTTCGCCCGTGCTGGCGCAGGCACCGCCGCCGCCGGAGGTGGCGCTCGTCGACGTGGTCTACATCTACAAGAACCACCCGGCCTACAACTCGCTGCGGACCGAGCTGCAGAGCGCGGTGGACCTGGCGGAGCTGGACGTCAAGAAGCGCCGCGAACTGCTCAAGGGCATGATGGAGCGGCTGAGCAAGCTGAAGAGCGACACGCCGGATTACGTCGCGCTGGAACAGGCGATCGCCAAGGACCAGTCGGACCTGAACGTGAGCGTGCAGCTCCAGCGCAAGCGGTTCATCGAGCAGGAAGCCAGGATGCTGCACGACGTGTACCAGGAAATCCTGGACGAGGTGACCGTCTACTGCCAGAGGAACCACATCCGCCTGGCCATGCGCAAAAGCCCCGACGAAGGCAAGGGCGAGAGCGCCGAGCAGATCGTGGGGCTTATCAACCGGCCGATCATCTACCACGACCCGGCGATCGACATCACGCAGGTGATCCTGGAGCAGATTCAGCGCAAGGCCCGGCCGGGCGCCGCGACGGCCCGCCCCGCCGCGCCGACGACCACGAACGTTCCGCGCACGCGGTAGACACCGGGTTTAAGATTTGGGGCTCGCTTACTCGGCCGTCGGATCGAAGAATGCAATCGGCTTCTTCAGCGCCTTCGCGATCTTCTCGATCGTTGCTCGCGACGGCGAATGCACAGCAGCCTCCAAGCGGCTGATGTGGCTCTGCGGCAGCCCCGTAGCGCGCTCCAAATCCTCTTGCGTCATCTTCGCCTCAAGGCGGGCGCTCTTGATGCGGCCAGCGACGAATTCTGCCCATTTCGCCGTGCCGTTTTGCAACTCGTCCCCAACCGGCAATGGGCGCACCGCTACCTTTGCTTGATCCAAGATTTCACGGTAGGCCGCCGCAATCGCGTTGACTTCTTCATCCGTCTCAGCCGCGACGAGGGCCTTGTTCAATTCAAACAGGTCCTCCTTGTCCTCTTTGCTCAATCGGCGGATTCGCTCCACCAAGACGGCAATCGCCATCGTCAGTGCAGCTTCCTGCAGATCGACATGCGTCTGGTCTTGGCAAATGGCCATCGTGCCCTTCTTCCCCTTCGAGATTGTCAAGTCTGTTCTAACCTCCCGTAGTCGCCGTTCTTGTACTTTCGCCAACGGCGACGCATCGTGATTTTTGTGCCTGCTGGCGTCTGCCCTTCGCTCTCCTTCTTGATGCCTCCCAAGACGATGATTGACCCCTTGTCCAATCCAAAAAACACTCGCACGTTGATCTTGCCTAGCACGCCTCCTTTGTCCCGAAGTTCGTAAAAATCCTCGATCTTGTCAATCGAAGCCGTCTCGCTGTGCGAGGGGTCATTCTCACGCGCGAGTTCCTTAAACTGTGCGGCAATGTGGTCGTACTGATCTTCGGTTAGAAACCGGCGCACCTCGTCAAAAGCCAAATCCAGGATGCCGACGTTCCATCGGTAGCCCGGCGGGGGTCCATCCCCAGCCCAAACACCAACTTTCAGTTGCTTTGGCCCGTCCAATTGAGCACCCCTGGGACTGTGGCGGCTGGCTCCCTCTCCGCAATAATATACAACAGCAAGGGCGGTATACAAGACAGCGCCACATATTTTTCGGTTCGCCGCTGCCAGAGACTTTAGAGAACATAACGTATTGTGAGGTAATGCCTTGCATCGCCTCTGCAAAATGACGGGTGCGCAGTCGGCCGGTTCGCGGAAGCCCGGGCCGCGAATGAGCCTAATTTAGTTTATTCCTTAACTCCCGTGCCGTTCTTCAAAATCCCGGTTTGAGACGGTATCACTACCGTGGCTGCGTCGGCACATCCACCGTCGGCGTTACCTCAAAGAACCCACCGCCTCTGGACTCCCCGCCGAACTCTTCTCCAAACCCTTCCCACGGCCACGGCCGTTGGTTGAAGTCCGGCTCGGCGTAGACGCCGAACTTCGCCAGCACTTCCGCCGCCGCGGCCTGGATTTCCGGCCGATGGTGAATGACGATCGTGCCCGTCAGCGCCTGGACGTATCCCATGCCGCCTTTTCCCTCCCAGCTTGTGGGCTCGACGAGGTCGGTGACGACCCGGACCAGCTCGCTGGCGGAGGGGCGCGGGCGGCCGTCCCAGTCGGGCATTTTGTAGGTGCGCATGGCGCGGAAGTCGCCGAGGCCGGCCAACGGCATGGCGCCTCCGGCGGCGTGCGACGATTGGAGCGTCGCCAGCAGCGATTCCACCTGCTCATGTACGTCCTCGGTATTGCTCACGACCAGGCACAACGACTTCTCGTATTCCTTGATCGAGCCAGGCCCGCCGGCGTCTTCCCACGATGACGGCGCTACGGTCGTGGTAATCGTCTCGATCAGCCGGGCGAAGTCCGGCTCCGGTCCGTCGCCCAGAAGCTCGGCGACGGGATAGAGGCGCGTGACCAGGCACGTTTCGGCCACCGTCTTGTTGGTGATGAGCAGCCACTCGTCTTCGACGACGCAGGCGAGCTGGTGAGCGTCGAGCGCTTCCTCGAGGGCGACTTTGGCGCGGGCGCCGACGATGCGACTCACGATTCGCGTTTCGCCATCGATGCCCACGTCCTTGAGCGCCTTGAAATCCACTTGGATCGGCACGCGCAGCGTCTGTGCAGCCAGCTCGACGAATTCGGCGAAGGAGACGTCGCCGAAGGAAAGATCGACCCTTTGGCTGAGCCTGTCCTTGATGGCGAGGCGCGTCGAAGTCATGTCCGGCTTGACCGGGGCGAACCGCGCTGCGCCGGTCGCGGCGAACTGCTGTACCAAGGCCAGGCGGAGCGCCTTGAGCACCGCGCGCACGTCCCGCTGATTGTCTTCCGTCGTCGAGATGATCAGGCGCCCGTGAAAAGCTTTGATCGATCCCGCCCCGCCGGCGTACTCCCAGTCCGCAGCAGCGACGGTGGTCGTGATGAGGTCGATCAGGCTGTCTTCGTCCTCGTAGCCGGGTCCGTAAATCAGGTCCGGCACGTCATACATCGTGTTGATGAGCGTTGATTCGGCGGTGACTCGCGACGTAATGGACAAGCGTCCTTCCTTGACGACGACCGCCAGCTCATGCTGCCCTAGCAGGTGCCGCAGGGCCGATCGCAGCGAGGCGCGTTGATAGCGGCCGTTGAGCCGCGTGGCAGGAGTGGCACCCACATCCGCCAGGCCCGACCGGTCCAGCGTAACGGGGACTTTGCAGATCGCGCCGACCTTCTCGGCCACAAGCGACAGCGAGTCGCTCTCGAACGAGAGGTCCGCGGATTGGTCGAGCGCCTTGTCGACGCGCTCGTAGGCATCGACATCGACCCCCAACCGCCAGAAGCGCAGCGGCACGTCGTCGAGCGTCCAGGCGCGCCGCGCAGGGGTTTGCGGCGGCAAGTCCCCCTCGCCGCTCGTCAGGAGCTTTTCGGGCACGCCGGCCGCCAGGGTCACGAAAATCAGCGCCGAAAGCCATGCCCGGCGACGGGGGCGCAGCACAGAGCCGCGGCTGTTCATCGAACAAACTCCTCTTCTGGCGTCCAGCAAGTTCGCGGGAAGTGATTCCGGCCGGTTCCGGGCGGCCAGACAACCGTCAACGTAGCGCGCGTGGCGGGCGATTGCAAGAGAACGTTGTGGCGGCGTATCCTGGTGGGCGCTTCGGGGCTGCCTTGCGGCGTGAAGCAAAGGACCTCTCCATGTTGAAATCATCCACGCGCGGTGCAGCGCTCGCCGGCTTGCTCCTCGCCGTCGCTTGCTGCGTGGCCAATTCCCTCCGCGCCGGCGACTGGCCGCAGATTCTTGGGCCTCATCGCAACGGCGTCGCGGAGGACGAGAAGCTCGCCGCCGCCTGGCCGGCCGGCGGGCCCAAGGTCGTCTGGCAGCGGCAGGTCGGAACCGGGTTTGCCGGCCCGGCCGTCGTGAAAGGGAAGCTCTACCTCTTTCATCGCGTCGGCAAGGAAGAAACTTTCGAATGCCTCGACGCCGCCAGCGGCAAGCCGCTGTGGAAGGTCGCCTTCGCCGCCAGCTACGTCAGCTCCATCTCGCCCGACGACGGCCCGCGCTGCGTGCCGCTCGTTCACGAAGACCGCGTCTATCTCTTCGGCGCGGCGGGCAATTTGCACTGCGTCAGCGCCGACGGCAAGAAGCTCTGGTCGCGAGCGATGCTGGCCGAATTCGGCGCGCAAGAGGGCTACTTCGGCGCGGGCAGCTCGCCGCTGGTGGCCGGCGACAAGCTGCTCGTGAACGTCGGCGGCCGATCGGGGGCGGGGATCGTCGCGCTCGCCCTCGATTCCGGCAAGACCGTCTGGCAATCGACGGGCGAGCAGGCCAGCTACTCTTCGCCCGTGCTGGCCGAGATCGCCGGCAAGAAGCAGGTGGTGTTCGTCACGCGGTACACGGCCCTGGGGATTGATCCCGAGTCGGGCAAGGTGCTGTGGCGCCTGCCGTTCGGCATGCGCGGTCCGACGGTGAACGCGGCCAACCCGGTCGTGCTGGGCGACCGGTTTTTCCTGACGGCCAGCTACGGCGTGGGGGCGGTTTTTGGGCAGATCGGCGATGGCTCGCAGCCGAAAATCGAGTGGCAGAGCAACAACGTGCTTTCCAGCCAGTACACGACGCCGATCGCCATCGGGAAGCACCTCTACGGCGTGGACGGGCGGGACGACGTGGGCGTGGCCGCTATGCGGTGCATCGATCCGGCCGGCGGCAAGGTGACCTGGCGGAAGGAGGGATTCGGCAAGGCCTCGCTGCTGGCGGCCGACGGGAAGCTCCTGGCGATGAAGACCTCGGGCGAGCTGGCGCTGGTCGAGGCGTCGCCGGCGGGATATCGCGAGCTGGCGGCGGCGCGGGTACTCGACCAAAAAACCTACGCGCTGCCGGCGCTGTCGGGGGGGTTGTTTTACGTGCGCGACGCGCGGACGCTGAAGTGCTTGGATTTACGGCCGTAACTTTTTCTCGTGGGGTAGGCGTCTCGCCTGCCGGTACGTTCTCTGCTGACGCAAGCCGCCGCGACGGCACGCGGAGCATCCCTACCGGCAGGCGAGACGCCTACCCCACGGAAGTACGGCAGGCGGGCCGCGTGCCCTACGCGATGGGTTGCGGACGTGCGGCGGCGGGCCTATCGTGGACGCAGGCAAGTGGCGATCGGCGACGTCGAAAGAAACCAGACATGAATGCACCGACACCCGTTCCTGCGGCGCCGTGTGCCGTGCCGCAGCATCGCGGCGAAGAGCTTTCCAACCAGACGCGCCGCCGGATGGCGGCCGTCGAGCCGGCGGCCTTGCGCACCTATACGCCCACGCTCGCCGTCATCGCCAAGAGTGCCGGCTGCTACCACTGGACCGCCGAGGGGCGGATGCTGGCGGATTTTTCGTCGGGCGTCCTGGTGGCGAACCTGGGCCACAACCCGACCCGCTGGTGGCAGCGCGTTTTAGAGTACCTGGGCCTGTCGTCCGCCGACGGCCCGCCGCAGGGCATGATGGAAGGCTTCACCGTTGCGGCCCCGCTGACCGCCTATAACGCCGTCACGGAGCTGGACGTCCGTGCGAGCGAGCGGCTCTTGGCGCTTTTGCAGAGCCAGCCGGGCGGGGCGCGGTGCGAGCAGGTCCTGTGGGCCGCCAGCGGCAGCGAGGCGATCCAAAAGGCGCTCTGGGCGGCGCTCGACCGGCGAGCGGGAAGCGACATTCTTCTGTCCACGCGGCACGGCTTCCACGGCAAGAAAGGTCTGGCCGGCGCAATCACCGGCAGCGAGGCCGACCGCGAGCGCGATCCGCGCGTGCGGTTTTTGTCGTTCCCGACCGACGAGTGCATCAATGTCAGGCGGCGAAAGCAGCCCCTCGACCTGGCGAACTACGAGAATGAGCTGGCGGGCCTGTGGAACGAGTTCGGCCCGCGGATTTGTGCGCTCACCACGGAGCCCTATCTGGGCGGCGGCGGATCGTATCATCCGCAGAAGGAGTACATCCAGCTCCTGGCGCGTTTTTGCCGGCAACACGACGTCGTCTTCATCTTCGACGAGGTGCAATCGAACTTCGGCCGGACCGGCCCGATGTTCGCCTTCACGCACTACGGCGTCGAGCCGGACATCGTCGTCTTGGGGAAGGGCCTGGGAAACGGCGTGCCCGTGAGCGCAGCCGCGGGCCGGGCCGACTTGTTCGCCAACATGCACTACGGCGAAGCCTCCGACACCTGGAGCGCCAACCCGCTCTCCTGCGCCGCCGTGCTGGCCACGCTCGACGAATTCGCGGAGACGGACGTGCTCTCGCACGCGCGGCAGCTCTCGGCGGTGATCGAGGAAGGTCTCTTGAAGCTGGCGGAGCTGGACGTCGTGGCGCACGTGCGGGGCGAAGGGGTGGTATGGGGCGTCGAGTGCGCCGCCGTCGGCCAGCACTCGGCGGCCGACGTGGCCAACGCCTGCATCGAGGCCTGCTACCTGGGCGACGAGACTGGAAGGGCGATTCACCTGCTAGGCGCGCTGGCCGACAAGGTGATCCGCATCAGCCCGCCGTTGGTGATGCCGCTGGAGGAAGCGCGGGAGTATCTGGCGGCGATGCGGCGGATGTTTGCGAGCGTGGAAGCGAGGCTGAAGAAGGGGTAGGTTTTCGTGGGGCAGGCGTCCCGCTGGCCAGTTCCCCAAGACCAGACTCTCATAGCGAGTGGTACATAGTTTGGGGGCATGTCACTTGCGCTTCGACGTGCTGACCTTGTTCCCGGAGATGTTCTCGGGCTACCTCGGCCAGGGGCACCTCAAGCGGGCGATCGACGCCGGCCTGGTGCAAATCGAGCTGGCGAACCTTCGCGACTTCGGCCTCGGCCGGCACAGGCAGGTCGACGACCGCCCCTACGGCGGCGGTCCGGGCATGGTCCTCATGGCCCCCGTCGTCGTCGAATGCGTCGAGGCAGTGCAGTCGCTGGCCCAGCGGCCGGCGCACGTCGTCCTCCTCACGCCCCGCGGCCAGCGGCTCGATCAGAAAGTCGTCGAAGGCCTGGCGGGGCGCGAGCGCCTGCTCCTGCTTTGCGGACGCTACGAGGGCTTTGACGAGCGCGTGCGAAAAATCCTTCAGCCCGAGGAAATCTCGATCGGCGACTTCGTCCTCAACGGCGGCGAGGTGGCCGCCATGGTCGTCATCGACGCCGTCATTCGCCTCGTGCCGGGCGTCCTGGGCGACGAGGACAGCAGCCGGCAGGACTCGTTCTCCGGGCAGGAGCGGCGCCTGGAGCACGATCAATACACCCGCCCGCGGGAATACCGCGGTCTTTCGGTGCCGGAAGTGCTTTTGAGCGGCGACCACGAGGCGATCGCCCGCTGGCGGCACGAAGAGGGCTTGGCCCGCACCAAGCGAGAGCGCAGCGACCTGTTAGGTCAAAACCAAACCGAACCGCCGCCGGCCGCGCCATATTTCGACTGACGCCGTCCGGGGATGTCCGAACAGCGTCAAACGGCGAACTTTGCGAATGGCATGGAGGTTATTGACCCGGCGGATAGGATGGTCCGTATGGACGAAAATCCGTATAGGTCGCCTGAGACCCTGGATGGTGATTCGCCCCGCGACGCTCGGCGCGAGGCCCATGCCAAAAGCGCCGGGGTGTATCTGCTGCAAATGGCAGGCGCAGCGTTGGCGGGTGCAATCCTATTCGCCCTGTTGACGATTCGTTGGTCTGCCGCTCTCGATGATTCCGGCGGGATTCAAATGGCCTTGGGAGCTTGCGGGGGCGTCGCGGCGTACTGTGCGATTCGGTTGATGCGGGCCCTAAAGAAGCAACGGCCCGCGTGAGACGCGGTGATCCCTGTCGCTGGTGTTGCACCTGCTGAGCCGCCACCTCACAACGGATGAGCGAGCCCGGCTCGCTGGTCGGTCCGCGGAAGCCCGAGAGACGCCCTTCCAAAGACGCCGCCGGCGCCGTAAAACACTTAACTTGCGACTGTCCGTCAGGGAAAACCCGATCGATTCCCGGGCGCTTGCGCGCCCGGCTTGCCGTACTGTTTGAGGGGATCGCCATGCGAAACAAGACCATCGAGCAAGTCGAAAAAACGTATCTCAAGGCCGACGTCCCCAAGTTCGACGTCGGCGACCTGGTCGATGTCCACACCCGCATCCTGGAAGGCGAGAACGAGCGCATCCAGCTCTTCTCGGGCATGGTCATCGCCCGCAGCGGCTCCGGCACGCGCGAGATGTTCACGGTGCGGCGGATCGTGCAGGGCGAGGGGGTGGAGCGGAAGTTCCCCTTGCACTCCCCCAAGATCGCCAAGATCGAGGTCAAACGGCACAGTGTCACCCGCCGGGCGAAGCTGTATTACCTCCGCGATCGGGTGGGCAAGGGGACGCGCTTGCGCGAACGCCGCGGCGGCAAGAAGGTCCTCCTGGAGGACGCGGTGCCCAGCACGCCGGCCCCCGCGGAATGACCGCAACGCTCGTAGTGACCCGATTCAGTGCGCCGTGAAAAGGCGCTGGTCTTCCAGTGGGTGC
>JACOUI010000132.1 GCA_016177915.1 Planctomycetia bacterium
GGCCGTGCTGCTGTTGGCCGCCAAGGTGCTGCACGCCTCCTATGTAAGCGAAACCCGGCAGTGGCGGGACGTGTACCGCGAAGTACTGTTGCTGGGCATCGGCCTGGCGCTCATGGCCGCCGTGCAGACGTTAATGTCCCTCGGCGTGGGACTGGGCCGTGGTCGCCGCTTTTGGCCGGGCCTCGTCGCTGCCGTGGGCATCGCCATGAGCTGGCCCCTTGCGCTCGCCTTCGCGCCCGATTCGGAGATCCTCGGCCTCTCCGCCCTGTCGCTGACGGTGGGCGACATTCTGCTCTTGTCGTTCCTGATTCTGCGGCTCGCAGGTTACCGCATCGCCTGGGTTCGCAAGCCCGACCAACGGCAAGCGGGCGCCGCCGCTACGACCGCCGCCGAGCCGATCGAGGCGGAAATCCTTGCGTCGCCGCAGGACGGGCCGTAGTCTGTCGGTGCCGGAAAGGCGCTGCCGTTCTTCGTCCGCCTCATTGCCGCCGCGCCATACGTATCGATGCTCCACTCCCTGCGCCGCATACTCGCGATCTCGCTTTTGGTGGCATTGCACGCCGCCATCCCCTCCGCGCTGGCACGCGTCTGGGATAATGCTTGGTCGCCTCAGCAACGGGCGGACGTGCTAGTTGGCATCACCACCGCACAGGTCGGCCTCGTCGCGGCTTGGACTTCGTTGTCCGTGACGCCTTGGTATTTCCGCTGGCCGATCATCGCCCCGCTGCTCGTTGTGTTCGCGCCCTGGGCGCCCACGAGTTCACAGTGGCGCGAGAACGTCGCCTTTTGGATCATCGTTGGCCTCTGCGTAACGATGCCAGTCTGGTCACTACGCGAGGTCGGCTTGCGGATCGTTGTGCCGCGGCACGGGAGCTGCGCGGGTGGATCTCGAAAGTGGCAATTCTCGATTCGATTCGCGCTCGTGTGGATCGCGGCAGCGGGGACTTTGTTGCTGTCGGCGAAAGTGCTTTACGTCGCCTATTGGGAGAGAGGAGGTTGGTTCAACGAACTCGCGCGACTCATCCTTTCGTGGTACATCGGCGTCGGCGTGACGGCGGGCGTTCTGACGCCGATCTGCCTGTGGTTTGCCCTGGGACGCGGGCGATGCGGCTGGCGCAGCGCGCTTGCGGCAGTGATCGCGACAGGCGCCGCGTTCATTCCTCTGGCCGCCCTTGCTCTGCAGCCGTTCGACATCAATACGAAAACGCTGCCGCTATGGCTCTCCGGCGCGGTCGCGACGGCGACTGTCATTGCACTCACGCTGCTGATTTCATTCCTGATCCTGCGTCTTGTGGGTTTCCGCCTCACCTGGGCGGCACACGTCGGCAAGGCCGATGCGCCCCAACAACCGCAAAAGGCCGACGATCGCTCGCCGAACGAAATCCTTGCGTCGCCGCCGGACGGGCCGTAGTCTGTTGGTGCCCGTTACCATCGACCGCATCCCGCGCCCTTTCGACGGAGACCCGCCATGCGCACCGCCCGCCCGCTCTTTGCCGCCTTGCTGTTCCTCCTCGCTCCCGCCGCTTTCGCCGCCGACCTGGCGCCGCCGACCGGCAAAGGGATCGTGCCCGAGGGCGCCAAGCTGGAGCTGCTCTTCACGCGCACCGTTTCCATCAACGGCGGATTGACGGAGGGACCCGCTGTCGCGCCCGACGGCTCGATCTACTTCACCGACATCCCCAGCGGCCGGGACAAGGGCCTGATCATGCGCTTCGACCCCAAGACGAAGAAGACGACCGTCTTCTCCGACGACAGCGGCAAGGCGAACGGGCTGGCCTTCGACCGCGAGGGGCGGCTCGTGGCCTGCGAAGGGGCCGACCAGGGCGGCCGCTGCGTCTCCTGGTGGGACACGAAGACCGGCAAGCGGATCAAGAAGGTCGATAACATCGGCGGCAAGAAATTCAACGCCCCCAACGACCTCTGCTTCGACCGCGCAGGAAACCTCTATTTCACCGACCCCCGCTACCTGGGCGACGAGCCGCGCGAGCTTGAGCACCGGGCGGTCTATCGCATCAACACCGGCGGGCAGGTCGAGGAGATCACGCACGAAGTCTCCAAGCCCAACGGCATCGCCCTCTCGCCCGACGACAAGACCCTCTACGTCGCCGACCACGACAACGGCACGGACAAGATCGACCCCAATAACCCGCCCGCCAAGAAAGGCCCGATGACGATCTACGCCTTTCCGCTCGGGCCGGACGGCAAAGTGGCCGGCAAGCGCGTGACGCTGGTCGATTTCGGGACCGAGGACGGCTGCGACGGCATGTGCGTCGACAGGAAAGGCAACATTTACCTCACGGCCCGCGGCCTGAAGCGGCCGGGCGTGCTGGTCATCAACGCCAAGGGGCAGGAAGTGGCGTTCATTCCCACCGGGGCGGCGGACCAGAAGGAAGGGGCGCCGCCGGTCGGGTTGCCGAGCAACGTGGAGTTCGGCATCGGGGCGGAGAGCAAGGTGCTTTACGTGACGGTGGACAAGAGCCTGTACCGGATTCCGCTTTTGGTCGAGGGGCTGCACGCGCACAGCGCCGCGAAATAGAATGCGGATGCCGGCCGCAAGGGGAGGTGCAACGGCGCGACTTCGAATGCGTTGCCGGCGGGGGTGATCTGTGGACGACGCCGGCCTCGTTTCACCATCGCCGAGCGGCGGGCGAGGCGCCATCGACGCGCTTTGCTATTACGTCGCCACGAGCGCCGTCGTTTTCGGCGCGATCGTGTTCGGCGCGGCGTTCCTGCACGAGCGCGCCACGCCCACTTCCTACGCCGATTATTCCGGCGCGGTCTTCAACTGGGACGGGCGGCAATACGTCGACATCGCCCGCGACGGCTATTCCTATGCTCCCGGCGCGCGCTCGAACGTGGCGTTCTTTCCGGCCTATCCGTTGGCCGGCCGCTGGCTGGCGGCGGCCACGGGCCTGTCGATCGAAGCGTCGCTGTTTTTGATAGCGCAACTGTCGCTGGCCGGCGCGTTCGTGCTCCTGGCGCGTTACGTGGGGTGGCGATTTCCCTCCGCGGACGGCGACTTGGCGGAGCACACGCTGTTGGCGTTCGGCCTCTGGCCGATGGCGCTCTTTTTCCGCGTGGCCTACACCGAGGCGCCGTTCGTTCTGATTCTGCTTCTGCTTCTGCTTGGAATTCACCGTCGCTGGCCGCTGGCGCTATTGGCGGTCCTGGCCGGACTGGCGACGGCCACGCGCTCGGTCGGGGTGGCGGCGCTCGCGCCCCTCTGGTGGCACATGTGGCGCACTTCGTCGAGCGTGCCGGCGTGGCTACTTCGCACGCTGCTCTGGACGCCGGTGGCCTGCTGGGGGATCGGCGCCTATGCGGCGTTTCAGTGGCACGAGTTCGGCGATCCGCTGGCCTTCGCCAGGACGCAGGCCGATTACGCCGTTCGCCCCCCCGGCCCTCTGGCCAATCGAATCCTGGCGCAGGCGACGCTGCGGCCGATCTGGGGCTCGTACGTCCCGTCGGACCCGGCGTATTGGGCGCGGCGCGAGACGCACGGCATCGCCGCCTTCAGCCTGTACTTTGCCAACCCGCTCTTCTTCTGCGCGGTGGCGGCACTCGTGGGCCTGGGCGCGTGGAAGTGTTGGCTGACGATGGAGGAAACGCTGCTGGGCGCTCTCCTCGTGCTGATCCCCTACGTGCTGCAGAGCTACACGCACTTCATGGCCGGGGCGGGGCGACACGTCTCCGTCGCCGTCCCGGCCTACCTCGTTTTGGGGCACGTGCTGTGGCGGATGCCGCGCGCCGTGTCGGCGCTCGTCCTGGCGATGATGGCGGCGCTGTTGGCACTCTATGCGGCGCTCTTCGCGGGACACTACAAGATCATCTAGCGCGCTCTGTCAATCCGCCGTAGGACGCATTGGGAAATCGTGCAAGGCGAGCAAGTCGCCAGGCGCCGTCCACGTCCCGCTCAGCCGCCACGTTCGATCTCCCGGCGAGCGACACGTCACTCTCGCTGCGTTCGAACAGGCACGCGGCTACTGCGAGCTCATATTCGACTTGCAACCATCCCAGCACGTCTTGTGCGTGTACGATTCCATTGGATCACTGCAGGGCGCACCCGACATCGCGTGCGTATCCGTCGGCGTGCAAGGGTTGGAAGCCGTGCCGTACTCCTCGACGGTCATCGGCGCTGATGCGCCGTCCGTGGTGGTGTTGATGTTGGTGGTATACCGGTAGAACGCGTTGCACGCCGGGTCGTCGATCACGTTCCAAACTTCGTCGTTGTTCTGCGTGCGCCAGCACTGCGCGTCGCGGCAATCCGAGTAGCAAGCGAACAGCGCGGTTCCAAACGGGACGGAAATCACAGCAGCCAGCAGAGCCAATCCGCAGCGGGCAAACGTCGGCATCATTGCATTCTCCTTTCAGCAATAGTCGTGAAAACGAACCCCTTCACCTATCGACTACGTCAACTGCCCCGACGATTCAACCGTTGGCGGCGCAGACGCAGCGCGAGTACGACCGTGACAATCGCCAGCACCCCCAGGACTGCGGCCGTCACGGGGTACGACAACGCGTTGCGCCGGCGCGCGAGATCTCCAGATTCCGTCGCCAGAACGTCCTCGAATCGCTGTGGAGTCATTCGTTCCTCCCGCGTAACCACGCGATTCGGTCGCCCCTCGCGAACGACGTACACCTCCGGCTTTGGCCCCTTGGTAAGATCAACAACTTCGGTTCCCACCGGGAACTCAAACGAAAAGTCGCCGGCTGTCGCCGGCGCGTTGACTGCAAATTCGCGCATCGCCACGGCGAATGACCACCTCACGGCAACGCCGTCGGCCTGAAGCAAGACGTAACGCCAACTCTTTGGAATCGTTTCGCCGGAACGATCGGTTTCGTAGTGAACCTCCACGTGCATCCGCTGGCCCAGTTCGAGGCGCACAATCCGACAGCCAAGCGACGGAGCCACCCAGCAGCGCTTCGTTCGCGCCGGATCCAGCACGTGTGAAAAACTGAGGGCCATGCACTTCATTCCATCGACCGTGCCGCCATCGGAAAGCGACGTAGCGCTCCACTCGTCGCGGCGGAAATGGCCGAAACCAGGCGCCAGCGCCCGGTAATTCGCCATGATGGGCGCCAGAACCGGCCACTCCCGCGTCCCTGATCTCGTCCGCATCGTAATCCATCCGTTGTCGTGCCCCACATTCTTGTCGTGAAAGTCCACTCCCAGGAATCGGAGGTATCGTGTTCCGTCAAACAACTCGAGAACGTGTTCGGGGGCAACGGCCTCGACCCGGTCCACCCAATTCTCCCCCTGAAACTCGTAGCGGTATCGCTCTCCGTCGACCCGCAGAAGCGATTCCAGCGAAACGTCGATCGGGCGCGACGGGAATGGCCGTCCCTCGTCGTCGGAACCGCGCGTCTCCTTGCCGCACCTGCTGCCAATCTCATAGTGCCGCTGCTCCGTCCACTTGGCTAGGATCGACTTCGTTGCCGCCTCGCGTTCTTCCCAGACTTTGAGGATCCGCTCGATCGTCACGTTGGGTTCGTCGGCCAACGCCGGCCCAGCCGAGAGGACGGCCGCCAGGCCGGCCACGAGACAAACTGCCCAGCTTGGGAGCGACCGAGGAGCGACTTGCCCGAAAGCGCATTTCTTGGCATTCATGGGATCACTTCTCATGGCGCGTTTCCGTTTGCGGCTGGAAGACCACCGTAACCGACACGTCGTACGCTTCACCGTTCTCCTGCGATCGAACTTGAAAACGCGCTGGGGTCGCTTTGAACTGCGTAGCTTCGATGGCGCCGGTCAGCTTGTAGACGGCGCGCCCAGGCGATTCTCCTGCCGGCGTTATCTTCAAGCTCTCGCCGGCGCACGACGAATCCACGACCACGAACCCGCGCCCCGTGCGCGAGACGAGCGACACCTCGCGCTCGAACCGCTCGCCGGGCGCGCCCGTGACGATGATAATGCTCGGCTCCGCGCGGACGTCGGGCACCACCTGACCCGCCACCTGGTAAGGAATCGCCGGCATCGAGCTGCCGTCGGCCAGCGTCCCCGTCAGCGTCACGAAGAACTCGACATAGCCGGGCGTGTCGAACGACCGCGGCACGACGGTCAACTCGTAATCGCCCGGCCGATCGGCAAGCTTCCGCAGCCGGACCTCCCCGTCGTCACGGTGGCAGTGCGCTTGAAGATCGCTGACTTGCCACAAGCACTCCACGCGCACAGTGTGCGCCGCCGGCGCGGGATCGTCCATCGCCACCTCGCCTAGCGAAAGCGCCGTGGGTGTGAACAGAAACGGCGACCGCACCTTGCCCGTGATCCGCCAGCGCGGAGCGCGCATCCCTTCGGGCAGGGCCTTTACGATCGGCGCGACCTCCACCGCCACTCCGCGCAACGCGCTGGCCGCGTCCTGGCGGTCGGCGGCCGCGAGGTTCAATCGCAATTCCAGCTCGCAAACGCCCCGCGCCGGAACCGTGAACTTCCGCGGCTCGGCCACGGTGCAGGTACAGGAGCTTTCCACGCCCACGACCTCCACAGGCCGGTCCGTCAGGTTCCGCACCGGCAGCTTCCAGCGAAAGTCCGGCGTGACCCAGACTTCGCCGAAATCGAGCGCCAAGCGCGGCACGCTCAAAAGCTCGGCGGCCGGAGCGCGGCTTTCCCCGCGCGGCAGAAAGAGAAAGCCTACCCCCCCCCGACGGCGAGGAGCAGCGCTCCCGTGAGCAGGCGCCCGCGGGTCACGCGCAAGGGCACAGTTCGCGACAGAGCTTCCCAGTGGGTTCCCGGCATGGCCGAACCTCCGCCAGCCCGACGCCGCCCGGTTGCGAATTGAAACGACGCGAAGACAAAAGGCGCCGGGCGAGAACCACCGCGCATTATCCGGCGCGCAAAAGCGATGTCAACAAAATGCGCGCGATTTTTTCAAAACGGCGGCCTGCCGCACGACCCATAACCAACAGGGCGCGCCAAATCCGCCCACTCCACGACGGGCGAGCTTGCCAGGCTGCCTATTTTCTCAAATTCCATCAACGTTCGTACATCCGAATGAGTTCGAGCGAAGTGCAGTGAGATGGCGTCCCAAAGAATGGCAGGCGAGACGCCTACCCCACGAGGTCTACGCGGCGGGCAGCGTGAGCACGAAGCTCGCCCCCTGGCCGTCGTGCGCTTCGTAGCGAAGGTCGCCGCCGAGCTGACGCGCGAGCCGCCGGCTGAGCGCCAGGCCCAGGCCCACGCCCGGCGCCGAATGCGCCGCCTCGCTGGCGCTTTTCGTGAACGGCCGGAAGAGACGCGACCGGACGGCCGCCGCGAGGCCGGGACCATGATCGCGCACGCGCAGCTCGACGTGCTTGCCCGAAGCGGCCGCCGACAGCGATATCTCGCGCGGCTGGGCCGTGGCCGCGTACTTGCAGGCGTTGTCCACGAGGTTGAAGAGCACTTGCTCGACGGCTGCGGGGTCCGTCACGACCGCCCGCTCGGCGACCTCGTCGGGCAATTCCAGCGCCAGTTCCATTTCCGCCTGGACGGCGCGCTGCTTGAGCCGGGGGGCAAGCTGCGCCAAAAGGTCGCGGACGGCGATCGGTTGCCGCGGCCGCGCGCCCCGGCCGCGCTCCAGGCGCGCGTAGGAGAGCACGTTTTCCACGAGGTGCGTGAGCCGCTCGGCCTCGATGCGCAAGGTGTCGAGATAGCGCTTTTGCTGCTCGGGCTTCTGGACCATGCCTTCGGAGAGCATTTCGGCGTACATGCGGAAGGTCGTCAGCGGCGTGCGCAGCTCGTGCGTGACGGCGGAGACGAACGCCGCCCGCCGCTCGCTCAAGCGAACGACGCCCAAGAGCAGCCCGGCCACGGCCAGCGCCGCGCCGGCGACGCAAAACCAGGCGACGGCGAGCGAGACGCGCATCGGCGACCAGAAGTCGCGCGGCTGCGCGATCGCGGCCGCTGCTTCGAGACGAACGGGGATCACCGACGACATGCGTTGCAGAGCGCTTTGCGTCTCGCCGCCGTGGACGGCCACGAGCTTGGCGCCGGGGAACAAATCGTGAATGCTCGCGAGCAATTCCTGCCGCAGCGAGGGCCAGTCCATCCACACGCCTTGCAGATACTCGTCGGACCCGATCGTCACCCACCGCGCGAGCAACAGTTCGTCGCCGATCCAGACGGGCTTGACGGCGCCGACGGAGACTTCGGGAACGGGTTCGGCGCGGGGAAGAGCGCCGCCTCCGCCGGGCGGTTGCGCGGGCGGGTGCGGCTTCGGCGGCGTTTCGGGCTTGGCTTGCCCCTGGCCACGGCCGGAATTCTGGTCGCCGCCGCGCGCGTCTCCGCCCCTCGGTTCGCCGCCTCTTCGCCCTGCCCCTTGCTGGCCAGGCTGGAAGAGCGTCTGCGGCGCAGTATTGGCGGTGGCCTGCTGATAGGACTGGCTGCGCGCATTGAATTCCCAATTGGCCCGATTGAGTTGCTGCGCCGGCGTGTCGCGGCGGCGATCGCTCCAGGGCGCCTGCTGTGGTCCGGCCGAGTTCTGGGCCATCAGCGACAGCGTCTCGCCGGACAGCACGTCGCGCGGCAGGACCTTGGCCACTTCGTCCGGAAGAAAGAACCGCTCCAGCTCCGAGAGGCGCTGCCGGGCCAATGCATAGACGTCGTCCGGCACCACAACGGGGTTGATCTTGGCCAGCAGTTTTTCGTCGGGCGCCTGGGGCGAGACGAGCTTTCCGCCGTGGACGGGAATCTGAAAGTGCAGCCGCACGTGCGGCGGCATATAGAGCAACAGCGGCGACGGCAAAAGCAGCTCGCTGTCGGTGGCGCGAGTCTCGTTGAGCATGTTGCCGTAGGCCCGCTCCGCCGGGTACAGCGGCGTATAAGCGAAATAGGGCCGCGAGCCTTCCTGAACCAGCATGTTCGACAGGAAGGAGTCGATGCGCCACAGCGCCAGGCGGACGTCCTCTTCGACGGCCGCTTCGTCGCGGGCCTGGATTTGTGCGTCGTCCAGCTCCAGTCCCTTGTGGCTGATCCAGCCCATGGCGGACACGACGACCGCCAGGGCCACGAGGAACACGAGCCAGACTTGCCAGGGACGCTTCATGGGCCAGGAGTTGGGGATCAGGGAACAGGAGTCAGGAGTCAGAAGAGGAAGATCAAGTCAGCGCCGACCGGCGCGGGGGGCCAAGGAGTCAGTAGTTTCTGCCGTGCTCTTCGGTTTCGTGCAGGTCGGGCGGGGGCGTGAACGAGCGGCCATTGACCTCGATCGTCTGCAGACGCCGGCCGTCGAATGAGAGCGTCGTCCCATCATTCTACGCCGCCCTCGACGAGCTTGAGTGAGCCAGCGCCCAGCGTGTCTTCCGTCGCGGTTGATGTCCCGGCGTCGATCCCCTCGCCCAGGAGCGGCCTGCCGTCGGCCAGCCAGAAGGCATGGAGCTTCAGCGTGGCGCCGGAAGAGGCTTCACCCCTTGCGCGTCGCGGCCGCTCGGCCACGACGACGTACAATCGCTCGCCGTCGCTGGCCGCTCCCGCCGGAACGACGCTGACGCGGCCGCGCGCCGACGCGCGAAGCGGCTCCTGCGGAGGCGCGATCGTCAGCAGCGGCTTCATGACGCCGGAGCTTTTCACGGTGTGCACGAACACATAGCCCGGCCCAAGCGGAACCGCGTGAACAAAGTAATCGTCTCCCGTGGCGAGCTGCGGTGCCTGTCCCGATCGCGGGCGCTGGGCATGGGCAGTATCGCAACAGAGCACGGCCGCCATCGCCGCGCAGGCCATAGATGCGAATGCGTGTCGCAAGGTCTGTTCCTCCCTTCCCCACTCCTCTTCTTCTCGTCCTCGGTCGACGGGCGGAAGTCGAGTCCGCCCTCGCGCTGCCTCACGCGGAGCGTGAGGGCTACGTTGGCTGCCTCACGCGGAGCGTGAGGGCTACTTTCGCGGGCGAAGATGGCTACGATTCGGCGAACATGTATCCCTTCCCCCGCACCGTCCGAATGACGCTCTCCGTCTCGTCCCCCAGCTTCTCCCGCAGCCGCGCCACTTGCATGTCGATCGTGCGCGTGGTCAGGCCGCGCGGGTCGATGTGCCAGACGTGGGCCAGAAGCTCCTCGCGCGAAATGGCCCTGCCCGCGTGCGCCGCCAGGTAGCGGAGCAATTCCGTCTCGCGCTCGGAAAGCTCCGCGCGCTGGCCGCCGGCGAAGCGCACCTCCTGGCGCTCCAGGTCGGCCGTGCCGCCCTTGAACGGCACGCGCTTCACCGCGTGCGGCCGCTGCGGCGAGCGGCGCAGCACCGCCTCGACCCGCGCCAATAGCTCCTTCACGCTGAATGGCTTGACGACGTAATCGTCCGCCCCCAGACGCAGCCCGCGGACGCGGTCTCCTTCTTCGCCGCGGGCGGTCATGATGATGACGGGCAGCGTGGCGTGCGTGCGGCGAACCTCGGCCAGCACGTCCAGTCCGTCCATCTCCGGCAGCACCAGGTCCAACAGCACCAGGTCGCACGGCGCGAGGAGCGCTTGCTTGAGCCCCGCCGAACCCGATCCTGCCTCGCGCGTCACGTATCCCTCGAATTGCAGCGCATCGACGATTCCGCGCCGAATCGAGACGTCGTCTTCGATGACCAGGACTTGTTTGCGTTCGGGCATGGGGAAGAGGCCAGAGGCGATCGGCTGAAGGCTGGAGGAAGGTGCGGTCGCGGCGATTGCCGCGGAATGGCAGGCGGGCCGCCTACCCCACGAGGAATCGACTACGAGCCATCCAGCTCGGGGCCTGCCACCTGTCGCCATTGTATCGTACCCCGACCAAGGCTGCCCCTGCGCAACACGCCGGTAACGTAATACCGCAGGTTGCCGCGTTTTTCTGGTCCGGCGGCGGGCAACTGCTTGCCGCCTGCTTGCGGCGCGACTACGCTCTTGGTTTGCCTTGCATCCTGCGTCGCCGCCGGGAGTTATCGACATGATCCGCCGCCGTTCATGGGGCAGGCGTCTCGCCTGCCATGGCTCGTGGGGCAGGCGTCTCGCCTGCCATGGCTCGTTGCTGCTTGCCGCCTCCTTCGTTGCTGGTTCCGCCATCGCCGACGAAACAGATGACATCAAGAAACTCCTCGCCGCCCCGATCATCGGCCCGGACCTGGCGCTCGCGGAAGTCCAGGACTTCTGCGAGGCCCGCGTGCCGCGCATGCCGCAGCCTAAGACGGCCCAGGAGTGGCAGCAGGAGGCCGACGGTATTCGCAAGGACGTTCTGGCGAAGGTCGTCTTCCGCGGCGAGGCGGCCGCCTGGCGCGACGCCAAGACCGACGTCAAGTGGGACGAGGCGATCGAGGGCGGCCCCGGCTATCGCATCCGCAAGCTCCGCTACGAGGCCCTGCCCGGCCTGTGGATCCCGGCGCTGCTTTACGAGCCGGAGAAGCTCGCCGGCAAGGTGCCCGTCGCCCTGGCGGTCAACGGCCACGAAGGCAAGGGCAAGGCCGTCGACTACAAGCAAATCCGCTCGATCAACATGGCCCAGCGCGGCATGATCGTGCTCAACACGGAGTGGCTGGGGATGGGCCAACTTCGCGGACCAGGCTTCGTACACTACAAGATGAACCAGCTCGACCTCTGCGGCACCAGCGGCCTGTCGCCGTTTTATCTGGCGATGAAGCGCGGGCTGGACGTGCTCCTCGCGCACGAGAACGCCGACCCGACGCGGGTGTGCGTCTCGGGCCTTTCGGGCGGCGGCTGGCAGACGATCATCATCAGCTCGCTCGATACGCGCGTCACGCTGGCCAACCCCGTCGCCGGCTACAGCAGCTTCTTGACCCGCATCCACAACCACTCCGACCTGGGCGACTCCGAGCAGACGCCGGCCGACCTGGCGACGGTGGCCGACTACGCCCACCTGACGGCCATGATGGCGCCGCGCGGCCTCCTGCTCACGTACAACGTGAAGGACAACTGCTGCTTCGCCTCGGGGCACGCCCTGCCGCCCCTCTTGGAGTCGGCCGGCCCGATCTACAAGCTCTTCCAGCAGGAAGGGAAGCTCCGCTCGCACGTGAACCACGACCCGGGCACGCACAACTTCGAGCGCGAGAACCGCGAGGCGCTGTACGCGATCATTGGCGACCTCTTCTTTGCAGGCAGCGAGAGCTTTCCCAAGCAAGAGATCGACTGTGAAAAGGAAGTGAAGACGGCCGAGCAGCTCGACGTGCCGCTGCCCGAAGACAATCTCGATTTTAACAAGCTGGCGCTGGGCCTGGCCAAATCGCTTCCCAAGGACGGCCAGTTGCCCGGCACGAAGGACGAAGCCGTGAAATGGCAGGCGGCGCGGGCCGAAATGCTGGCGCGCATCGTGAAGTATCAGAAATGGGAGGCCAAGGCCCAGGCAGCCGGCGGGGCGACGGCCGGCGGGGCGCCGGCCGACGAGATCAAGGCCGCGTCGTGGCGGTTGCGGATCGGAGATGCGTTCACGGTGCCCGCCGTCGAGCTAACGCGCGGCGAGCCGAAGGGCACGGTCATCCTGGTCGCCGACGCCGGCCGGGCCGAAGCCGCCGGGACGGCGCAGAAGCTTCTCGCACAGGGCAACCGCGTCGTGGCGATCGACCCGTTCTATTTCGGGGAGTCGAAGATCAAAAGCCGCGACTTTTTGTTCGCGCTTCTCGTGTCGGCGGTCGGCGAGCGGCCGCTGGGAGTTCAGGCCAGCCAGGTGGCGGCGATCGCGCGCTGGCTCGCGGCCGAGCGGAAAACGGGACCGGTGACGGTCGTCGCCGTCGGCCAGCGGAGCAGCCTCTACGCGCTGGTCGCGGCCGCGCTGGAGAAGAACGCCATCGCCGGCGTCACGCTGCACGGCTCGCTCGGTTCGCTCAAAGAGGTGATCGAACAGAACGGCCAGGTCGACAAGACGCCGGAGCTGTTCTGCTTCGGCCTGCTGGAGCGGTTCGATATCAAGCAGCTTGCGGCACTGGCGGCGCCGGGCCGCGTTCAGCTCGTTGCGCCCAGCGAGCGCGCCCGAGCGGAATTGGCCGATCTCAAGAAGATCTACGACCTTCTCGGCAAGCCGTTTGATCCGCTGGCCGAGGCACCCTGAAAAATGGGTGGCACGCCCTGAGCGTCGCGGCGACACGACAAAGCGCCGAGCCGCCAGCAAGCCTGGCCAGCGCAAACAGGTTGCCACACTTTTGCGAAGGGCGTGCCTGCGGGCTCAGCGCGCACGCCCTTCGCCACGGGCGCAACCGACGTCGTGTGCCAACGCCCCGTGCGATTCGACCGTGGACGGCATAGCCACGACGCTCAGGGCGTGCCACCCTTTTCTGGTGCGCCGCTCGCCGTTGCATTTTTCACCCCCAACATCCGCAGCACCGGGCTGGTCGCCATCGTCGTCGCGAGCGCCATCAGGACCATCATCGCAAACAGCGCCGGCGAAATCACCTTCAGGTCCAGGCCGATGTTGAGCACCACCAGCTCCATCAGGCCGCGCGTGTTCATCAGCGTCCCCAGCGCCGCCGAATCGCGCCAGGAAAGGCCCGTCAGCCGCGCGGCAAAAAGCGTCCCGCCGAATTTTCCGGCCGTCGCTACGACAATGATGAGCCCGCACATCAGCCACATTTCCCCGCCCGACACGAGGTCGATCCGCGTCCGCATGCCCGTGTAGGCGAAAAACGCCGGCAACAGCAGGACCGTCACGACGTGCTCGAGCTGCCTCGTGAACGTGCGGGCGATGGCGCTGTCGTGCGGAATCACGGCCCCCAAGAGGAACGCCCCAAAGATCGCGTGGACGCCGATCAGCTCGGTCGCCAGCGCCGATAGCAACAGCGCGATGAACACGATGGCCACCGCGCCGCGGGGAAGCTGCTCGCTGTCCCATCGGCTGGCGACGCGCGCCGCGACGGGCCGCACGAGCAGGAACATGACGGCGATGTAGGCGACCGTTCCCGCGCCACGAGGAGTCCCTCGCCGACGTTCGCCCGCGCCACGCCCACGACCAGCGCCAAAAGGCACCAGGCGGTCACGTCGGCCATTGCGGCGCAGATCATCGCCGCGCCGCCCAGTTCCGTCCGCGTCATTTTCCGATCGGTCAGGATTCGCGCCAGCACCGGAAACGCCGTCACAGACATCGCCGCACCGATGAAAAGCGCAAAGTTGGTAAACAGCACGTCGCGGCTGGAAACGCGCGGATAGAGATACAGGGCAACGGCCGCACCGAGCAGAAACGGCAGCAGAATTCCCGCCTGCGACATCGCCAACGTCGACCGGGCGCGCCGTCGCAGCAGCTCCGCGTTCAGTTCCAGGCCCACGATGAACATGTACAGGATCACCCCGACCTGCGCGATGATGCCGAGGTACGGCGCGACCCCCTGCGGCAGGATCCACGCCGATGCTGTCGCGCCACAAAGCGACGGACCCAGCAGGATTCCGGCGACGACCTCGCCGATCACCGGCGGTTGGCCGATAAACGCAAACAGCTTCGCCAGCACCTGCCCCAGAAGGACCACGGCCGCCAGGGCCAACAGAACACGGGGGAGGATTTCGACGTCGCGAAGTTTCTTGGCATCGCCGGCGGCAGGTGTCGTGACCGCCGGCGCGGCCTTTTCGCCGGGCGGAGCGGCCGGGGCCGTCAGCTTTTCGCCGTAGTAGCGCACGACGAAAAACCCGCCCACGGTGGCGGCCAGCATCAGCGCGTAGGCGACGGCGGTCCACAGGACCGACGGCCGGCGAGGTTCCGGGAGCGTGCTTTCGGAAGGACCCACGCGGGCGGTCTCACCGGGTTACGCGTCGGACCCTTCGTGTCCGCGCCTTTTTGCGATCCGCCTTGCGAAGCCGCATCGCCTCCCGCAAGATCTCCTGCATCCCTTCGTCGCCGGTGAAAGCCCCGATCGTCCGCCGCCAGTCCTTGCCGTTCTGCCGCACGGTACGGCGCAGCTCGCCCTGGATCTTCGTAACTTCCGCCTCAAGCGCATCGACTCGCTGTTCCAGGTTGCGTGGCGACATTGGCGCCTCCGAACACAGACGGCAAAGGTCCCCTGGTTCAATCTTACAACTTTCCAGCGCGAATTGCCCACATCGGTTCGTGAATCGTTCGCACGACGACGCTGCCGCCGCGTCCCTCACGGCTCAAACCGCATCACCATCATCTGGCCTTCCGGGCTTTCCCGGTAGAACACCTTGATCGGTCTTTCGAGAATCTGCGACAACACCGACAGCGCCTCCTCGCTGAAGTTGCTCGGCCGGCCGCCGCTCGACCACCGGCCGTCCAGGTAAAAGCTGATCCCTGGCTGGTCCCAGATGTGCTGTCCGGACTGAATCAGCTTCACCACCAGCCGGATGAAGGCTTCTGGCTGCGGTTCGGGCGTCTGCGGTCGAGCCATTTCTCCATCGCCGAGACGCCCTCGGCCTGGAGGAAGTCCGTGAACCGCACGCCCGGCCGGTGGCAAAGGTCATTACAGAAGGCCTCATAGTCGGCCTGATAAGAACCCCGTGGGTCTCCGGCGGTTACGGAGATTCAGGCGCATTTGGCCTGACGCGTGTCGCAGGCACTGCGGGCGCCGGCGGCAAGGGCTTGGTAAGATTCAGCGTCAGCGCCAGCCACGAGCCAAACTGCCGGTCCAGCCGGAACCCCGCCGCCCCGGACAGGCGGAGCACGGTCCTGCGAGTTTGGTAATGCGGGTCGCCAAACACTTCGGTGACGGACAGGACGCCGCCGGGTTTGAGGGCGGCGAAGATTTCGCGCAGGGCCGCCTCGCGGTCCACGATCTCGCCCAGCGTCGTCACCAACAGGGCGCGATCGAAGGCGTCGTGCTCCAAGAGGCCCTGTCCGATCCCGCCGTGAACGGCCTTGATGTTCGTGAGCTTGTTCTTCTCGGCCCGGCGCATCAGCTTCCGCAGCATGCCCTCCTGCATGTCGATGGCGACGACCTGTCCCTCCGGCCCGACTCGCCGCGCCGCTGGAATCGTCAACCGGCCCGGCCCGCTCCCCACGTCCAGCACGCGCATGCCAGGCGCCAGATCGAGCCGATCCAAAAGCAGCGCGCTGCCGGCGAAATACCCGATGTACGGATTCTCCAGGCCAAACGCGAACCACGACGGGCAGGGGAGCGGCCAGCGGCGCGAGGCGTAGCGCCAGACGATGCCGATGATCGCGGAAAGGGCGACGACGGCCGCTACGACGACAATGGCTATTTTCGTTGCGGGACTCATGCGTCTTCACGCGGGGGGGGCCTGAAATCCAGTGTAACCGGTCTCGGCCGGCGGCCGGCGTTCTTGCAAAATAGAAATTAAGTTCTATATTGCAAGAGATGATCCCTCGCCGAATTTCCCGGATTGTGAAGCAGCGGCTGGCGGCGTACCCCGCCGTGGCGGTGGTCGGCCCGCGCCAGTGCGGCAAAACGACCCTGGCCCGCGCGCTTGGGGGCGAGTACTTCGACCTGGAGCAAGAAGCCGACCGCCTGCGCTTGGACGTCGCCTGGCCGGAACTCGCCGCCGGCCGGTCGCTCGTCGTCCTCGACGAAGCGCAGGCCTGGCCGGAGGTCTTTCCGCGCTTGCGCGGCGCCGTCGATCAGCGCCGCAGCCTTCGGGGGCGGTTCCTGCTCTTGGGCTCCGTTTCGCCGTCGCTGATGACGCAAGTTTCCGAGTCGCTCGCCGGCCGGCTGTCCGTCGTGGAGTTGACGCCCTTTCTGTGGAACGAGCTGCCCACGCAAGCGTCGCAGAAGCGCCTCTGGTGGTGCGGCGGATATCCCGACGGCGGCGTCTTGGCCCCGCGGCGTTTTCCGCGCTGGCAGCTCGACTATCTCAACCTGCTGGCCCAGCGCGATCTGCCCACCTGGGGACTGACCGCCGCCCCCCAGCTCACCGACCGCCTGCTGCGGATGCTGGCCGCCATCCATGCGCAGAGCCTCAATGCCTCCCAGCTCGGGCAGAGCCTGGGCATCTCCTACCACACGGTCAACGGGTACTTGGATTATCTGGCAGGCGCGTTTTTGATCCGTCGCCTGCCCCCCTACTTCGCCAACATCGGGAAGCGCCTGGTCAAAAGCCCCAAGGTCTACTGGCGCGACAGCGGGCTTCTGCACGCGCTGCTCAACGTGCAAAGCGCGAAGGAACTGCTCAACCAGCCCTGGGTCGGCGCAAGCTGGGAGGGATTTGTCGTCGAGCAGATTCTGGGCGTGCTCGGGCAGTGCGACTGCGCGTTTCAGCCGTACTACTTCCGCACCAGCGACCAGCACGAGATCGACCTGGTGCTCGATTTCGGCAAGAGCCTGTGGGCGATCGAGATCAAGCTGACCTCGGCGCCGGGAGCGCGCGACATGGAGCGGCTCAACCGGACGGCGGACCTCGTCGGCGCCAAAACGCGGTTCCTCGTTTCGCAGACGCCGACCGTCGTCGAAGGAAAAAACCAGGCGTCGTGCAATTTGCCCTGGCTGATCGAGCGGATCGAACAGGAGTTTGCGTGAATGAAAGGAAGGCGTTTGGCGTTCGCCCCGCTCTCACGCCCCAAACAGCCTCTTCAGCGGCTCGCCCGTCGCCAGGCGGTGCGGCCGGCCGGCCTGGTCGCGGATCTCCGTCGCCGGGTCGATGCCGAACCGCCAGAAGATCGTCGCCGCCAGGTCGCCGGGCGTCACCGGGTCGGCCGCGGGATAGGCCCCGATGCGGTCGCTCTGGCCGTAGACTGCCCCGCCCTGAACTCCGCCGCCGGCGAAGAGCACGGTGTAGCAATCGGGCCAATGGTCGCGGCCGCCGTCGCCGTTGATCTTGGGCGTGCGTCCGAACTCGCCCATCGCCACGACCAGCGTCGATTCCAAGAGACCCCGCGCGTCCAGATCCTCGACGAGCGCCGACAGCGACTGATCGGCCTGCGGCAGGAGGTGCGTCTTGTGCTGGTTGGCGCATTTGAAATGCGCGTCCCAGTTCTGGCCCTGCTGCTTGAAGTCGTAGACGTTCACGAACGGCACGCCCGCCTCCACCAGCCGCCGCGCCAAGAGCACGTTCTGCCCGCGCATCTGCCGGGCGTATCCCATTTCGGCGCCGTTGCCGCCACCGCCGCCCTCGCCGACGGCCACCGCGTCCGTCCCGAAGCCGTAACGCTCGCGGACCTGCGGGCTTTCCTGGGCGATATCGACGGCCTGGCGCAGGGCGTCGGACTTGAGCAGGCGGTAGGCGCGGTCGTAGAGGGCCTCGGTTTTTCGTTCGGCCGGCAGGGCGAGGTCGAGCTTCTCCAGCAGCCGCCGGCGCTCGCCCAGGCGCGGCCCATCGACGCCCTCGGCCGGCTTGAGCATTTCGACTTGAAACTGCCGCGTGGCGGGATTCGCCTCGACGGGCATGGGGTCATAGGCTGCGCCGAGAAACCCGCCCCCCTGGCAGGGCACGTCCACGACGTTGTGAAACGTGAAGGGGAGCGAGGCGAAGGGGACTTCCGCGCCCTGGCCGCGGCCGACGGAGGTCATGCTGCGGTCCAGAGCGTGGGTAGCCGCGTAGGCCACCGCGCTGCCGTAGCTAGGATAAACTTGCGCCTGCGGCGCGAAGAGCTCGCGGTCGGGCCCTTCGAGCGGCCTGCCCGTGAGGGCGTGAATGGCCGCCGAATCGTGCAGCCGGGCATTGTGGGTCACGCTGCGGACGAGGGCCACCTTGTCCATGACGCGCGCCATGCGCGGCAGGTGCTCGCAAATCGTGAGGCCCGGCACGGCGGTGGCGATGGGCTGGAACTCGCCGCGGACCTCGGCCGGGGCGCCCGGCTTAAGGTCGTAGGTGTCAAGCTGGCTCGGCCCGCCGTAGTAGAAGATGAGGATGCAGCTTCGAATCGGCCGCAGCGCCGGCGGCGGTTTCCCAGAAGATGAATTCGCAGTTGAACCCGAAGATGAACTCGCGGGCGAGAGCGCGGTGGATGGAGGCCCTTCCGACGCGGCCGCCTGTGCTCGCCAGAGACCGCCGAGGTTAAGCCCCAGCCCAGCGCCCGCGCCGGCGGCGAACTGCAAGAGCCGCCGTCGCGTGAGGAGGGTGACAGGATCGATCATCGGAGCCTCGATGATCCACGGTAGCCGTCTCGCTCCGCGAGACGGCGCCTTTCATGGGCAAACGAGGAAGTGGACAGGGCCGGGATTGAACCGGCGACACCAGGATTCACAGGTGATTCTCAGTCGGTGCCTCGCCGTCCGGCCAAGCCCGCCAAAGTGTAGACGCGGCAAGCGATTGCAGCAACAGGGGCGCCGACGCCCGCGGCGGCGCGCAGCAGAAATCGCAGCATTTTGGGGCTTCAAGCGGCCCGATCGACCGGAACTGGCCGCGCTCATCGACGCCTGGCCACGGCTGACGGGCGAGGCCCGATCGCGCGTCCTGGCCATCATGCGTCAGGCAGGAGAAGCGGGGGCGGCCTAGGGCGGCGCCCCGACAAAGCGCGCGATTGACAACCGTTCAGCATAAACATATCATGTCAACATCATGCCCAACGTAACCTTGCTGTACGACGCGGCGGTGCAGTTGGGCAACTTGCCCAGGCCGATCAAAGCCCGAATGGTCGAATGGATCGTGAGGCTGGCCGATTGGCCAGAAGTGAGCGGGGCAAAGCCACTTTGGGGCAACCTGGCGGGGCATTATCGGTTGCGTACGGGCGACTACCGCATGCAATTCCGCATCGAACGCGGACAAGTGCTTGTGGAGCAACTCGGGCATCGCGACGGCTTTTACGACGAGGGTGGCGCATGATCGGGCTACAACGGATCCAAGTGGCTGGCCAACCGTTCGTGCTGTTGCCGGAACGCGAATACGAGCGTCTCTGTTCGCGGGCTGCGGAAACGGTGCCGCTGAACGACGACGACTTGCCGCCGTTGCCCAAGCCCGACAAGCACGGGAATTTTCCGGCGTTGGAATACGCCCGCATTTCGCTGGCGCGCGACATCATCCGCGACCGGCGGGTCGCGGGTTTGACGCAACGGGAATTGGCCAAGTTGGCGGGCACGCGGCAGGAAACCATTTCGCGGATCGAATCGGGCAGATACACGGCATCGGTCAGGCTGATCGACAAGATCGACCGTGTTCTGCGCATCGCGATCGCCAAACGGAAAGGCAACTGAGCATGGCCTGTGAAACTCGGCAACGGCAAGCAGCCCCCGCGGGGGATTGACTTTGTTGACCCGGCCGACGGCGAGCGGCTGCGGCTGGGGATCGTGGCCCACGATGACGCCGGCACGGCCCGCGGCTACGTCGAAAAGCTGCTGGTCGCAAAGGGGCAGAGCCGTCGTCTTGCGAAACGGTGCGGCCGAAGGCGAAGTGGACAGGGCCGGGATTGAACCGGCGACACCAGGATTTTCAGTCCTGTGCTCTACCAACTGAGCTACCTGTCCGGACGACAACGGGCACCGTAGCCATCACGCTCCGCGTGATGCGGCCACCGTAGCCGTCGCGCTCTGTGCGACGGAGCCGCATCACGCGGAGCGTGATGGCTACAGCGAGACGGCTACCGTGCGTCGCTCGCATTTTGCAAAACCCCCGATTCCTTGTCCAGCCGGGGCCAGCCACCATCCGCCACAACCCCCTTCTCTCGGCCGCCGTCGAATCGATTCCTCGCACCCTGGCCAGCGCAGCGATGCATCGGCTGAAGCGGCCACGCGCGGCACACCGTAAGGAGCGGCCGAAAAATAACTTCCCGAATTGTCGCCTTTCGCGGAGCGAAAGACGACATTTATTCTTCGTTCGACCGTAAGACGTTGCGATTCGGGCCGCCAATCGCAGCATGGCGTGCCCAAAGCATGTGCACGGCCGCCGCCGCCAAGCAAGAACCGGATGGATTCCAGAAAAACGCAGACGGAACGCAAGCTCAGCATCCGCCTATGGATTCGCCGCGCCTTGTCGCTCGTGTCGTGGCCGCCCGTGTGCCGGCACGCCATTTGCGGCCCCTACAGCGGCAGCACGAACCGCATTCCGTCGACTCGCACCGTGGTGAATCCCATGTAGGCGCACTGGAACTGTTGCGCATGGATTGCGCACCTGCCGGGCCGCCCCGCCCCGCCCTGGCTCGGCAGGAACCGTTCGCTCTTCTGTTGCGCCGCACGTCCGCTGGCTTCAGGCCGCTCGCCCAGCCTGACTGATTTTTTCCCGTTCTGCCGCCGGGAAGCTCGGTCGCTCTTCGCGCCCGCGCCCAGCCGGCGTGTGAGACCCTGCGCCCAAGGAACGCATCGTGAGTTTTGCGGAAGTCCAATCCCCGCCGCCTGCCGAACCTGCATTGCGGGGTCTCGCGCCCAGCCACGATGTCTCAGTCTCAGTTCCCGACCACGGCGACGAAGTCTGCCGCTGCCATCGCGTCACAAAATCGCGCGTCCTTGAGTGCATCCGCGACGGCTGCGGAACGCTCAAGTCGATCGGCGCACGCTGCCAGGCCGGCACGGGCTGCGGAAGCTGCCAGGGGTTGCTGGGCGATCTGATCACCGAGTGCCGTCGCGGCGACGCCGCCGAGCGAAAACAAAACAAGGTCGAGCTTACCAAGCAGGAAAAAGACGGCCTGGACATCCTGCCCGATGTTTATCGTTACGCCGAGACCGGCGACTGGACGCAGATCTCCGAGGACGACGCGCAGCGCATGAAGTGGTACGGCCTGTTCCTTCGCAAGCCCACGCCGGGCCATTTCATGCTCCGGATCCGCGCCACCTGCGGCCAGATGACCGCCCGGCAGTGGCGCGTCATCGCGGACCTGTCGGACCGTCACGGGAAAGGATTCTGCGACCTGACGACCCGGCAACAGGTCCAGATGCGCTGGTTCACGATCGGCCACGTGCCGGAGATCCTGGAGCAGCTTGCCGAGGCGGGACTCGACACGTTTCAGACGGGAATGGACAACGTGCGCGGCGTCTGCGGTTGCCCCGTCGGCGGACTGACGCCCAGCGAACTCTTCGACGCCACGCCGGTCGCCCGGCAGTTCACCGAGATGCTGGTGGGAAACAAGGAGTTTTCCAATCTTCCGCGCAAGTTCAACGTCACCATTAGCGGGTGCCTGGAAAACTGCTGCCACGCCGAGACGCAGGACCTGGCGCTCGTGCCCGCGGTGGCGGACATCGATGGAGAAACGCGCTGCGGCTTCAACGTCCTCGTCGGGGGCAAGCAGGGATCGGGCGGCTACCGGCCGGCCACGGACTTGGACGTATTTGTCCTTCCAGAGGATGCGCCGGAAGTCTGCCAACAGATCGCGTTCATTTTCCGCGATCATGGTTCGCGAGAGACGCGGACCCGCGCGCGACTGGCCTTCCTCGTCGAAGACCGGGGCGCCGCCTGGCTGCGCCGCGAACTGGAGCGGCGCTGCGGCGCGCCCCTGCGCGCCGCCGGCGCCGATCAGCGCAAGAAAACGCACAACGATCACGTCGGCATCTTTCGGCAGAAGCAACCGGGCCTGAACTACGTCGGGCTGCTCGTGCCGGTGGGTCGCATTTCCACGGACCAGATGCGGGGCGCGGCCGACCTCGCCGAGCGGTATGGCGACGGCTCGATCCGCCTTACGACCGGCCAAAACGTCATCGTCGCCGGCGTACCCGACTCCAAGATCGGCGGCCTCACCGAAGAGCCGCTGCTCAGAGAGCTGCGCTACGATCCCACGCCGATCATGCGCGGACTCGTGTCGTGCACGGGCAACGACTATTGCCATTTGGCGCTCATCGAGACCAAGGGCTGGGCCATCGAAGTTGCAAGGCAGCTTGAACAGCGCCTGGGGGATGAAGCGGCGAAGGTCGCTCCTTTGACGATCCGTTGGTCGGGCTGTCCGGCGGGGTGCGGCCTGCACCAGGCGGCGACGATCGGCCTGCAGGGCTGCCGCATGCGCCAGGCCAACGGCCAGATTGCCGACGCGGCGCACGTCTACGTGAACGGCGCGTCCGGCCCGGCCGCGCGCGTCGGGACAGAGCTTCTCAACGACGTCCCGTGTGACGCTCTGGCCGATGCACTTCTCCCGCTCGTGAAGCACCTGCCGAGGAAATGACGATGACCGCGACAGGCGCCTTGGCAGCGGAACCCCGGGCCGCAGGCGACGACACCGCCATCGAGCCGGTGCTCGTCGAGCGGTCGCTGGCACAGCAGCAGACTCTTACCGCCGTCGAGCAGTTCGCCGCCCTTCACGACTCGCCGCTCCGGCCCGCAAACGCCTCGCGCTACGCCGCACTGCTCCCCGCCCGCTCCCCCGCCGATGGCGAGCAGTACGCCTTCGAAGTCGATCTGGATCGCTGCTCCGGCTGCAAGTCGTGCGTGACGGCGTGCCACTCCCTCAATGGCCTGGCGCCGGGCGAGACGTGGCGCGACGTGGGGCTGTTGCACGGCGGGACCGATGAGCTGCCGGTTCTGCAGCACGTCACGGCGGCGTGCCATCATTGCCTGGAGCCGGCGTGCCTGTCCGCCTGCCCCGTGAAAGCCTACGAAAAAGACCCGCGGACCGGCATTGTCAAACACCTCGACGACCAGTGCATCGGCTGCCAGTACTGCATCTTCGCCTGCCCCTATGACGTGCCCAAGTACAACCGCCAGCTCGGCATCGTCCGCAAGTGCGACATGTGCAGCACGCGGCTGGCCGCCGGCGAGCCGCCCGCGTGCGTCCAGGCCTGCCCCACCGCCGCCATCCGCATCACCCTCGTGCGCCGGCAGGAGATCATCGAAGGCTGCGAGACGGGCGTCTTTCTGCCCGGCGCTCCTGACTCGGGGCTGACCCTCCCCACGACGCACTACAAAACGCGCCGTGCCTTTCCGCGCAATCTCCTGCCCGCGGACTACCACTCGATCAAACCCGAACGCGCGCACTGGCCGCTCGTGCTGATGCTCGTCTTGACGCAGTTGGCGGTCGGCGCCTTCGCCGTTGGTTTTGTGCTGGATCGCTTCGCCGGCAACCCGCTCGCGGTGGACGCCGCGCGCGTGCACGCCGTCAGCTCGCTCGCCTTCGGCGCCCTGGCGCTGGCCGTCAGCGTCCTTCATCTCGGGCGGCCGCTGTATGCGTTTCGAGCCGTCTTGGGCCTGCGCACGTCCTGGCTCAGCCGAGAAATTCTGGCCTTTTCCCTGTTTGCACCGCTCGCTGCTGCCTACGCCGCGGCGCTGTGGCTGGCGCCGACGCAGACCGCTTCCGGGACAACGGTCCACGACGTTCTCGGCGCCACCGTGGTTGCCAGCGGACTGTGCGGCGTGATCTTCTCCATCAAAGTCTACCAGTGCACTGGACGCAGCTTCTGGAATGGCGTCTCCACGAGCCTCAAGTTTCTCCTTACGACGCTGCTCCTGGGCATCGCCACGGTGCTGCTTACATCGGCGGTCACTTCGGCCAGCTCGCCGCCGTCCCTTCCGCACGCACAGACCCCGCACGATTTCATTTTGCTTTACGGCCTGATCGCGGCCTCGGCTGTGAAACTCCTTACGGAATTGGCCTTCTTCCTGCACCTTGGCGACCGGAGGAACAACCCCGCCAAGCGGTCCGCCCTCCTCATGGCCGGACCGCTCAGGAGCATCACCAGATCTCGATTCGCCTTGGGGGTCGTCGGCGGGCTTTGGGCCCCGGCGTACTTGCTCCTGTCCGGCCCGTCCGCGGCAGCCGGCGACGCCGGTTACCGGGTGGTCGCCGCCGCGGTCGCTTTCGTCGCGCTCGTGCTGGGCGAACTGCTGGAGCGCTACTTGTTCTTCGCGGCCGTGGTGCCGCCCAAAATGCCCGGGAGGTTTGCCGCGTGACGCACGAGACATCGCTTCCGGCCGGCTCGCTCATCGCTGGCCTGCGATCCACGTTCCACCAACCTCATGGACCGTTGACGCGCCAATTGCAGCTCGCGCCGGCCGGCTTTGGGCTGGGGCACGTGCCCGCGGACTCAAAGCCCGATGCCACCACGGCGATGGTCTGCGGCTATTGCTCGACCGGCTGCGCTTTGGAAATCCATCTTAAGGAGGGCCAGGCGGTCGGCTTGACGCCGGCCCAGAGCTACCCCGTCAACCGCGGGATGGCGTGCCCCAAGGGGTGGGAAGCGCTTGCCGTCTTGAATGCCCCGGATCGCGCCACCGCACCTCTGCTACGCAGCGAACGCGGAAAACTGCAGCCTGTGACGTGGGACACGGCGCTAAGCACCTTCGCCGCGCGCTTCAAGGATATCCAACAGAGGCATGGGCCGGAGTCTGTCGCTTGGCTTGGCACCGGGCAAATGCCGACGGAAGAGCTGGCCCTCTTGGGAGCCGTGGCCAAGTTCGGCATGGGCATCGTCCACGGAGACGGGAACACGCGGCAATGCATGGCCAGCGCCGTCGTCGCCTACAAGCAGTCCTTCGGCTTCGACGCTCCGCCGTATACGTATCAGGACCTGGAAGAGTCCGACGTGCTGGTCCTCGTCGGCGCGAACCTGTGCATCGCGCATCCGATCCTTTGGGACCGCGTGATGCGCAATCCTCACCGGCCGGCCGTCGTGGTCGTCGACCCGCGCCGCACCGAGACCGCGATGTACGCGACGCAGCACGTCGCGCTTCGCCCCAAGACCGACCTGGAACTCTTCTACGGCGTCGCGCACATCCTCATCGACGGGGGCTGGATCGACCGCGACTACGTCGACGCGCACACCGCAGGCTTTGAGGAGTTCGCCGCGCATGTTCGGGAGTACGCGCCGGCGCGGGTCGCCGAAGTCACGGGAATTCCCTGCGAAGACATCTACCGCCTCGCGCGAACGATCCACGAAGGGCGACGCGTCTCGTTCTGGTGGACCATGGGCGTCAACCAGAGTTACCAGGGAGTTCGCACGGCGCAGAGCCTGATGAACCTGGCCCTCATGACCGGGAGCATCGGGCGGCCCGGCACAGGCGCCAATTCGATCACCGGCCAGTGCAACGCGATGGGTTCGCGGCTGTTCAGCAACACGACCAACCTTCTGGGCGGCCGCGACTTTGGAAATGCCACGCATCGCGACGAGGTGGCGCGCATCCTCGGCATCGATCCAGCGCGAATCCCAAAGCGCGATAGCTGGTCCTACCCTGAAATCCTCGAAGGCATCCTCGCCGGGAAGATCCGTGGCCTGTGGGTCGTGGGCACCAATCCCGCTCACTCGTGGATCAATCAAAACCAGCTCCGCGACATTTTCAGCCGCCTGGAGTTCCTCGTCGTTCAGGACATGTACGACACGACGGAAACGGCGCAACTGGCCGACCTGGTCCTTCCCGCGGCCGGTTGGGGCGAAAAGGACGGCTCCTTCATCAACTCCGAGCGACGCATTGGTCTCATCAAGAAAGTCGCCCGGGCGCCGGGCCAGGCCCTGGCCGACTTCGCCATCTTCCGCCTGATTGCCGACTACTGGGGCTGCGGCGAAATGTTGCAGGCCTGGAATTCACCCGAGGCGTTCTTTCAGACCCTCAAGCAGCTCTCGCAAGGTCAGCCCTGCGATTTCAGCGGCATCCGCGACTATCGCATGATCGACGAGGAGGGAGGCATTCAATGGCCGTTTCCGGTCGACAGACCGCCGCAAGGGACCCACCGGCGATTGTTCGAGGACGGCCGGTTCTATCACAGCGACGGCCGTGCTCGCTTCCTCTTTGAATCTCCGCGGTCGATGCCCGAGCCGCCCGGCGAGAAGTTTCCCTTCCTGCTCCTGACGGGCCGGGGGAGCGCCGCCCAGTGGCATACGCAAACGCGCACCGGGAAGTCCGCCGTCCTGCGGAAGCTGTATCCGGCCGGCGCCTACGTCGAGGTGCATCCGGCCGATGCGCGCGAGCTGGGCATCCAGCCGCAGGAGCGGATTCTCGTCGAGTCGCAGCGCGGCAGCGTGCGGGCCAGGGCGTTCGTCACGCCGCTCGTGCAACGCGGGACGGTATTCATGCCCATGCACTATGAAACCGTCAACCAGCTCACGCACGCCTCGTTCGACCGTTATTCGAAACAGCCCTCGTACAAGGCCTGCGCGGTCCGCCTCAGCCGCGAAGCCTGACGCCGCCGGCGGCGCACTTTTGGCGAGATCGTTCCGACTGACTCGTTTGGATGACGACACCCATGCACCTTCGAGCTTTCCTGCGGTCCGGTCATACGCCGACGCTCGCCTGCGCGTTCTGGTACTTCGACGTGAGCTTCATGGTCTGGATGCTCATCGGTGCGCTGGCCAACTCCATCGCTCCGGAGTTTAGCCTGTCCGACGCTCAGAAAGGACTGCTCGTTGCAGTTCCCGTCCTGGGTGGCGCGCTCCTGCGGCTGCCGCTGGGCTACCTTGCCGACCGTTTCGGTCCGCGGCGCACGGCCCTCGCGGGCCTACTGCTGACACTCGTTCCGCTGCTCCTGGGATGGCTCTGGGCAGCCAGCTTCGCCCGGCTGCTGTGCGTCGGCTTCCTGCTGGGCGTCGCGGGCGCCAGTTTTGCCGTGGCGCTGCCCATGGCCAGCCGGTGGTATCCGCCGCGGCATCAGGGTCTGGCCTTGGGAATCGCCGGAGCGGGCAACAGCGGCACGGCCCTGGCTACGTTTTTCGGACCACGGGTGGCCGAGGTCCTGGGGTGGCGCGCCGTCTTTGGACTTGCAGCCCTGCTCGTCGCGGCCTCCCTGCTCATCGTGATGGTCTTTGCCAAGGAAAGCCCGCAGCAACCGCCGCCCAAGCGCCTCCGCGAGTATTTCTCCGTGCTCCGCCAGCGCGACGCCTGGTGGTTTTGTTTTTTCTACTCCGTCACCTTTGGCGGGTTTGTCGGGCTCGCGAGTTTTGTAAGCATCTTCTTCAAGGACCAGTACGACGTGAGCCGGGTGGCGGCCGGAACGCTGGCCACAGCCTGCGTGTTTGCCGGGTCCCTGCTGCGGCCGGTGGGCGGCTACCTCGCCGACCGTCTCGGAGGGACGCGAGTCCTGGCGATCGTGTTTGTTGCGGCGGCCGTGGTCACACTCTCGTTGGCGGCCCTGCCTGTGCTTTCGGTCGCGACCGCGGCTCTGATGGCCATCATGGGGCTCCTGGGCATCGGCAACGGCGCCGTGTTCCAGCTTGTGCCTCAACGGTTCGCTGCGCAGATTGGCGTCGTGACGGGGATTGTCGGAGCGGCCGGCGGCCTGGGCGGATTTGTGCTGCCCAGCGTCTTGTCCGGCTTGAAAGAAACCTCCGGCAGCTTCTCCGGCGGGTTTGTTTTTGCAGGGCTGATCGCAATGGGTGCGTCCGTGGCGCTATTGCGGCTCGACCGTGCCTGGAGAGCCGCCCTGGCTCAAGCAGAGGCTCTTTCGCCTTCCGCCGTCCCGGCGCCAAGTCCGTCGTCCGCCGACATTTGATCGGCCCTGTCAAAATCGTTCCGCACCGCACGTCGTCCGGCAGTCACACGTTCTTGCGAATCCAGTTCGCATTTCCCTGCCGTCGGCCAATCTGGCCGCGCCGCAGGTTGAAAATTCTCGCGAACGTGTCATTCTGGCAGGGAATGCCGCCGTGCAACCGCCATCCACGACGGCGGCCGCTCCGCTCGACACGAAAGACGAGACGCCTCAACATGAGAATCACCGCCCACCTCGCCGCCGTCGCCTGCCTTGGTCTTTTCACGGTCCCCGCGGCGCGGGCCGCCGATCTGTGGGCAGCCTACGAGGGGAAAGACGGGCCCGGCGCGGGCAAGCACGTCGTGCTCGTCAGCGGCGACGAGGAGTACCGCTCGGAAGAGGCCCTGCCGCAGCTTGGCAAAATCCTGGCCGTACACCACGGCTTCCGCTGCACCGTGCTCTTTGCCATCGACCCCCAAACGGGCGAGATCGACCCCAACAACAAACAGAACATCCCCGGCCTGGAGGCGCTGGAAAAGGCCGACCTCATGATTATCGCCACGCGCTTCCGCGACCTGCCCGACGCGCAGATGCAGTACATCGACGCCTATCTCAAGTCGGGCCGGCCGGTGATCGGAATGCGGACCGCGACGCACGCCTTCGCCACCTCCAACCCCGCCTGGGCCCACTACGCCAACGACTACAACGGCGAGAAGAAGGAATGGAAGGAGGGTTTCGGGCGGCTCGTGATCGGCGAAAAGTGGATCAGCCACCACGGCGGGCACAAGACGGAATCGACGCGGGGCCTCGTCGCCCGCGGCGCGAAGGACCACCCGATCGCCCGCGGCATCAAGGAAGGCGACATCTGGGGCGACACCGACGTGTACGGCGTGCGGCTGCCGCTGCCGGGCGACAGCCGGCCGATCGTGATGGGACAGGTGCTCTCGGGCATGAAGCGCGACGACCCGCCCGTGGCCGGCAAGAAAAACGACCCGATGATGCCGGTGGCCTGGACCAAAACGTATCAGGTCCCCGGCGGCAAGAAGGGGCGCGTGTTCGCCACGACGATGGGCGCCGCCACGGACCTTGCGCCCGAAGGGACGCGGCGGATGCTGGTGAACGCCGCTTACTGGTGCGTGGGGCTGGAAGACAAGATTCCCCAGGGCGGGACGAAGGTCGATCTGGTCGGCGAGTACAAGCCCAGCGCGTATGGCTTTGGCGGGTTCAAGAAGGGCGTCAAGCCGGCGGACCATGCGCTGAAGGCGGAAGGCAGCGCCGCGGCGACGCCGGGATCGGACAGTATCCGTCTGCCGCGCGGGACCGCCGTCGCCGCCGTCGTCGCGCAGGCCCGCGCCGCTGCGAACAATCGCCTTGCGCTCAACCGCGGCGACCACATCAGCATCATCGGCAACACGCTGGGCGAGCTGATGCAGCACGACGGGCACCTGGAGACGCTGATCCACAGCCGCTTCCCGCAGCACGAGCTGTCGTTCCGAAATCTCGCCTTCTCCGGCGACGAATTGACGACGCGCTTCCGCTCCGAAGGTTTCGGCACGCCGGAAGAATGGCTCACCAAAACGCAATCCGACGTGATCTTCGCGTGCTTCGGCTTCAACGAGTCGTTCGCCGGCGAGCCGGGCCTGGCGAAATTCAAGGCCGACTTGGAAAACTTCATCAAGCAGACGCTGGCGCAAAAGTACAACGGCAAGAGCGCCCCGCGACTCGTGCTCTTTTCGCCCATCGCGCATGAGGACCTGGGCACGCCCAACCTGCCCGACGGCAAGGAGAACAACGCCCGCATTGCGCTCTACACAAAAGCCATGGCGGAGGTCGCCGCGGCCCAGGGCGTTTTGTTTGTCGATTTGTTCGGCCCGTCGCAGCGGCTGTATCTCCAATCGCAAAAGCCACTGACCGTCAACGGCATCCACCTCAACGACGAGGGCAATCGCCTCTTGGGCGAGGCGATCGACACAGTCGTTTTCGGCGGTCGCTCGGCGCCTGTTGAGTGGAAGTCGCTGGAAAAGCTGCGGCAGGCCGTGCTCGACAAAAACTTCTACTGGTATCACCGCTACCGCACGACCGACGGCTATTCGTCGTACGGCGGCCGGTCCTACTTGAAGTTCGTCGACGACCAGACCAACCGCGAAGTGATCATGCGCGAGCTGGAAGTGCTCGACGTGATGACGGCCAACCGCGACAAGCGCGTCTGGGCCGTCGCGCAGGGAAAGGACGTCGAGATCGACGACGGCAACACGCCGCCCTTCATTCCCGTCAAGACGAACAAGCCCGGCGAGGGTCCCGGCGGGGCGCACCTGTTTCTCGGCGGCGAGGAGGAAATCACGCGGATGACCGTACCCAAGGGGATGAAGGTCAACCTTTATGCCTCGGAGGAGACGTTCCCCGAGTTGGTCAATCCCGTGCAGATGGCGTGGGACACGAAGGGCCGCCTCTTCGTCGGCGCGTGGCAGAGCTATCCGCACTGGAAGCCCAAGGACGAGATGAACGACAAGCTCTTGATCCTGGAAGACACGGACGGCGACGGCAAGGCCGACAAGTGCCGGACCTTCGCCGACCATCTGCACAACCCGACGGGCTTTGAATTCTGGGGCGGCGGCGTGCTCGTCGCGATGGCCCCGGACATCTTGTTCCTCAAGGACACGAACGGCGACGACGTGGCCGACGTGCGCATCCGCGTCCTGCACGGCATGGACACGGCCGACACACACCACACTTCCAACAGCTTTGTCCTCGATCCGGGCGGGGCGCTTTATTTTCAGGAAGGGGTCTTCCATCGCACGCAGGTGGAAACGCCCTACGGCCTCGTGCGAAACACCGACGCCTGCGTCTGGCGCTTCGAGCCGCGGACCTGGAAGTTCGAGCGCTACGTGGCCTTCGGCTTCGCCAACCCGCACGGCCACGCCTTCGACCGCTGGGGGCAGGACATCGTCCACGACGGCACCGGGGCGCAGCCCTATCACGCGGCGTTGTTCTCGGGGTACATTCCGTTCCCCGACAAGCATCCCGCCCCGCCGCAGGTCTATCAGCAGCCGACGCGGCCCTGTCCCGCCACGGAGGTCCTCTCCAGCCGGCACTTCCCGGAGGACATGCAGGACACGCTGCTCGTGGGCAACGTGATCGGCTTCCAGGGCATCTTGCAGTACCGGATTGTGGACGACGGCGCGAGCTTCAATGGCATTCGCATGGAGCCGCTCGTTTCTTCCAGCGATCCGAATTTCCGCCCGGCCGACATCGAGGTCGGGCCGGACGGCGCGATCTACTTCACCGACTGGCACAATCCGATCATCGGCCACATGCAGCACAACCTGCGCGACCCCAGCCGCGACCGAACGCACGGCCGGGTGTATCGCATCACCTACGAGGGCCGGCCGCTCCTCAAGCCGGTGAAAATCGCCGGCGAGCCGATCGCGCGCCTCCTGGACCTTTTGAAGGAGCCGGAGAACCGCGTGCGTTATCGGGCGCGGATCGAGTTGAGCGGCCGCAAGCCTCAGGACGTCCTGGCGGCCGTCGAGCGCTGGCTCGTGGCGCTGCCCAAGGACGACCCGAACTACGCGCATAGCGTGCTCGAAGCATTGTGGATCTACCAGCAGCACAACGTCGTCAACGAGCCGCTCCTGCGGAGCGTGCTGCGATCGCCGGACTTCCACGCCCGCGCCGCGGCCACGCGCGTCCTTTGCTATTGGCGGGACCGCGTGCCCGAGGCGCTGGACCTTTTGCGCCTTCAGGCGGCCGACGAGCACCCGCGCGTGCGGCTGGAGGCCGTGCGGGCGGCGAGCTTCCTGGAGGTCCCCGAAGCGGTCGAAATTCCGCTCATCGCGGCCGAGCTGCCCAGCGACAAGTATCTCGACTACACGCGCGGCGAGACGATGCGGACGCTGGAGCCGATCTGGCGGAAGGCGCTGGCCGAGGGGAAGGAGATCGCGATTGCTTCCGAGGCCGGGGCGCGGTTCCTGCTGCGGAATATTCCCGTCGAGCAGCTTCTCAAGCGGCCGCGGACGCCGGTCGTCTGCCGCGAGCTGCTGCTGCGGCCGGGCGTGCAGGACACCCTCCGCAACGAGGCCCTCGCCACGCTCGCCCGTTCCGAGGGCAAGAGCGAGCTGGATACGCTCTTGGAGATCATCGGCGGAATCGACCAGCAAGAAGCCGCGGAAGAGTCCGTCGTGCTCGACTTGGTTCACCTCCTGGCCGGCCGCAAGGGATCGCAGCTTGTCGCCGCCCGCGGGCAGATCGAGCGGCTGGCCACGTCGGCCTGGCAGCCGGCCCTGCGGCAGATCGCCTTCGCAACGCTCGTCGAGGTCGATCGCTCGGCCGACAAGGCCTGGGCGCTTTCCACGCGCTCCGTCGCCTCGCTGGGCGATCTTTTGAACGCCGTGGCGTGGATCTCCGATCCCAGCTTGCGGGCGAGCCTCTATCCCAAGATCGAGCCGCTCCTCGATGAGCTGCCGCCGAACCTGGCGTCCGGATCGGGCAGCAAGCCGGCAGCCGTCGGCCGCTATGTGCGCATCGAGCTGCCGCGGCAGGGCACGCTCACGCTGGCCGAGGTCGAGGTCTCTAGCGACGGCCGCAACGTCGCCCGCAGCGGCAAGGCCACGCAAAAGAACACCGCCCACGGCGGCGAGGCGTCGCGGGCCATCGACGGCAACACGAGCGGCATGTTTGGCAACGGCGGCCAAACGCACTCCCGCGAAAGCACCGACAATCCCTGGTGGGAGGTGGACCTGGGCGAATCGCTGCCCATCGAGTCGATCGTCGTCTTCAATCGCACGGACGGCACGCTCGGCAAGCGGCTCGACGGCTTCACGCTGACGGTGCTCGACGGCAGCCGCGGCGAAGTCTTCCGCCAGGAGAAAATCCCAGCGCCCGACGTCAAGCTGCAAATCGACCTGGCGGCGGCCAGCCCGCAGTCGCGCATCCGCCGCGCGGCGATGAACGCGATGACATTTGTGCGGGGCGAGGAGGCCAAGACCTTTGCGACACTGGCCGAGTTCGTGCAAAAGGACGTGGACCGGCTGGCGGCCGTCCGCGCGATGCAGCGCATCCCGAAAACCTACTGGCCCGCCGACCAGGCGCCGGCGCTCTTGAAAGTGCTCACGGAGCACGTCCGCAAGACGCCCGTGCCGGACCGCACCTCGCAGGCCGTGCTCGACGTGTTGGAGCTGGCCGACGGCCTGGCGTCGCTCCTGCCGATCGACGACGCCCGCCGCGTCCGCGTCGAGCTGCGCGAATTGGGCGTGCGCGTCGTGCGGATCGGCACGCTGCCGGAGCGGATGTCGTACGACCAGGACGTGATCGCCCTTGCTGCCGGCAAGCCCGTCGAGTTCGTCTTCGAGAACTCCGACTTCATGCCGCACAATTTTGCGATCGTGCAGCCGGGCGCCCTCGAGGAAGTCGGCCAGCTTGGCGAGGCCACGGCCCAGCAGCCGGACGCCGCCGCACGGCATTACATTCCACCGTCGAACAAGATCATGCTCGCCAGCCGGCTGCTTTTGGCGCGGCAGTCGCAAAAGCTGAGCTTCACGGCTCCCGCGCAGCCGGGGGTTTATCCCTACGTCTGCACCTATCCCGGCCACTGGCGGCGGATGTACGGGGCGCTCTACGTCGTCGAAGACCTCGACGATTACTTGTCGAACCCGGAGGCGTATCTGGCCGGCCATCCGCTGCCGATCCGCGACGACCTGTTGAAGGACCGCCGGCCGGTGACGCAATGGAAGGTCGAGGACCTGGCCGCACCGGTCGAGTCGCTCCGCGAGGGCCGGTCGTTCGGCAACGGCAAGCAGATGTTCACGGTCGCAAGCTGCGTCTCCTGCCACAAGCTGGGCGGCGTCGGCCGCGAGTTCGGTCCCGACCTGACCAAGCTCAACCCCCCCCGCAAGCCGGCCGAATTCCTCAAGGAACTGATCGAGCCCTCGTTCAAGATCGAGGAAAAGTACCAGTCGTACACGTTCCTCATGGACGACGGCGTGGTCTACACGGGCATGGTGCTGGAGGAGACGCCGCAGGTCGTGAAGATCATCGAGAACCCGCTGGCCAAGGCCGACCCGCGCGTGCTCAAGAAATCCGAGATCGCCCAGCGCGAAAAGGCCGCGGCCTCGCTGATGCCCAAGGGACTTTTGGACAAGCTGACGCGGGACGAGATTCTGGACCTGATGTCCTACGTGATTGCCCAGGGGGACGAAAAGCACGCGCTCTTCCAGGGCGGGCACGAGCACGGGCATGAGCACAAGTAGCGATGCCCTTCTTTCGCAAACGTAATCGATTGCTACGCATTTCATTTCAGCGCTCGTCGCCGACACCGCGTCGCGCGCCCTGATAACTATCGGCAATCCCGCAGACAGTGCCGCGGCGACGACGATTCTCGCTCTTGGTGAGACTCAGCCGGCGGAAGGTATGAACGGGTCAATAGTTGCGCCCCGGACCTATTCAACGTGGCGGAATCCTGGTAGCATAATGAACTAATGCACACTGACGGCTTGCAACCGTGGCATTCGGCCCAGTCAGAATGACCCGTTTCGCAGGATCGAAGCAATGTTGACTTGGGTGCAATACCGAGCTCATTTGAGCCGCGTGACGCTTCGGCAGCACGGCGCCGGGCCTGAAATCAGAGGCTGCGAATCGCACCACCTCGACGTGCGCTTTCCGCAATACGAGGAGTTCTGGCGCCACCACATCGTTCCCTGCACGAATCGCCCGACTAACATCTACTTTAGGGACGGCCTGTCTCCGGTGATGGAGCGCATTGCCTGCGTGAACTTCGGCATCTGGAATGACCTCGTCCACGCTTGCGACCTGATCGCGCGGGTTAAACAAGGCGAATTCGGCTACGACTATCGCAACTGCATCGACGCCATGAAGTGCGGGGGCGACGCCATTCAGAAATTCGCCGACCTGCAAGAGATCGTCACGGGGCGCAAGAACGATGGTAACCCCAGCCGACGCACCTCACTCGCGGGGTGCCTTGCAACCGGGATTACAGTCTTCACGCGCCAAGATAAGCTTGTGTCGGAAGCCTGGCGCAAAACCAATTCTGCCTATCGGCACCAACTAACTCATGACTCGCCTCTGGCGGTTTTCATCGACGGCAGCACTGGAACCAAGAAGCATCTCATTTTGAAGCCGGAGCACGTCGCTCATAAGAACGCCGTTAGCTGGCGAGATTTGGCGAGCCAGTACAGGAGCAATCAAGCGCGCTGGGATCGAATCGAGACGGTCTGCGACGAACTCAACGCCAACACCGTCGACTGGCTCAACACCGTTTACGGCAAACTAAATGCCGCAATGCACCGGCTGTGGAGAGGCGCGAGCTACATCGCGCTCTTTGGTGTGCCGCCAACTCGCCTGCCGGTTGACACGACCACGATCTCTCGAAGATCATTTCCCTCCGAATCGATTACGGGAGTGACCTGTGTTCAGGAGGCTCGACTCATCACTACAGATTAACAGTTCATGACCAACTTCCACGAAGAAGAGCGCCGCGAGAAGGCCGCCCGGATTATCGGCCTCGTGGACATCTTACGAGCGGTCGAAGAGCGCCTTGCCTACGCAGCGACGGTGCCCGATGGCGGGCAAGCCATGGACATCGCGGACCACGCGCTGGACAGGCTTGTAGCCCTCCTCAGTTTGTGCAGTCCCCTCGCCAATCGCCGCGAGTGCAACGGTCGCATAGCATTCATGTGGATTCAGCCGCGAGACGAGCAGGAACCGCTGTACCGATGGATCGTCTGCAACCGTGACGGTTCATTCCAACGCGGAAGCGAGTTATCACAGCGAGCGTGTGAGGACCGCGTTGAGCGCCTTTTGCAAGGCGGCCCCGATCAACAGTGAACACAATGGACCGCATTGATAAGGTTGCACTTACTGTGGCATTGAACAGGGTCTGACAACCGATCACATCCCGCCGAAATGCATCTTTACCAAACCGCTCCCAAGTAACCTCATTACCGTACCCGCGTGCGAAGACTGCCACAGAACGACGTCGCAGGACGACGAGTACTTTCGCATCCGCCTGTGCCTGAACGATCAGACAAGAGGGCACCCGGACGTCAAAGGTAACTTGCCGTCGATTTTCAGGTCCTTGGAACGACCGCAGGCTGAAGGCCTCAAGCGCGCGCTGTTGGCAGACTGGGTTAACGTCCCCATCACAATGAAGTCCGGCCTCTACATTGGTACGCGCGGGGCGTTCAAGACCGATCTCGGGCGCATTTTTCGCGTTGTCAAAAGGACCGTTCGCGGTCTCTTTTTTCACGAAACTGGCCAACGGCTTCCCAGCGATTACGAAGTCGGAGTCTGGTCAGACGAGACAATTGTCGAGTGGGGGCAGGAATTTGTTGAAGAAGTCAAGAACAATTTCGTGCTTCCGCTGATGAAAGTCGAGCCGACGATCGTCGGACCAAGCACATTCGCGTATCGCTACTTGCGCACTGAGAGACAATTCGCTTCCGCGTGGCTCGTGACGTTCTACGAGAGAGTTTCCTTTCTCGCGCTTACTTTGACAGACCCGACTGACCACTGATCTGTCACCTCTGGGGAGCCCATCGACACTTACGGGGAGCAGATTGTCTCCGCAGCGAGTAGACAATTGACTGCGGGGTACGGACGCGGGTGTGACCTGTCCAACCGCTCGCTCCTGGTGAAATCCGCGCACGTATTTCCCGAACAGCAACTTGTTGCGTCAGTGTCGCAACAATCGAGTTGAATCGCGATCGCTGGACGAACTCCCCAGAGAATAAGCGGCCAGCCATCGCCGCCGAGGCCATCATGCCGGAAGTGCTGCTTTTGGGCGCCACCGGCGGGATGGGGCGGCGGATCGCGGCCCTGTGGGCGTCGGAGGTTCAGGGCGCTTCGCTGCGCCTGGGAGTGCGCCGGCCGGAGGCGATCGAAGAACTCGGCAAGGTCGCGCCGGCCGTCGTCGTTCGGCTCGACGACGCCCCGTCGCTGCACGCCGCCCTGGCCGGCGTGGCCGTGGTCATCAACGCCATCGGCCCCTTTGCCTATGACCCCCATCCTCTGCTCGACGTTTGCCAGGCGGCGGGCGTCCATTACGTGGACCTGGCCAGCGAGCCGGAATTCCTCGCCGGGGTGCGCGCGTGGTGCGACCGCAATGAACCCAAGATCGCCGTTTGTCCCGGCGCCTCGACCGTGCCCGGGCTGATCGAACTTTCCGCCGCTCATCTCAGCGAGCAAATCGGCGGCGTGCCGTCGCCATTCGATGTGTTTCTCTCGATGGGGAGCGCGAACCGGCTCACGCCCGGTCTCCTGGCCAGCCTCACGCTGCAACTGGGCGTGCCGCTGCGCTCGCCCGAGGGCGGCGTGTCGTTCCGAAAACTGCGCCGGCGGAAGTTACGGGGCCTGGGGCGGCGGCTCTTCGGGCGCTATCCATCGCCCTTCGACGAACACGGCCTCGACCTGGGCGAGCGGCGCATCCCCGCGCGGTTCTGGGTGGGTCTGGACCGCGGCTGGATCGTCCACGCGCTGCGTTGCCTCAGCTACCTGCGGCCGCGCTTCCGCGACCGCGCCTGGATCAGGCTCACGGAAATGGCCCGGCCGGTCGTGCGCTGCGCCAATTGGATGGGGGGCTATGCGGGCGGGATGCGCATCGAAGCCTTGGATGCCGCTGGAAATGTTCTCCGGACGGTCGATGTCCGCGCGGCGCGCGAAGCCCTCAACATCCCCGCGCTGCCTTCCGTGTGGGCCGCACGCGCGCTGCTCACTGGTGCGCGACCCGGTCTTCGTCCGCTGCGCAGCCTGCTGACCTTCGACGAGGCCGCCGCGTCGCTGCGCGGGCACGGCTACGAAGTTCTTGTGGAGACGTCGCCAACGGCGAGCGGGACCGGCTAAACTATCTCGCGTACCGGCGGCGCGCCGGTTCCACGCTTGGCGCCCGCGCCATTTGTATCGGCAAATCGCCCGATGAATCGCCCCAACGAGCTCGCCGTCTTCATCTCCCACCGCGACTCGGTCTGCGGCGAGTGCGGCGAGGGTCTCGGCAGGAAGGCTTGGATCGTCCTGGCCGGGGACCGCAAAGCGCTGTGCCTGGAATGCGCGGACCTCGATCACCTCGTGTTCCTGCCGACGGGCGACGCCGCGCTGACGCGACGCGCCAAAAAGAACTCGCGGTTGTGGGCGGTGGTGCTCGAGTGGAGCCGCGCCCGCAAACGGTACGAGCGGCAAGGGGTGCTGGTCGAAGAGGCCGCGCTGGCCAAGGCCGAGGGAGAGTGCCTGGCCGACGCCGAAGCGCGCGAGCGGCGCCGCGAGCGCGACGAGATCCGCCGGACAGGCGTCGATCAGGAGTTCGTGGCCCGCTTCGCGGACGCCGTTCGCCGACTCTTTCCCGGCTGCCCGAGCGGACGTGAGCGTGCGATCGCCGAGCACGCCTGCCGGAAGCACAGCGGCCGCGTGGGGCGGAGCGCCGCGGCCAAAGCGCTCGCCGAAGAGGCGGTCCGGCTGGCTGTGATCGCGCACGTGCGGCACGCGGAGACGAACTACGACGAGCTTCTGCTGGGCGGAACGGAGCGCGACGAGGCGCGGCGCGAAGTGGCCCCGGACGTCGATCGCTTCCTGGCCGCCTGGCAGCGGCCCACCGAGTAAGTCGGCCGGACCGTGGACGGGCTGCCCTATTCGCAATCCCATTTTTCTCAGGCCCCCGGATCACAGGCCTAAAGCAGGCGTTCGCACTCGTGGAGTTGCGGATCGTCGGGAGCGACTTTCCGCCACATCTCCAGCCAGGTCCTTACGGAGTCGTACTGGCCGCGCGCGCCCAAGAGCTGAACATGGCCCTGCCAGATGGCGTCGATCGCCCCATTTGAGTGATCGGCGGCATGTGTCAATCGGAATCGCCCGGAGTTCGGCCGAGGTTCTCGATCCGCATGGCGCCATTGTCACAGCTTCCACCGCACAACCTGCACGTACGTCTGCCCATCGGCTGCGCGGTAGGAATAGCACGAGATAAGCCCGCCGTCGTGAAGTTGGACCGTGTTGCCAAAGCCGCCGCCCTGCTGCGCGCCCCAGGGCGTCTTGCCTTCGATCACGATCTGGTCGTGCTCGAAGTCCCAGGTCGCCCCGTCGTCGTAGCTCACCATCGCCCGCAGGCCGATCGGGTAGACCAGGCTCCGCTGCGTGTACGTCATGAGCAGCCGGCCGTCGGACAGCCGCAAGACGCGCGGATACATCCGCCCATACTCGCCGAAGTCGCGGACGTCGCCCCAGGTCCGCCCCCCGTCGCTCGATTCGCAGTACATCGTGCGGTCGATGGAGTCGTCGCCCGCGGGCACGGGGCGACGGTCGTTCATGGGGTGCATGGGGCTGGGCGGGCCGCAACGAATCCAGTGCAGGAGCTTGCCGCTCTTGGTCAGATAGGTGAAGTCCTCAGTGAAAAAGCAATCGAAATTGTCGTAGTCGCGGCCCTGGTAGCGGCCGAGCGTGACGGCCGGCCCGCCCTCCCACGTTCGCCCTTTGTCCTTGGAGGTCCAAAGATACGCCACGCGGCCGGGCCGCTCGTTGAGCCCCACGCCCAAGAGCAGCGTTCCGTCGGTCATCTCGACGACGTTTCGCGAGCACATGGCGTACGACTTCTCGCTGAACTCCTTGCCGAGAATCCGCGTGCGCTGCCACGTGCGGCCGCGGTCGGTCGAGCGGTGGATGTAGCTGTGCGTGACGCCGTTCTTGTTGTTGGCGTCCTGGGCCAGGAGGTGGCAGTTGGCAAAGAGCGTGCCGTCGGAGATCGAGGTCAGCCACTGCTCGCGGCCGATGAGGTCGTTCACGCGCTCGCGCTCCGTCCAAGCCCGCCCGCCGTCCGTCGAGCGCCATAGACCGGTCCACTCGCGCAGTTTCCCCTCGTGCTGCTCCTGAAAGAGCGCAACCATGACGAGTTCGCCGTCGGGCAGCATCGCCAGGCTTGGCTTGTAGCCCGGCCCGATGGCGATCCGCTCGGCGGCGATCTGCCACGTGCCGAGGCGCTTGGGGTTGTTGACGCGGATGGGTAGCGCGGTATCCGGATCGCCGGCCGACACGCCTGGTTGGGGCAGTGCGAGCGCGGTGCAACCCACGGTGAAAAGCACCACAAACGATTTCATGCCAATTCTCCGACAGCGGTCCTTCCTTCTCCTGTCACTTGTCCTGCAACGACTCCTCCGGCGCCTCCAGCGACCAGACCTCGCTCGACAGCGGCTGCGCGTGACCGCCGGCGATCCAGATCTTGTCCTGGAAGACGTAGGCCGAGTGCTCGTGCCGCTCCTTCCACATCGCGCTCGACTCGAGGCGCTCCCAGCTCTTGCCGTCGCGCGAGTGCCAGACGTCGCCCCAGTTTTTCGAGGGGTTGTTCGACCAGCCGCCCAGCACCCAAATCCGGCGGCGATAAACGACCGACGAAAACCAGATCCGCTCGTGCCAGGGGGCCTTCTCGATCACCTGCTCCCAGTGGACGCCGTCGGACGAGCACCACACATCGCTTCGCGCCTCGTACTTGGGCACGTAACTCCCGCCGCCGAGCACAAAGATCTTTCCGTCGTGAACCACGGCCGCGTGATACGCCCGTGGCGACCAGGGGGCGCTTTCGGTTTCGAGCCTCCACTCCTTCCCGTCGGCCGATGACCAGACGTCGTTCTTCAGGCTCCGCTCGTCGCCGAAGTAGTAATTCTCCGTCCCGCCCAGAATCCACATCCGGTCCTGGAAGGCGACCGCCCCGGCCGCGATGCGCGGGCTCCAGCCGGCGCTTTTTGCCGCCAGCTCCCAGTTCGCGCCGTCGTCCGACGACCAGACTTCGCTCGTGGCGCCGTGCCCGGCGAGCCGGCCGTTGGTCCAGCCGCCCATAATCCACATCCGGTCCTTGAACGCGAGCGTCATCGGCAGGTCGCTGTATTTCCAGGGGGCGTCTTTCGCGACCAGCTCCCAGGTCTTGCCGTCGGCGGAGGACCACACGTCGCGCGGCGGCGGCGAAAACGAATCGAACCAGCCGCCCATGATCCAGAGCTTGTCTTTGAAGACCACTTCGCCAGCCGAGTCGCGCGGCTGCCAGGGGGCCTTGTCGGTCACTTTCACCCAGCGGGGGGCCTTCTCGTCGGCGGACGCGAGAAAGGGCGCGAGCAAAAGCGCGGCGACGATCAGGGGTCGTTTCATGCGGAGAGTCCGTGCGCGTGGGTTGTTGTGGCAATCGGGGCTCTGGATACGGTGGAGTAGCCAGACCCAAACTGTGAATCGCGCGCCTGCGGCTCGCCTGCATTCTCGACGAGAATTTCCTTGAAGTCTATCTGCCGACTCGGTAGATTCGCGCTTACGGGCGCAGGCTGCAAGAGGCATCATTTCACGCTTTCGCGCGCGTGCGACGGATTGCTCCCCCTTCTCGCTGGGGAGAAAGACTATGCGTAGCCTCGTAGTCGATTGCTGGGAGAGCGTTTGCCGGTTCGTACGCTCGCTCTTCGAGCCGGAGCCGGAACGGCCGCGGGCTGAGCGGCTCAGGAAGCGGCTGTGTTTTGAACGGCTGGAAGACCGGAACCTGCTGGCGGGCGACTTTTATATCAGCGACGCGACCGCCCTGGAGGCCCCGGGAGCGCTAATGACGTTCACCGTCACCCGTGATGGGGTGAACAACCCTGCCGGCACGGTCGATTTCGCCAGCGCAGACGGCTCAGCCCAGGCCGGCATCGACTACACTGCCGTCAACGGCACGCTCTCGTTCGATGCGGGCGAGTTGCAGAAGTTCATCCAGGTGCCGATCCTGGACGACGCTGTTTGGGAGCCGGCCGAATCGTTCTTCGTGAACCTGTCCAACCCGTCCAATGGAGCGATCATCGACGGCCAAGGCGAGGGCACGATCGACGACGGGCCGCCGGGACCACCCCCGCCGAGCGGGACGCCCGAGATCGAAGTGCTGGATCAGTTTGCGGCCATCGTGGAAGACGACATTGGATGGATTAATGTTGCATTTACGCACGTCGGCTCGCCTGTCGAGTACACGTTCACGATCACGAACATTGGGGACGGGACGCTTGAACTCGATCCGCAGTCGCTGTCGCTTCCCGAGGGATTCAGCCTGATTGGCTCGTTCCCCGCGACGATCGCCCGCAGCGATTCCGCCCCGTTCGTGGTCGAACTTGATGCGACCGCGCCAGGCTTCTTCTCCGGCGAGGTCGTGTTTCTCAACAACGACTTGGACGAGAATCCGTTCAATTTCGCGCTGGAAGGGGAGGTCTGGAACCTCCGTCCTGTGGCGCTCGATGACGTTTACAGCACGCTCCAGGACACGCCGCTCACGGTTTCAGCGCCAGGTGTTCTGGCAAACGACGTGGATCCGGATGCGCACCCCCTCACCGCGACGCTCGTTCAAGGCCCAGCGCACGGCACACAGTTCAGCCTCAATTCTGATGGGTCATTCTCCTACGAGCCGGAATCCGGCTGGACCGGCGTCGACAGTTTTACCTACACGGTCAACGATGGTTTTGAGTCGAGCGAAGACGCGGCCACGGTGACCATTGGCGTCCTGAGTTCGTTCGGACCCGAGATTGAAGTGCGTTACGACAACGGCATTTCAGTGCCGGATGGCACGGGCCTCGTCGATTTCGGGGAGACGAGTCTGGGCGAGGGTGTCTTAGCGCGGGGTTCAACTGGAATTTTTCTGCCCGATTTTGTGTAAGGCTCCCTTCGGTACCTTCGCTTTCCTCCCACCCCCGGAAAAGAGAA
>JACOUI010000133.1 GCA_016177915.1 Planctomycetia bacterium
CCTGGCAAGGATGCTCGCGGTCTGAGAGCGCGTTGATCACGGGCACGGACGTGTGCTCGGCCAGTTCGACGATAGTTCCGTGCGCGTAGGTGCGCGCGACGATGCCCTGGACATAGCGGCTCAGCACGCGGGCGACGTCCGCCACCCGAAGCGCCAGCGAGGGCGCGGCACTATCCCAGGTTGCCAGCGAGGAGACCCAGCCGCCGGCGAGCCAGTCCTCCTCTGCCGCCTCATCCTTCGCGCCTCATCCCTCGCGCCTCCTCCACTGGCTCCTGGCCATCCTTGTCGGCACGTCGCGCGTGCTGGAAGAAACCGTTCTTTTTCCCGCCCGCCTCGTGCCCCTCTGGAAAAGCCCGCTCTGGGGGCTGCGCTATCTGGCACACTACCTGCGGCTGGTGGCCGATCCGTCGGCCTGGCTCTATCTGGGCCTGGCCGGGGCGATTGTGGGGTTCGTCTCGACGTACTTCACGTTTTTGCACTTTCCTTATGCCCGGTTCACCGCGCCCGTGCTGACCGACGAGGTCCTCAAGTCGCTGGGATTTGCCATGTACCGGATCCTCGTGCCGGTGATGGCGACGATTCTGATCGCGGCCCGCTGCGGGGCGGCCGTGGCGTCCGACGTGGGGGGCAAGGTCTACGGCCAGCAGCTCGACGCCCTGCGGACGTTCGGCGTGCGGCCCAGCCGGTACGTGCTGACGGGCATCTGCTGGGCGTTTCTGATCGGCACGCCGCTCCTCGTCGGCATCAGTTTCCTTGTGGCGAAGATCACGAGCCTGATCGTGTTCACGTCGTTCGAGCCGGCCTGGGGTCCGTATTATTGGGACCAGCATTTTCATCGCATCCTTCGGGAGCCGGGGCAGGCGTTTTACAACGGCACAGGCTGGCTGCTCTTGAAGGTGCTTCTCTGCGCCGCCGGCATTGCGCAGATTGGGTATCATCGCGGGGCGAGTCCGAAGTATTCCGGCCGCGACGTGAGCGCGGCGATCACCTCCACCGTTTTGTGGTCGACGCTTTACGTGCTGGCGGTGCATTTTGCGCTGGCTTTTTTTGAGTTCGATTGAGTTGTTAGAGCAGCGGCTTCCGCCGGCCGTTGGTAGCGCCCCGATTCATCGGGGCCGGACGTGCAGCACACTTCCATGCGTATTTCAACCGCATGAATGCCGACGCGGCCTGCCTATGAACGGGACCCGATGAATTGGGCCGCCACGAACGGCTTCACGGCTCGGCGGGTTGCCGGCGGATGAACCGCGTGGCCGGCGGCGACGTTGGCGGCGCGGCGCCAGGGTGGGCGAAGAGGGCCGCGCTCCGGCCGCGGCGGACGACCTTCCAGCCGGCCGATGAGGAAAGGTGAAGGTCGAACGATGAATCGGCGCGGACGAGCGCCGCGCGAAAGCCGTACTCGTCGGCCCAGCGGTCGATCATTTCGGGCTTCTCGCGCTCGGCCTGGGCATAGGCGGACAGAAAATCCGCGCCAAAAAGTTCGCAGCGGTCGTCGATGAACGTCGCGAGGCCCGGCGCCGAATAGACGACGAACCCGCCGAAATCGAGCGAGTTGAAGATTCTTGTGTTGCCCGACTCGCCGAGCCGCGTAAGTTCGGGGACCAGATCGGCCGGCCACTTGCGCTCGTCGAGCTTGACCCAGCCGCGGCCGACGACGGGCACCGTAGCGCCCACGATTTGCAGCTTGAGCGCGATGAGGACGGCGAGGGTGGGAAGGAGGGGGAAGAGGCGGGCGGCGAGGTGCGGGTCGCGGCGGTCGCTGGCGGAGGCGGTATCATTCGCGCCGGGCCTCGACACATCGGGAGCCTCTCCTGCTTCAACCCCCCACCCTAACCCTCCCCCGCAAGGGGGGAGGGGATTCAACCCCCCCGTGCCCCCCCTTCGAAAGGGGGGGAGAAGGGTGAACAGGTCGCCGCGTTTGGCCAGCCAGGCGGCCAGGCGCGTGTGGGGCAGCATCTCGGCGATCGACAGGCCGGCCAGGATCGCAAACAGCGGGGCGTGGCGGACGCGCGTAAAAGCCAGCACGAGCCAGACGAGCGGAAGCAGGAACGTCACTCGCCGCTCTTGCCTCCACGCATCGACGAGCACGACGCAGTACACGACGCCGAGCAACAAAACGGTGATCCCCTCGGGCCGTGCGAAGTCGAGCGGCCTGTGCTCTTCGATCAAGTCCGGCAGCGGCATCGTCAAAATGTTCCACCAGGCCGAGACCATCTCCAGGCCGTAAGGGTTGACGAGCATCGCCACCGGCGCGGCCGCGAGGACGACGGCAAGCTGCCGCGCGTCGGCCGCCGACTCCAGTGGCGAGTGCAATCGCGTCCCCGCGCGCCGCCGCTTCCAAAACCAAACGGACAGCCATCCCAGCCCGACCAGCCACAAAGTCGCGAGACCGCCGAGCACGCCACCGTGGATGTTCGTCCACAAAACGAAAAGCGGCAGCAGCCAAAACAGCCTTCGCACCGGCGCACGCCCGGACTCGACGTCACAGAGGAGCGCGAACGAGACGCCAGCAAGCGCGATCGTCGCCAGGTGCGGCCGGACGTGGAAGTGATGCGCGCTGGCGGCCAGGACGACAAACACAACGGCGATCACCACCAGCCAGTGCAAACCGCAGCGCACCAGCCGCCCCGCCAGCCAGGCGTACGTCGCCGCGATGACCGTGGCCGCCAGCAACAGCAGCGCGTCCAATCCGCCCAGCCGGTGCATCGCGCCCATCGCCACTTCGCCGAGCCACTGCAGGGCCAGCCACGGCCGGCCGTCAAAAGTGAACGTGAACGAATCGCTTCGCACGGGCTGACCCCTGGCGACGATCTCCTCGCCCACGACCGTGTGCCAGAAGGTGCCGGGATCCTGAAACAGCGCCGACGGGCCCATTGCTAAAAGACCGAACCAAAGGGCGAAGAAGACGGCGACCTGAATGTTGACGAGACGCTTCATGGAAGGGCGACATGGTGATTCGGCGCTGGCTCAACGCTTGGTCGGGCCGGACGCACAAATCTACGTTAGACGCCAAGCCAACCGTCTCCCAAACCCCACCCCTCACCGCTCACCCCTACCTTTGCTTGACGGAAATCCAAGTCGGCGATAGGATTTGAGCGGTCCGACGCTTTTCGTCGGAATTTTTTTGGCCGGGGCTTGTGAAACGATTCACAAAGTCCGGCCCGCGGCGACGGGGCGACGGAGTGCCCAAAACGCACCTCCGTCCTGCGCTAGCGGCATAAGCCAGCTTCTGAAGGATCTTTGTGTTCGATTCCGCACTCCCCATCCTGCTCTTCGTGCTGGTGGCCACGCTGCTGCCGATCGGGATGCTACTTGGGCCAAGAATCCTGGCCCCGCGGCGGCAGACGGCGGTCAAGGCCATGCCCTACGAGAGCGGCATGGACCCGATCCACGACACGCGCCGCCGGTTCGACGTGCGGTTCCACCTGCTGGCGATCGACTTTCTCGTGTTCGACGTCGAGCTGCTCTTCCTCTACCCTTGGGCCGTCGCGCGGGGGAACGCTTCGTCCGGCGTCGACCGGGCCGTGGCTGCCAACCTGATCGACGGCCGCGGGATCGTGTTCGTCGGGGCGATGGTGTTCATCGGACTCCTGCTCGCGGGCTTCATCTACACCTGGCGGAAGGGGGTGTTCGAGTGGCGGTAGAGCTGCCGGAGAACGTCGTCGTCAGCAAGCTCGACCAGTTGGCAAGCTGGTGCCGCAAGAACAGCCTCTGGCCGATGCCCTTTGCCACGGCCTGCTGCGGCATCGAGCTGATGGCGACGGGCGCGAGCCGGCACGACCTGGCCCGCTTCGGCGCCGAGGTGTTTCGCTTCAGCCCGCGGCAGTGCGACCTGATGATCGTCGCCGGCCGCGTGGTGATGAAGATGCTTCCTGTCTTGCAGCGGATCTGGCAGCAGATGCACGAGCCGAAGTGGTGCATTTCGATGGGGGCCTGCGCCTCGACGGGCGGGGTGTTCGACACCTACGCCGTCGTGCAGGGGATCGACCGCTTCATCCCGGTCGACATGTACGTACCCGGCTGCCCGCCGCGGCCGGAGCAGTTGATCCAGTCGATCATCGACTTGCAGGACAAGATCCAGCGCGAAGGGACGCTGCAAGGGAAGGAGTTCGACCTAAAGAATCGCCAGGGGCTGAACCGGGCGCTCTTGGAGCTGCCCCTGGGGTCCGGTGCGCCGCCGCAAGGCGCGCCCGCGACGGTTGCCCCCTAATCGTTGTCCCGTGACGGAGTGCGACGATGTACTCTGCTGAGAAGCTCGACGCGTTCAGGCAGCGCTTTCCCGAAGCGCAGGCCAGCGAGTTTCGCGGCGAGACGCGCTTTGTCGTGCCGCGGGAGCGGATGCTCAACGCGCTAAGGTTCCTGCGCGACGAGCAGGGCTTTGCCTTGCTCGTGGACATGACCTGCGTCGCTTACCTGAACTTCCACGACGCGATCGACCGGTTCGGACTCGTGTACCTTATGGCCAACACCGCCACGAATGAGCGGGTGAACGTGCGGGTGTTCGTCAGCGAGTCCGACCCGAAGGCGCCGACCGTCGTGCCCCTCTGGGAGGGGGCGAACTGGCTGGAGCGGGAAGTGTGGGACATGTTCGGGATTGTGTTCGAGGGGCATCCCGACCACCGCCGCATTCTCATGCCCGACGAATTCACGGCCCACCCGCTGCGGAAGGATTACCCGCTGCGAGGACGAGGCGAGCGGCACAATTTCCCGGTCATTGAGCGATCGCAGGCATGACCGGTGGGCCTCGTAGACTCGGCCCATCGTACAGCACAACGACAACTGAAAACGCTGGGCCTCGCAGAACTCGGCCCAACCTACAACTGAGAACGGTGGGCCTCGTAAGACTCGGCCCACCCTACAACTCCACCAGCCACTAACCACCAGCCGCTCCCCCCATGTCTGTGGCGGCCGTTCACACGCGCGACCTGGCGCACGACGATCCGCAGGAATACCTGTGGACGCTGAACTACGGTCCGCAGCACCCGGCCACGCACACGACGCTGCGGCTGGTGCTGAAGCTCGAGGGGGAGCGCGTGGTGGACGCGATGCCGGACATCGGCTACCTGCACTCGGGTTTCGAGAAGATCGGCGAGCACCTGGATTACAACCAATACGTGACGGTCACGGACCGGATGAACTACATCTCGCCGCTGGCCAACAACGTGGCCTGGCACCTGGCGGTGGAGAAGCTCCTGGGGATCGAGGTGCCGGCGCGGTGCAAGTATCTGCGGACGATTCTGTGCGAGCTGGCGCGGATCAGCGATCATTTATTGTGCTGCGGCGCGATCGGCCTGGACCTCGGGGCGTTCACGTTTTTTCTGTACGGCTTCAACCGCCGCGAGGACCTGTACAACATTTTCGAGACGCTCTGCGGGGCGCGGTTCACAAACAGCTACACGCGGGTGGGAGGCGTCATGTACGACGCCACGCCGCGGTTCGTCGAGATGGTTCGCGAGTTCGTGCGCACGCTCCCCAAGACGCTCGACGACATGGAGCGGCTCCTCAACCGCAACCGCATTTTCGTGGACCGCACGAAAGGCGTGGGCATCCTCACGCGCGAGGAGGCCATGAACCGCAGCGCCACCGGCCCGATCGCGCGCGCCAGCGGCGTGACGCGCGACTTGCGCAAGGACGAGCCGTACCTGTCGTACAAGGACTTCGACTTCAAGGTCATCTGCTCCCAGGGCAAAGACTGCTTTGCGCGGTATCTGGTGCGGATGGCCGAGATGCGCGAGAGCTTGAGGATCGTCGAGCAGGCAATCGAGAACTTGCCCTCGGGGCCGGTGAACGTGGAGGTGGGCCAACGGACGGCCATTCCCGACAAGCGGATGGTGTACTCGACCATCGAGGGCTGCATTTCGCACTTCGAGCTGGTGATGGCCAACCGGGGGTTCGAGGTCCCGCGCGAGGAGTGTTATCAGGCCATCGAGTCGCCCAACGGCGAGCTGGGCTTCTATCTGGCCGGCGACGGCAGCAACGTAGCCTACCGGGCGCGGTGCCGGCCGCCGTCGTTCATTCATTTCGCGCTCTTCCCGCACTTGATCCGCGGGCACACGCTGTCGGACGTGCCGGCGGTGCTGGGGAGCCTGAATATCATTGCTGCCGAGCTGGATCGATAACGCGCGCGAGGATTCGTCGAACGATGACCACGGCCACGCGAGTTTTGACGGACGAGATGATCGAGAAGATCAAGGCGTTCTTCCTGCGCTACCCGACGCGGCAGGCAGTCACGCTGCCGGCGCTGCACGTGGTCAACGAGCGGTTGCGGTGCGTGCCGATCCAGGCCGTGGTGGAGATCGCGGAGCTGTTGGGCCTCGCGCCGGCGGACGTGCAGGACACGCTTTCGTTTTACAACTTCTTCAAGCAGGACGGGCCGCACGGGACGACGCGGGCCTGGGTCTGCCGGTCGATTAGCTGCGCCTTGCGCGGCGGCGAGGAGGTGCTTTCGCACCTGTGCCATAAGGCGGGAATCAAGCCCGGGCAGACGACCCCCGACGGCAAGCTGACGATCGAAGCGGCGGAGTGCCTGGGGGCGTGCGAGTTTGCGCCGTGCATGCTGGCGAATGAGGAATTGCACAAGAACTTGACGCCCGCCGAGGGCGAGGCCTTTTTGGGCCGCCTTTTGGAGAGGTCGTAATTGCCAGGCGACTGGAACGGATAAGATATGGGCCGCGGGAACTTGGATCCGTAGAGTATTCGGCGGGAGGGGGATGGGCATGAAGACTTTGCCTCGAACAACGCTGAAACGTGCGCGACCTGCGCCCACGGATCGGTCGCTGTTTGCCGACGCGGCTGCGCCGAAGGCGCGGAGCGAAGTGGCCCAAAGCCTCTATCGCATCGTTCACAGCGACGCCTTCGACTGGCTCGGTTCGGCCGCCCCGGATTCGATCGAAGCCGTCGTCACCGACCCGCCGTACGGCTTGCTGGAGTACACGGAAGGGGAGTTGCGAAAGCGCAAGCTCGGCAAAGGGGGCGTGTGGCGAATCCCGCCGGCGTTCGACGGCTGCCAGCGTTCGCCGCTGCCGCGGTTCACCGTGCTCGGCCCGGACGACCACGACCGGCTGCGGACGTTTTTCTCGCGGCTAGCCAAGGGCCTGATGCGCGTGATGACGCCCGGGGCGCATTTGTTCATCGCCACGAACCCGCTCGTCTCGTATCTGGTGTACGAACCGCTGGTGCGGGCCGGGTTTGAGAAGCGCGGTGAGATCATCCGCCTGGTGCAGACGCTGCGCGGCGGCGACCGGCCCAAGAACGCCGAGCGCGAGTTCCCGATGGTCTCGGTCATGCCGCGCTCGGGCTGGGAGCCGTGGGGGTTGTTTCGCAAACCGTGCGAAGGGCGCGTCCAGGACAATCTGCGAAAGTGGAAAACCGGGGGCCTCAGGCGCATCTCGGCCGACGAGCCGTTCCGCGACGTGATCGAGTCGAGCGTGGCCCGCAATGGCGAGCGCGAGATCGCCCCGCACCCGTCGCTCAAGCCGCAACATTTTCTGCGGCAGTTGTGCCGGGCGGCGCTGCCGCTTGGCGAGGGGACGATCCTTGACCCGTTCATGGGGTCCGGGGCAACCATTGCGGCCGCGACGGCCTGCGGGCTCACGAGCATCGGGCTGGAAGTGAACGAGGAGTATTTCTCGATGGCGGCCAAGGCGATTCCACCTCTTGCGCGATACAAGGTGACGGCAATGGATCCTAACGGCCGCATTGGGCGGCGAGTCGCTCATGCCTGCATTTGAGCCGGTTCTCCTGGCCAACATCCACAAGCCCGACAGCCACACGCTCCGCGTGTATGAGTCGGCCGGGGGATACCGCGCGCTCAAGAAAACGCTCGCCGAGATGTCGCCCGACGACGTCGTGAACCTCGTTAAGGCGAGCGGCCTCCGCGGACGGGGCGGGGCGGGCTTTCCCACCGGCATGAAGTGGTCGTTCCTGGCCAAGGGCGTCATGCCCGTCTACATGTGCGTCAACGCCGACGAGAGCGAGCCGGGCACGTTCAACAACCGCATTCTCATGGAGTTGGACCCGCACCAGGTCCTCGAAGGCACGATCCTGAGCTGCTATGCCACGCGGGCGACGACGGCGTACATCTACTTGCGCTACGAATACCCGCTGTCGCACAAGCGGCTGCAAGCGGCCATCGACGAGTGCTACGCCGCCGGTTACCTGGGCAAGAACATCCTGGGCAAGGACTTTTCACTCGACATCTACCTGCACCGCGGGGCGGCGGCCTATATCTGCGGCGAGGAGACCGGCCTGATCGAGAGCCTGGAGGGGAAGCGCGCCTGGCCGCGGATCAAGCCGCCGTTCCCGGCCGTGGAGGGGTTGTTCCGCAAGCCGACGGTGGTCAACAACATCGAAACCCTGGCCTGCGTGACGCACATCGCTGGCCGCGGCGTCGAGTGGTTCAAGTCGATCGGCGTGCCGGCCGACCCGAACAACCCGCGCGACGCCGGCAGTTACGGGCCGAAGCTCTATTGCCTCTCGGGCCACGTGAACAAGCCGGGCTGCTACGAGGCGCCGCTGGGGATCACGTGCCGGCAGCTCATCGACGAGTTCGGCGGCGGCGTGTGGAAGGGGCGCAAGGCCAAGGCGGCCATTCCCGGCGGCATCAGCATGGGACTGTTGTCGGAAAAGGAACTCGACACGCCGCTGGATTTCGCCGGGCCGGGCAAGGTCGGCTGCCTGGGGTTGGGGACGGCCGCGGTCGTCGTCATGGACGAAACGACGAGCATGGTCGATTTTCTGCACAACAGTTGCCGCTTCTTCGCCCACGAAAGCTGCGGGCAGTGCACCCCCTGCCGCGAGGGGACGTCGTGGGCGGTGCGGATGCTGGATCGCATCCAGGCCGGCAAGGGAAGGTTGAAGGACCTGGACCTGCTTTTGGAGATCGCCGACACGATCGGGATCATCCCGGGCACGACGATTTGCGGCCTGGCCGACGGGGCGGCCTGGCCGATCAAGAACGCGATCCGCAAGTTCCGCGAAGAATTCGAGGATTACATCCGGCGCACGAACCCTTCGGGCTATATGAGCACCGAGCCGGCGGAGGCGCTGGAGGTGGTGGGGATTCACTGAACCGTTGTTGGTTGCCCATGACGTTCGCAACGCGACCGATTTCAGACTCATTGGCATTCGAGCAACGGTTGGAGGAACTGTTGACCATGCTCGGCGACGTTTCCAAGGGCCGTGATAAAACCGTCCAGGCGCTGCGCAGTGTTGCCGAGGCGGAGCGCGCGAGGATCGTCGTTGTCGGCGGACTCGCCGTCATCCGACACGGCTACGAGCGAACGACCACCGATCGCGACTTTCTGGTTGACTACCGCGACGTGGCGCGCCTGGCCGACCGCTTGATGGATATTGCCGACTGGGAGCGACTCGAGATTCGTCAATATGCGTTCATTCATCGGCCCACAAACGTGCACGTCGACTTTCTCGTTTCGCGCGATCTCATGCAATTGGGCTTGCCCTACTACTTTCCAGACTTGGACAAGCTCGAGACGGCGGGCGAAGTGTCCGGCATTCCCGTCATCGGCCTGCACGATTTGCTCTGGCTCAAGCTGGTGGCCGGGCGAATGCAAGACCTGGCCGACATCATGCAACTTTGCAAACTACATCTCGACAAAATCGATCCGGAGCGCGTCCTAAAGCACGTGCAGCCCGAAGACCAGCATTTGCGAGAGCGGTTAATGGACATCCTGCGCCGAGCGCCCCAGGAACTGGAGAGTGAAGCGCGGCTGGGCCAGGGAATCGGCGCACAAAAAGAAGCCCAGAAACGGAAGCAAAAGAAGAAGAAAGATGGCGACGGTTCTTGTTAACGGCGTCGAAGTCCGCTTGGGCGACCAGGAGCGCCTCAACGGCATTCAGGCTGCGCGGCGGGCGGGCGTCGACGTGCCGCACTACTGCTGGCATCCCGGCCTGTCGGTCGTGGCGAGCTGCCGCATGTGCCTGGTGGAGACCGGCACGCGCGACCCCAAGACCGGCGCGATCCAGATGATGCCCAAGCTCGTCCCCGCCTGCCAGACGCCCGCCAAGGACGGCACGGTCTTCATCACCGAGAGCGAAAAGGTGAAGCAGGCGCGGGCGTTCGTCGAGGAGGGCCTGCTCCTGGATCATCCGATCGACTGCCCGATTTGCGACAAGGCCGGCGAGTGCCGGTTGCAGGACTATCACTTCGAGCACGGCCAGAAGGAGCGGCGGACCGACGTGCGCCCCTTCACCAGCCGCAAGCGGCCGATGGGCGAGACGGTCACGCTGTTCGTCGATCGCTGCGTGATGTGCAGCCGCTGCGTGCGGTTCTGCCGCGAAATCTCCGGCACGTCGGAGTTGATGGTCACGGGCCGCGGCAGCGACGAGGAGATCGACGTCGTGGCGGGCTTCCCGCTGGCCAACAAGCTGTCGGGCAACGTGGTGGACCTCTGCCCCGTCGGCGCGCTGGGCGATCGCGATTTCCTTTACTCACAGCGAGTCTGGTTCATGACGAGCCATCCGGGCATTTGCACGGGCTGTTCGACGGGCTGCTCGATCCTGATCGATGAGAATCAGGACCACGTGTATCGACTGCGGCCGCGGGAGAACCCCCATGTCAACCAGTGGTGGATGTGCGACGAGGGACGGTACGGCTTTCACCACCTGCACGCGGAGAACCGGTTGACGGGAGCGCAGCGGCGCGAAGGCGGCCAGCTGAAGCCGGTCGAGTGGTCGCACGTTTTCGGGCCGCTCGACGCGAGTTTGCGGAAGGCCGGGCGCGTGGCGGGCGTCCTTTCGCCGCACCTGACGGTCGAGGAAGCGTTTCTGCTGGCGACGTATCTGCGCTCGGTCGATCCGGCGGCGGTGCTCGTGCTGGGACCGGTGCCCGTGGTCGGCCAGGACGAGAAATTTCCGGCCGGGTTTGTGATCCACGCCGAAAAGTGCCCGGACCGGCGCGGCGTGGCGGAAGTCCTGCGGCATTTCTGCGGCCGCGTCGCGACGTTCGACGATCTTTTGGAGTCGTGGAAGGCCGACGGCATCCGGGCCGCGTGGGTGACGGGCGGCTACAAGAAGGACTGGGTCGATGAGTCCGCGGCCGAACGGCTGGACGGGCTTGCGGAATTGGTCGTGCAGGATTTGTTTGAGTCGCCGCTCTGGCGGCGTGCGACGTGGCAGCTTCCCGGCGCGGCCTTCGCCGAGCGCGACGGCTCTTACGTGAATTCCGCCGATCGGCTACAGTCGGCGGCCTGGGCCGTCCGCCCGCCGGTGGGCGTCCGCGTCGAGGGGAGCGTCTTTTGGCAGCTCCTCAAGCGGCCGGGGATGTGCCAGGCCCGGCCGGTGCTGGAGGAGATGGCGTCCGCGATTTCGTTTTTCAGGCCCGCCGCGGGGGGCGTGCCGGAGTCCGGCGTGAGCCTCGCCCCGCCGCCGCCCGCTACAGCCGACCCTCGTTCCCAAGCTCCGCTTGGGAACGCAACCTGACACCAGCATCCCCGCGTTCCCAAGCAGAGCTTGGGAACGAGGAACACGAGGCGTTCGCAGATTCTGCCATGGACCCGCTGCTCGAACCGCTCATCAAGATCGCCGTCGTCGTCTTCCTGCTGGTGACGGCCGCGGCCTATCTCGTGCTCCTGGAGCGCTGGATCGCGGCCTGGGTGCAGGACCGCCGCGGGCCGAATCGCGTCGGCATCCCGCTGACAAAGATCCGGCTTTGGGGCCTGGGGCAGCCGCTGGCCGACGGTCTCAAGTTCCTCTTTAAGGAAGAGTACACGCCCGCGCACGTCGACAAGTTCCTGTACATCGCTGCGCCGATTTCGCTGTTGGCGTCGGCACTGGCCGTGTTCGCGGTCATTCCCTTGGGCAGCATCCTGCCGCTGGAAAAGCCGGTCCGGCTCGTCGTCGCTCCCGGCGTCGACGTCGGGATGATCTACGTCTTTGCCGTCAGCAGCATTGCGGTCTACGGCGTCGTCCTGGGCGGCTGGGCCAGCAACAACAAATACAGCTTCATCGGTGGGCTGCGCTCCAGCGCGCAGCTCATTGCCTACGAAATCCCGCTGGGGCTGGGCCTCTTGGGCGTCGTGCTGGCCTCCGGCTCGCTCAACCTGGAGCAGATCGTCGCAAAGCAGGCGGCCACCGGGCTGTGGAACGTGCTGTCGCAGCCGATCGGATTTCTGGTGTTTGCCGTGGCGGCCTGCGCCGAGGCGGCGCGGCTGCCGTTCGACCTGCCTGAAGCCGAGCAGGAGCTGGTCGGCGGCTACCACACGGAGTATTCCGGCATGAAGCTGGTGATGTTCGCCACGGCCGAGTTTTTGCACCTGATCGCGGCGGCGGTGCTGATCGTGGTGCTGTTCCTGGGCGGTTGGCACTTCTGGGGGCTGACCGGACCGGGAGAGGAGATCGGCTGGGGCGGGGCCCTCTTGCGCGTCGGCGTCCTGATCGGCAAGACGTTCCTCGTGATCCTGGCGTTCATGGTCATTCGCTGGACCTGGCCGCGGTTCCGGTTCGATCAGCTCATGGCGCTGGGCTGGAAGGCGATGCTGCCGCTGGGGATGGTAAACCTCGTTCTGGTCGCGACGATCGTCGAGTATTTTCCGCACTGGCCGGCACAGCATGCCGGGCTCTTTTGCGGGGGGATGTGGGTCCTGGCGCTGTGCGTGTGGGTGGCGGCGGCGATGCTCGCGCCGGGACCGGCGCAGCGGAACGCGCCGATTGCCGTGCCGCCGGTGGAGTGATTTTCGGACCATGCGCAATTGAATTTCGCTCGCCATGAAACAAGACGATCCGGACATCGTGTGGCTCGAGGAGCCCAAGCTGGGCCTTTCCGGCCGGCTGGGGCTGCCGCTTCTCGTCGGCGGCCTGACGACCACCCTGCGTCATCTCGTCGGACCCAAAATCACCGTCGCCTATCCCGACGTCGAGCCGAAGATCGAAAACCCGCTCATCTATCGCGGCGTGCACAGGCTGAACCGCGACGAGAAGGGCCGCATCAAGTGCGTGGCCTGTTTCTTGTGCGCGACGGCCTGCCCCGCGCACTGCATCGACATCGTGGCCGCCGAGAGTCCCTGGCCGGACCGCGAAAAATATCCAGAGAGCTTTTCGATCGACGAGCTGCGCTGCATCTACTGCGGGATGTGCGAAGAGGCCTGCCCCGTCGACGCGATCGAGCTGACGAGCCTCTACAACCTTACCGGCCGCTCGCGCGAGGAGATGATCTTCGACAAAGAGAAGCTGCTGGGCGTCTTCGACGCGACGAAAGACACGGAACCGATGCAATCGCCCAAGCTGGGGGGGACGCTGTGATCGGCGCGGGCTGGATTTACGCATTGGCGACGGCGCTTGGCGCGGTGGGCATGTTTCTCGTTCTGCCCCGGCCGGGCCAGAAGCAGCACTGGCTGGGCGTGCTGCTGTTCGCGGCCGGACTCGGCCTGTTTGGCTCGCAGGTCCCGCTTCTGGGCAAGTGGCTCGACCAAGGGACCTTCTGGGTCCTCGCGCTGCTCACGGTCGGCGCGGCCGCCGCCGCCATGTCGCTTCGCAATCCCGTCTATTGCGCGGTGTGGTTCGGCATGAGCCTGTTGGGCACGGCGGGCTTGATGTTCGTGCAAGGAGCGCAGTTTCTGGGCGTGGCCACGATGGTCGTCTACGCCGGCGCGATCCTCGTGACGCTGCTCTTCGTTTTGATGCTGGCCAACCCGGAGGGCCGCGGCGCCTACGACCGCACAGCCTGGGACGGGCACATTTCGGCGGCGGCGGGGATTTCGATGGTCGGGCTGTTGACGATGATGATCGCGGCGGGCTTGCGGCCCAGCTACGCGGCTGGACCGGTCGTCAGGTCGCCCGCCGACGACATTCTGGCGAAGGACCACGTCGCCCGGCTGGGGGCGGAGCTTTTCAGCCGGCACCTGGTGGCGATCGAGATCGGCGGCGTGCTTTTGCTGGCGGCGCTCGTGGGGGCGGTGGCCATCGTGGTCCACACGCGCGGCAGCACGCGGCCGGCGAGTGACATGGCCGCCCGGCTTTCGCCGTCCGCCTCGACGGCCCGTGCCTCCACGTCTGCGGAGAGCCGCCCGTCGCCCGGAGGCCCGCCATGAACGAGACGGCGCTTCTCCACAATTATCTGATCGTCGGCGCGCTGCTCTTTGGCATCGGCCTCGTCGGCTTTCTCAGCCGGCGCAACATGATCGTCATGTTCTTGGCCGTCGAGATGATGCTGCAGGGCGTCTCGCTGAGCCTGGTGTCCTTTGGGCGATACCACAACCATTGGGGCGGGCAGGCGCTCGTGGTGTTCATCATCGCCGTGGCGGCCTGCGAGGCGGCGATCGTGATGGCGCTGGTCCTGATGCTCTTTGAGCGGACGCGCAAGCTCGACATCGCCGTCTGGCAGTCGCTGCGCGAAGACAACCAGCCCGCGTTCGTCGAGCCGCCGCCCTCCGAGCCGCCCGAGCCGAAACCGCAGTTCCCGCGCCTGACGTCCGCCGGCGTCGAGCCGCAGCACGACCCCGAGGAAACGGCCCACCGCAGCCATGTATGACCTGGGCTACTTGATGGTGCTGATCCCGGCGCTGCCGCTTTCGGCGGCGGTGGTGACGGCTGCGCTGGGGAAGCGCGTGCTGCGCGAACAGTCGCACTGGCCGGCGCTGGCGGCGGTGGCGGCGTCGTTCCTCGCCAGCGCCGTGCTCTTGTACAGAGTTTACGAAGCGTCCCGCAGTCTCCCGCCCGGCTCGACGGGATTCCAGCAAACGGTCTCGCTCTGGAATTGGGCTTTCATTGAAGGCGCCCGGCCGCCGTTTGATTTGGCGATCAACGTGACGCTACGCGCCGACCCGCTGACCGCCGTCATGCTGGTCATGGTCACGCTGGTCTCGACGATCGTGATCATCTACTCCATCGGCTACATGCGCGGCGATGAGGGCTACTGGCGGTTCTTTGCCTACGTGTCGCTGTTCGTGTTCTCGATGACGATGCTGGTCTCCGTGAGCAACTTCGCGCTGCTCTACGTCTTCTGGGAGGCCGTGGGCGTTTGCAGCTATTTGCTCATCGGCTTCTGGTTCCACAAGCCGGAGGCGGCCGCGGCGGGCAAGAAGGCGTTCCTCGTCAACCGCATCGGCGATTTCGGCTTTGCGCTCGGCGTCTTTCTGCTGTGGCAGATTTTCGGCACGCTGAATTTTGAGAGCGTCACGCAGCCCGACGGGACGGTCGTGCAGGGCATTCTGGGCGAACAGTACCTCCAGCAGGGTTATCCGGCTGGCTCCTCGACGCTTTTGGTCGCGGCCTGCCTTCTGCTTTTTGCGGGGGCGTGCGGCAAGAGCGCCCAGTTCCCGCTGCACGTTTGGCTTCCGGATGCAATGGAAGGCCCGACGCCGGTGAGCGCGCTCATTCACGCGGCGACGATGGTGACGGCCGGCGTCTATCTCGTCGCCCGGTGTGCGCCGCTCTTCCTGGCGTCGCAGGTTGCGCCCTACGTCGTGGCGGCGATCGGCGGCTTCACGGCGATCCTGGCGGCGCTCATCGCGCTCACGCAGACCGACCTCAAGCGCGTTCTGGCCTACTCGACCGTGAGCCAGCTCGGCTACATGTTCCTGTCGCTGGGCACGTGTAGCCTCGCCGGCGTCACGGCGGGAATGTTTCACCTGTTCACGCACGCTTTCTTCAAGGCGCTCTTGTTCCTCGGCGCCGGCAGCGTCATGCACGCCATGGGCGGCGCGATCGACATGCGCGATTTTTCCGGGCTGCGGCGGGTCATGCCGCGCACGCACGTCACGTTCCTCGTCGGCTGCCTGGCGCTGGCCGGCGTGGTCCCCCTGTCGGGCTTCTGGAGCAAGGACGCGATCCTGGGCGCCTTGCACGACCGCGCGCACGAGGGGCTCGATCCGTGGATCTTCCACGTCCTTTACTATCTCGGCCTGGTGACGGCCGTCCTCACGGCCTTTTACACGTTCCGCGCTTTCTTCCGCACGTTTTACGGGCCGGAGCGCGTCCCGGCCGAGGCGGGGCACCATGCCCATGAGTCGCCCTCCGTGATGACGCTGCCGCTCGTTGTGTTGGCGATCGGGGCGGCGGCGGCCGGCGGGCTGCAATGGTGGTTCGCCGACTTCCTCGGCCGCACGCCTTCGCTTTCGGCGCCGGCGATGAAGGCCGCCGGCCCGGCCGTCGGTTTTCATTGGGACGTGGCGCTGCTCAGTACCGTGGCAGCGGCCGCGGGCATCGGCCTGGCCGCGGCGCTCTATCTCAAGTGGCGGTCGTCGATCGAATCGTCGGCTGCGATCTACCAGTCGCCGCTCTATCGCGTTTCCTGGCGGAAGTTCTACTTCGACGAAGTCTACCTGCTGACGGTCGTCTGGCCGCTGCGGGCCGTTGGATACATCTGCTTCTTCCTCGACTTCATGATCGACAACCTGGTGAACCTCTGCGGCTGGATTCCGCGCGGGCTGGGCATCGTGCTGCGGCCGCTGCAAGTGGGCCTCCTGCCCTTTTACGCCCTGGCGATGGTCCTGGGCCTGTTGGTGCTGATCGGCAGCCTGTTGAGCTGGTATTGAAGCGACTTCGTGGGTGAACATGGATTCGACCGGCGCGATTCTCGTGGCGAGCATTGTGCTCCCCCTCGTGGGGGCGGGCATGTGCTACGGCATGACGCGCGCCGGCCGCGAGGTCGTGCGCAAAGTCGCTCTGGCCTTCACGCTGCTGGCGCTCGTGCTGGCGGCGCTGGTGGTGTCTCAGGCGCCGCGGGCCGTCGACCCGCAACCGCGGGAAGTGGAGGGCGTTGCGCCGGATGAATTCGCCGTGGTCGATCTTTCCTGGGGCGGCGCCGGCGAAAAAACCGGCCAGCCCGCCGCGTTCGATGTGCGCTTTTCGCTGGGCCTGGACGGCCTGTCGGTCTGGCTCTACGGCCTTTCCGCGCTGCTGTTGGTCACGTCGGTGCTCGTGAGCTGGGAGCAAATCGACGATCGGGCCAACGAGTTCTACGCGCTGCTCCTGCTATTGGAAACCGGCGTCCTGGGCGTCTTCGCCGCCCGCGATCTGCTGCTCTTCTACGTCTTCTTTGAGTTCACGCTCATTCCGCTCTTCTTCTTGATCGGCGTCTGGGGGAGCGAGCAACGGCACTACGCGGCCATGAAGTTCTTCCTCTATACGCTGGCCGGCAGCCTGCTCACGTTCCTGGGACTCTTGGCGATTGTGCTGTGGGATTACTCGCAGACCGGCCGAATCACGTTTTCGATCCTCGCGCTCAAACAAGGGCTGGCGGCGCACCCGATGAGCGCCGGCCTGCAATACTGGATTTTCCTGGCGCTGTTTGCGGGCTTTGCGATCAAGGTGCCGCTCTTTCCGCTGCACACGTGGCTCCCCTTGGCGCACGTGCAGGCGCCGACGGCCGGCAGTGTCTTGTTGGCGGGGATTTTGCTGAAAATCGGCGCCTACGGTTTCATCCGCTTCAGCCTGCCGATGCTGCCGGACGCGACGATCCACTGCGCCCCGTTCGTTCTTTGGATTGCTCTAATCGGAATTATCTACGGCGCGCTCGTGGCCCTGTCGCAGAGCGACATGAAGAAGCTGATCGCGTATTCCAGCGTCAGCCACCTGGGGTTCTGCATGCTCGGCATCTTCGCCTTTAACGCCTTGGGAATGCAAGGCGGCGTCTTGCAGCTCGTGAACCACGGCCTCTCCACGGGCGGCCTCTTCGCCCTGGTCGGCATGCTCTACGAACGCTACCATACGCGCGAGATCGCCCAAATGGGCGGCCTCGCCAAACGGCTGCCGATCTTCGCGTTCTTTCTGGTCCTGTTCACGCTCTCCAGCATTGGGCTGCCCGGACTGAACGGCTTTGCCGGCGAGCTGTTGCTCTTGATCGGCATGTTCCAGCGCGGGATGGCGCCGGGACCGCACGGCACGCAGCTTCTGTGGATCGCCGTGTTGTCGGTGACGGGCGTCGTGCTCGGCGCGTGGTACATGCTCTACCTCGTGCAGCGGACGATGTTCGGGCCGCTGCGCGAACCGCGGCCGGCGCACGGCGCGCCGGAACATTCGCACGCGCCCGTCAGGGACCTGTCGCGTCGTGAGGTCTACGCACTTCTGCCGCTCGTCGTCTTCATCGTGTGGATCGGCGTGCAGCCGAGTTTCTTCCTGACCCGCACGAGCCGGACGCTGGATCCGCTTGCCTCCTCACTCGACCGTAGGGTGGGCACCGCCCACCATGTTTCTGTTGTCGACGTGCCAAGCAACAACACCGGGGGGCTGACATCCACCGCTCGCCACGATGAGATTTCGGCGTCAGGAGGTCCCCATGGACCCTAACGCCGCCTACACCTCGGCCGCCGGCGTCTTGCAGCTCATTCCCGAGATGATCGTGGTGGGGGGCGCCGTTTTCGTTTTCGTGGGCGGCACGTTCGCGAAGTCCAAGACCGCATGGAGCTGGGTGGCGGCGGCGGGGCTGGCGGCGGCGGGGCTGGCGCTGTGGACGCAGAAAGTCCCCGGCGGCTTCGCCGGTCCGATCGCGGTCGATGCCCTGGGCTATACGCTCCGCTGGCTCGTCTTGCTCTTGGGCGGCGTGTTTGTGTTGGCCCTGGCGCGTCCCGCCGCCGCCGGGCAGGCGCCGGAGGTCACAGGCTCGCTCCTCTTGGCGATCGCCGGCGGCATGATCGTTTCGGTCAGCGGCGAATTGGTGCTGCTCTTCGTCGCGCTGGAGACGATCTCCATCCCCACGTACGTGCTGCTCTACGTCGGCCGCAAGGACTCCGCCTCGCAGGAATCGGCCGCCAAGTATTTCTTCCTCAGCATCCTCTCGTCCGCCGTCACGCTCTATGGGTTTTGCTTCCTCTACGGCGTGACCGGCTCGACCCACCTGGCCGAAATCGCCCGGGTTTTGCAAAACACGTCGGTCGCCGCCGTCGCCGACTGGGGTCCTCTGCCCGATCTGGCGCTCGTGCTCATTTTTGTCGGACTGGCGTTCAAGATCGCCGCCGCCCCGTTTCACTTCTACGCCCCGGACGTCTACCAAGGAACGACGCACGAAAACGCGATGCTGCTGGCCGTGTTGCCGAAGGTGGCCGGTATCGCGGCGCTCATTCGCGTGACGACGTTGGCGATGCCCCTGGCCGCCGGGACCGGCTGGCGGATCGCGCTCTTTCTGGCGGTCGTCACGATGACCGTGGGGAACATGACGGCCCTGTGGCAGAAAAACGTCCGCCGGCTCTTGGCTTATTCGTCGATCGCCCACGCGGGCTATCTGTTGATCGGCCTGGCGGCGGGTTTCGCGGCGACGCTCGGCCCGCAGGGCAGCCGGCCGGAAGAGGGGCTGGGCGCGTCGGTGTTCTACCTCGTCGTCTACGCTTTCTCGACGGCCGGGGCATTTGCGGCGCTGGCCTATCTGGGATCGCCCGAGCGGCAAGTGGATACGGTGGCCGAGCTGGCCGGCCTGGGGCGAACGAGGCCGGTTTCGGCCGCGGCGCTGGCGGTGTTCATGTTCAGCCTGGCGGGCGTGCCGCCGCTGGCGGGCTTTTGGGGCAAGCTGTCGCTCTTCCTGTCGGCGCTCGACGTGCGCTCGTCGCCGGGCCTCGGCGCGTCGCGGCAGACGTGGTTCATCGTGCTGGCCGTGATCGGGGCCCTCAACGCCGCGGTCGCTGCCACCTACTACCTGCGAGTCGTGGCGACGATGTATTTCCTTCCCCCGGCCAAAGAGCCACGGGCTGAAGGAGGCGGCGCCGTCCGCACCGCCGGCGGATTGTGTCTCGTCGCGGTCCTCCTGATCGGCCTGCTGCTAGGTCCGATGCTGATCCAGGCCACGCAGGATGCCGTGCAGGCCAGTGCGCCCGTGCCGCCGCCCAAGCCCGCCCAGCAGGCGCAAATCGACGGGGCGCCGCCGTCGATCGTCCGTTAGATGGCCAGGCCGCTTGTCGCCGGCCCATAGCGCCGCTACGGTAAAGGCCGATTTGCAAAGCCGTTTCGCGCCGCCTGCGTCGCAACCGCATCCTGTGGAGCCTGCCATGGCCGTTGAAGACCGCGTCAAGGAATTGAAGCTCGAGCTGCCCCCTCCGCCCAAGCCGGCCGGCGTCTACAAGCCCGTCGTCATCGCCGGAAACCTGGCGTACGTCTCTGGGCACGGTCCGCTATTGAATGACGGCAAAATGATGACCGGGCGCGTGGGGGCGGACGTCGACAAGGACGGCGGCTACAAGGCTGCGCGGCAGGTGGGCCTCGCGATCCTGGCCTCGCTCCGCAATTCGCTGGGCAGCCTGAACCGCTTGAAGCGGCTCGTGAAGACCCTCGGCATGGTCAACGCCACTCCTGACTTCAAGGAGCACCCGGCCGTGATCAACGGCTACAGCGACCTGATGCGGGAGCTTTTGGGCGCGGACGACGGCGTGGGGGCGCGAAGCGCCGTGGGGATGGGCTCGCTGCCGGGCAACATCACCGTCGAGATCGAGGCGATTTTCGAGGTCCAGTAGCGGCGCTCACGAATTCTTCTCAAAGCGCGGCTCGGGCGGGAAGATTCCCGCCGTGCGCGCGTCTCCTGCGCGTCCCTGCGGCAAGGTATGATTCGGCAAGGGTCTCGCCGCCGCGCCCGCTGCCACTGCGCCTTTCGCCGCTCGCCGCCGTCATGATCAATACGCTCTACCTCCCCGAGCTGCGCGAAATGCTCGCGCAGAACGACGCCAAGGAGATGGCGGAGTTCTGCCAGGCGCTGCACCCCGCGCGGACCGCGGAATTCATGGAGGGCCTCACGGCCGAGGAATCCTGGGAGGTCCTGCGGCACGCCGAGCCGGAATCGCGGGCCGAGATCTTCAGCTACCTGGAAAGGGACAAACAGGTCGAGTGCGTCGAGAAGATCAGTCCGGAAGAGGCCGCGGAGCTGTTCGGGCGCCTGGCCAACGACGACAGCGTGGACCTCTTGGCGCACGTGCGGACGGCGGCGGCCGACGCCGTCTTGGCGCGGCTGGGCGCGGAGCAGCGGCGGGCCATCCTCCGCCTGCGGACGTATCCGGAGCACACCGCCGGCGCGATGATGACCACGGAGTTCGCCCGCGTCGGCGAAGGCTCGAAGGTCCGCGAGTCGCTGGAGGAAGTCGGCCGGCAGGCGGAGCGGCTCGAGACGATTTACTACCTCTACGTCGTCGACGACGAGGACCACCTGCGCGGCATCGTCTCGGCGCGGCAGCTTTTGTCGGCGATGGGCAAGCCCGACGTCCGCGTCCGCGACGTGATGGAGCGCGACGTGATTTCCGTCGGCGTCGAGGAGACGGAGGAGGCCGCGGCCCAAAAAGTCGCCGATTTCGACTTGTTGGCGATCCCCGTCGTCGATCACGAGCACCGCATCCTCGGCATCATCACGCACGACGACGCGATCGACGAGGTGCGGCGTTCCGCGATTCTTCGCCG
>JACOUI010000134.1 GCA_016177915.1 Planctomycetia bacterium
CCCCCTTGCGGGGGAGGGTCGGGGTGGCCGGGGTGGGGGGTCAGTGTGGCACGATTGTAAGCAATCGCGGGCCGGGCCGCCACTTTTTGTCTGATCGGTGTGCATCCGTCCGATCCGTCCGATCCGTGTCCCATTCTTGGGACGATGGGACACGGATGACACAGATCGGACGGATGAAGACGGATCTTGTAGGGTGGGCGGAGCAAGCCATTCCGGTGGGCCTGCGCTCGCGTGAGACGGAATTCTGAGAGACAGGCGTCGTTGACGTGCAGGCCGCTTGCGACGCCCACCGTTCGTTTTGCGCGAGCTTGGCCCACCCTACAATTCCCCCGCAAGGGGGGAGGTGACCGTGAGGCGCTTCACGACGATCGTCGCGTACGAACCGCGGGCCAGGTCGAACGAGACGTTCAGCTTGCGGCGGTCGAGATACAAATCGTCGTCCGCCGCCGCGGTTTGCAAATTCATGGGCACGCAAATCGCCGACCGCTGGCCGCGCGAAAAGAAACTGTCGCGCGGATACTTCACGCGGATTTCCCGCGCCGCCAGGCCGGCGCTGGTGACGACCCGGTCGTAAAGCTCCTTCAGCGGACCCTCGGGCACCTTCTGCCGGGCCGAGGGGAGCGGGAGGATCGCGGCCAGGAGCGGCTCGCGGCGTTCGGCGGGCAGCGTGCGATAGAACGCCACGACATTCGGCCCGATCGCCACGTCAAAGAGAGTTTCCGCCGGCAGTTCCGATCGCAGAAATTCCGAGAGCAGCTTGTTCCACAAAAAACTCTGGAATGCCGCCAGGTAGAGGCCGCGGAGATCGACGTCAATCCGCGCCAGCGCGCCGCGGAAATCCGTGGGGCGATCGACGAGACGAGCGACGATCTCGCCGGCCGCCGACTTGCCAAGCTTCGACCGCAGGGTCGGCCAGTTGCCCCAGTGCTCGCGGAGCAGCTCCTTTTGCTGGCGGTCTTCGGGCCGGTCGTGATCGTTGGGATCGGCCAGCGCCAGCCACAAGGCGTGCTTGTAGTCGCCCTTGCACCACGGCAGCGCGATGAACTCGCCGGATTTGCCCAGCGAGCCGAAGCGCTGCTCGTCGAAATAATTGGGCACGCCGTGCGTGGCGATCTGGCGCGCCGCCTCCTGGCCCTTCGCGGCGGCGGCCGGCGACAGGTCGCGGAGCACGATCGAGAAGCGGTTGGCGCGGATGTCGGCCGGCGTGAACGGCCGCGGGATCTGGCCGAGGTACACAAGCTCCAGGTTCGTCTGCGTCAGGTTTCTTCGCGGGCCGTGGTGGATCGTGAGGAACTGCGTGGTGAGGGCGTGCTTGTCCTTGAGTCCGCCGAACGAGGCCCGCCGCCTTTGCACGTCCCAGCGGCGCAGCACGGCATCGATCGCCTCGGGCGTGCCCAGCGAGCGCTTGGTGAGCTTGTAGAGCGCGAAGGGGCCCTCGGCCGGCGACAGGTCCGAGAGTTCCTCGACGGCGAAATCCTCCGGCCGGCGTTTGAGTTTCATAGCTCGGCCGTCGCGCGGGCCTTGGCTTGGAGCCGCGCCATTCCCGCCGCGCCGATGAACCCGGCGTCGTTCCCCAGCGTGGCGTAGTCGATGATCACGTGGGCGGCGGGCGTCGGGAACGCCCGGCGCTGCACCTCCTCCTTCACGCGGGCCAAAAACTTTCGGCCCAGCGGGCTCTTGCTGCCGCCGAACGTCATCGCCCCGCCCAGGACGACGCCGTCGGGATCGACCGTGTGCAACAGGTTCACGATGCCGATGCCCATGTACATGGCCGTGTCGAGGACCATCCGCAAAGCAAATGCGTCCTTCCGTTCAGCCTCTTCGGCCAACAAGAGCGGCGTCAGCGTTTCGCCTGCCTCGACGCGCCGCCGGACCGACGTCCGCCCCGCATCCGCCAATGCGTCCTTCGCCCGGGCGATCACCCCCGTCGCGCTGGCGTAGGACTCCAGGTGCCCCCGCTGGCCGCAGCCGCACATCCGGGCCGAGTCGTTCATGTCGATGATGATATGGCCGCACTCGGCCCCGTGGCTCGTTTCGCCGTTGACCACGTAGGCCTGCCCCTCGACGGTGAAAACGATCCCGCAGCCCACGCCCGTGCCGAGCGTGAACAGCACCATGCTCTGGAACTTCCGCCCGCGGCCGACCCAGAACTCGCCGTAGGCGGCGGCGTTGGCGTCGTTGGCGAACGTGACGGCCAGTCCGCAGTGATGGCTGACGCGGTCGCGGATGGGAAAATTCCGCCACTCGGTCTTGTCGTTGAGGAAATTGTGCGGCACGAGGAGCAGGCCCTTGGGGACGTCCATTGTGCCCGGCGAGCCGAGCCCGACACTGGCGACTTCGTTTTTCTTGACCCCCAGGGCGCGGATCACTTTCAGCACGGCGCGGCCCATGCGGCGAGCGCAGTCTTCCGGCCCGCGCTCCTTGAGCGTCTTGAAGCTGTCGCGATGGACGACGCGGCCCAGTTCGTCGACGGCCCCGATTTTGACGTTCGTGCCGCCCAGGTCGATGCCGACGTGGAAGGGGGGCTTGGCCTTGGCGAGGGGGAGAAGCGGGGCGTCGGGCATGGGTTGTTCAACCGACGGAGCAAGACGAGGGCGGGCAGTGGCACCCGCGCAGATTAGCGACGTGCATAGTTTGAGCGGGCGCTCGCTTGCCCTCAACCCCCCCGGCCCCTTCCCGCAATGGGCTTTGCAAGGCAGGGAGGAAAGGGTCGATTCGGTGGGGCGGAGAGCTTCCGCCGCCGCCCAGCAATCGCCACGGCGTGCCGGCTATTCGGCCTTTGCGTCACCGCTGGTCCGTGGCAGCGTGACCTCCCGAAGGCCGCCCTGGCGCTCGATTTGAAGCACCACGTCGCCCGGCGCCTCGTTGACCAGCGCGCGAAACTCGTCTGCCGTGGAAAAGGTCTTGCCCCCGACCGAGTAAACTCGGTCGTTGACGACGAGGCCCGCTTTCTCGGCCGGCGTGCCGGGAATGACCTGGCTGAGGATGACGCAGTTCGGCTCGGCGTCGTCCACGCGCCACGTGACGCCCACCTTGACGGGCGGGCCGTCCAGCTCGACGTTCACCCGCCGCGGCCCGCCGTCGCCGTCGCGCTCGATGAGCGCCGTGGCCGGGCTGGCCGAGACGAGCGACAGGCGGCGGATCGCGTCGAAGTCCGAAATCGGCTGCCCGGCGAACTCGATGACGCGGTCGCCGCGGCGCAGGCCGGCCCGTTCGGCCGCGGAACCGCGGACGACGTCGAAGATGCGCAGTCCCTTTTGCGACGTCGCGGCGGTTTCCCACGTCGCGCCCAGCCGCCCGCGATACGCGACGGCCTGTTCCGACGTCTGCCGCTCGGCGTCGCTCTCGCGGCGGCTGGCCGAGCGGAACGCCGGCAGCTCATCGCGGTTCGCCAGGTCGAACGCCAGCCGGAACAGCATCCGGCTCGCCTGCTGGATCCCCTCGACGTTCAGTTTCTCCGAGTCGTCGCTGGGGCGATGGTAGTCGTCGTGCAAGCCGGTGTGGAACATGATCGACGGGATGCCCGAGTCGAAGAACGGATGGTGGTCGCTGTCGGCCCGCATCGCCCAGAAGAAGTCGAGCGAGAGGCTTTCGGTGTTTTGCAGGCTGACGAGCCTTCGCAGGCCCGGGCCGGTGCGGACGCCGTAAATCTCGAGGCGGCGGTCGCGCAGGCGGCCGATCATGTCGCTGTTGACCGCCATCTTCACGCGCGAGAGGGCGAGCGTCGGATTGCGGAGCCAGTGCAGCGAACCCAGGAGGCCCTTTTCCTCGGCGTCCCAGAAGGCGAAGAGGATCGTGCGCCGCGGCCGGGGGGCGTGCTCGGCGAAGGCCTCGACGGTTTCGAGCAGGCCCGCCGTGCCGCTGGCGTTGTCGTCCGCGCCGTTATGGATGCGGCCGACCGGCCCGAAGCTGTTTTGCGGCGTGCCGTAGCCGACGTGGTCGTAGTGCGCGCCGACGACGATGACCTCGTCCTTCAGCTTCGCGTCGCTTCCTTCGAGGAGCCCGAGGACGTTTCGGTAGCCCGCGCCGAACGGCTGGACGTAGCTCTCCTTGGCGCCGCCGGCGAGCTTGAGGCGGCGCAGCTCGCGGGCGATGTAGAGACCCGAAGCCTGGCCGCCGCGGGAACCGGCCTCGCGGCCTTCGAACGTGTCGTCGGCCAGGAGGGCGGCGTGTTTTTTGAGCTGTTTGGTGTCGATCGATTCGAGCGCGGCGCGGAGGGCGTCGGCCTCGCGGGCCGAGACCTCGCCGGCGCAGACGCACGTCGTCGTCGGAGGTCCGGCGGCGATGATCGCGAGGAAAAGAGAGGCGACCTGCCAAAACCCGAGCCGGCGCGGTGCTGCGAACATCAGTCGGATGGCCTTGGGCCGCGACGGCGCATCCTGGCCGTTGCGGCGATCGGGTTTGGCCTGACGAGTCCGTTCGAGCGGCGCTGGGCGGCTATTTCCCGGACATCATAGCGTAGGCCGCGGGAAACATCGCTGGGAGGCCCTTCAACACGTTACGGATTTTCGGCACGGACGGACTTTTCGGCCCGGTCCGGGCGGTGATTCGACTCGCCGAATTGCCCGGCGAGCAAAGAGATTTATCGCCGTGCCGGGGGGTGCAATCGCAGCCGCCTTGCCGGGCGTGGTAAATTACCTACAATCGACACGTTGCAGCGATTTCTGCGAACCGCGGTCAGTTCGGGTGCGACACTATTTGGGTGGGTTGGGACACTCCTTGAGCTGGTTTTGGCCGGTTACGCGCCGGCGAGCCCGCGGCGTTGGCTTTTCGACAAAATCGGAGAGGTGGCTGAGTGGTCGATAGCGCCGGTTTGCTAAACCGGTAAGGGGGCCTAAACCTCCTTCACGGGTTCGAATCCCGTCCTCTCCGCTCTTTTTCTCGGCACGTCATGTGCGCGATCTAATGTCACTTCGTCGCGCGGGCGGCGGCGTTTTCGCGCCACGATTCGAGGTAGGTGCGGAAGCCCTGTTGAACGTGCGGCGCGGCCGATTGGAGCGCCGCGGCCAGGTCGGCCGATTCCAGCGAACCGCCGGACGTGCGATCGAGGTGCGCCGCTTGAACGGCCGTGGCCGCGTCGTAGGCGGCCAGGCCCGCGACGAGCTTGGCGACGTCGCCGGCGGAGGCCGCCAGCAGGCGCTGGGCGTAATCGCGCGGACAAGCGCGGCGGCCGTCGAGGTCGCCGTCCACAAAAATGGCCCCGCTGCAGCCGATGGTGTGGGCCTCCCAATCGGGCGACGTGGGTTGATAGGGCTTGGCGGTTTTCCAATGGGGGCCGTCGACGCCGTCGCCCAGCGCGATGGCGACAAGGTGCACGTCGTGCTTCGGCCGCGGCAGCTTCCACGTCGCTTGCCACTTCACCCCCTCGGACAATTCGGAGCTTTTCTCCGCGGGAATCTTCTCCTCGCGGACGAGTTGGCCGTTGGCGTAGAGGCGGACCGAAGTCGCCGTGACCCAGTGCGGACCGAGGACGCGCAGGCCGACGGCCAGATCGTCGCCCGACGGAGCGGCCAGATCGCCGGCGGTGTACTTGCCGTCGATCGTGAGTTCCGCGAGGAGTCCATAGCTGACCATCACGCGGCCGGCGAGGAAGCTGTTGACGGCGGCGTCGACGTCGATGCGGCTCACGTCGCGGTCGTCGCAGCGGATGTAGGTCCGGCCCTGGCCGATGAAATGCCGGGCGACGTCGTGCGAGTCGCTGCTGCCGACGGGGGTGACCGTGCGGCCGGCGTTGAGCAGCCCCATCCAGTCGTGGAAAAGTTGCAGCGGGTCGGACTGCGTGGCGCCGGAGTTGACGACCTCCATCGCATTGAAGCGCATCGGCCAGCCGTCGAGGTTTTCGCCGGCGGGGGCGTTGTACAGCTTGGGCCCGAAGGGGCGCGTGCCGCCGTGCAGGTCGCGGGCGTGATTGAGGATGACGGCCTTTACGTCCGGCGTGCGATAGATGCCGTCGAAAATCGCGGCCCAGTTCTTGGATTGATAATCGGGAATGGCTGCGCCGGCGCGGACGGGGAAGATGTTGAAATGGCCGACGGTGGTCGTGACTTCGTTGCCGATGACGGGGGTAAAGTATTTTCGCACGCCGAGGCGGAGGGCGTGCGGCTCGTAATCGACGTGGACGTTGTGGTCGGTCGCGATAGCTAGCTCGATCCCTTCGGCGGCGATGGTGATCATGCGCTCGGCGATCGTGGCGTCGCCGTGGCCGGAGTGGGTCAGCGTGTGGACGTGCGTGTCGCAGGCGACGTAGCCGGAGGTAGAGACTTCGCGGCGAATGGTTAGTTTCGTTCGGACAGCCGGACCGGCGGCGACCGTGATGTCGGTCTTGGCGAGCGACCATTCGAAGCCGCGGCCGGCGTAGATCGTATAGGTGCCCGCCGGGAGGCCGAACTCGGCGCGGCCGGTCGAGGTGAAGACGACGCCGGGGCGGACGGCGAGGTGGTCGTTCGAAGTCGCGCCGGTCGTCTGCAGCGAGCCGCTACGATCGACGATGGTGATGCGGCTGGGGACATGCTCGTTGGTGGCGGCATCGAGGACTTCGACTTCGACCGTGGCCTCATTCAAGACTTCGCGGAGCGGCCAGGGGCGGAGCGTGATTTCGCCGGCGCGGATGTCGTCGGACGGCGCCGTGCGCGAGGCCGGCTCGACGCGGAGGGTGTTTTCGCCGTCGACCAGGGCGCCGGCTGGAACCGCGAAGTAGACGACCATGTCGTTTTCATCGCGCACGAGCTCGCCGAGGGTCTTGCCGTTCAGGGCGACGCGCCAGGCCTGCTTGACGTCCTGCTGACGAAGCCGCAGGGCATGCTCGGCGTCGTTTTTGGCCGCGGAGAAGCGGACTTCGAGATGCCGACCCTGGGCGGTCTCTGGAAATTCGGACCATTCGCGCTCCTCGCCGCTGCGGAGGTGCACAAGTCGCGGCTCGATGGAAACGGCGTTTGCAGCGCGCTGCGCGGCAGGAGCGGCGGCGGCGAGCGCGAGATAGAGCGCGCCGAGAAGGACGAGCTGCGCGGAGCGGGGACAATTGGCGGGCATAAGTCGTGCAACCGTTCCACCAGGCGACGCCCGCGTGAATTCGGGCACGCAATCCGTTCAGCGTAAACTCTTTGGCGGCCCGCCGGCAGGCGTAATTTTAGTGGCCGCCTTTTTTCGGCCTTCCGCGGGGGCGAAGGCTCGATTCCAGGCCCAGCGTCCGGGCGATGCGGGTCGTCCAGACGCGCGACCCGAACGGCCGGCCGCGGTTGACGCACTCGCGCAGCGGCTTGAGCTCGGCTTGTGTGAGCGGGCGGTTGACGTGTTTCAGCCATCCGCGTCCGCGCGGAACCGGTCCGGGATGCAAGAGCTTGCGGAGTTCGTCGGCGGCGCCCGGCTGCCAGGCCGCGGCGCTCGACCAGGGCCAGTCTTCCGCGCGCCGAACGAGCGCGGCCCGCACCGGATTGCGTTCGATGTATCGCAGGACGGCCAGGAGGTGATCGTCTTGCTGGATGGGGAAGGCCTTGAAGCGGCCCTGCCAGACGTGTCCGCTGGATTGGTAATGGCGGTGATAGCGGCGGACGTGGGCGGTTGAGAGCCACTGCATGAAGCGGCTGAGGTCGCCGTCGGCCAGGGGCCACAGGGCGAGGTGGAAGTGGTTGGGCATCAGGCAGAAGGCGAGGATACGGAGGGGGAGGCGTTTTTGGGCCTGGGCGAGGAGTTCGAGGAAGGCCTGGTAGTCGGCCTTTTTTCGGAAGACGGTTTGGCGCGCGTTACCGCGATTGATAACGTGGTAGCAGAGTCCGCCTTGGGAGGCCCGAGCGGTGCGTGGCATGGAGGGAGGATAGCCGAGCGGACGGGTATTGGCAAGAATAAATCAGAATGACCCCTTTTCTTCCCCCTGACCCCTTTTCTTCCCCCGCCAGTGCCACCAGCCGCCGGCCATCAGCAGTTGATCCAATTGTCGAATTAGGCGGCTTCCTGCGGCCGTTATCGGCTTCGCCGTAGACGGTGGCCGAATCCGAATCCATAATCGGGTCATGTTGACCGGAGTCCTGCCATCCTGGGTGGAGCTAGATCCGCTGAAATCGCGGGCGATTGACCCGTTGGGGCTGCAGGCCGTTGCCGACCGCCTCGCGGACCGGCTGTTGCCAGGTCTTTCGGTGCTGACCACCAGAGCCCGATACTTCAGCTTTCTGTGCTGGGCCAGGGAGCGTACGGGTACGACGGTCAACGAGCAGGAGATTCACCGCCTCGAAGTGGCCCTGGCGCTGACCGAATCCTTGCTTTCGGAAAGTGATCCCGAGGGCCACGGCGATTGCAGCTTCGTGGGTAAGCGAAACATCGAGGCGATTCGGCGCGACCGCGATGCTTCGAACGTCCTTGCGCTTGACCCGCGGATGATCTACAAGGTGCCCGTCTGGAGGGCCTACCGTGCGTCGATGGTCCAGCTTGGACTGCTTGAGGACGCTCAACGCGCCACATTGACCGCGATTGGGAACGATCTTGCCCGCGCCTTTCAGAAGTCGGTGCGGATGCGTGGGCGTGGGCGCAAGGCGTTGCCAGCAGGCGCCTGCCTGTCGCGAGTACATGAATCGGTTGGTGAAAAGAGAGTGCTGCGCGACAGGATGGGGTTGTCCGTGCGGGGTTCACTTGACGCTGAAGCGCGCGATGGTCGGACTCGGCGGGCCGCGTTTGGTCGCCAGATGCGCGACTTCTACGCAGAGAGTGTCCTCAGCCCGGAGACGGTGCTGATCGCATTCGAAGGCAAGACCTCTCCCGCATTACCAGAACCCGAGAACACACTCCGTGCTGCGGCCGTTTGGGAGTATGTGAGTCTGGGCCTGAACCTGATTTTTGTCGCGTGGGTGCGGGCGATCGAAGCAAACGAGCTCCCCTCCTTTCGCACGGCATTGAGGCAGCGCCTGACTGCCCGCAGAAACCGACCCCAGCTTTGCGACGTACCCCTGGCCGATAACGATTTTGATTCGGCAATCGCCCGTGCCATCGCCAGCCTTGCGCATGCCGTGATACTGTTCGACCGTCTGCCGGATCAGGGTCGCGCCTTGCTTGAGGAGTGGCCGTTTGACCTGGCTCGGCGCATCGTCGACCGGCGCGAGAGCGCGCGCGCCCGGTGTGATGACGCCCTTCAGAGCTTGTTGAAGATCCACGACAAGGCAAAGGGTGGAGACGCTTGGCTTCACTGGCTTCACGCGCCTGAAAATGGTCGGCTTGAGCGACTCACGATCAACCGTCAGTCCAAGAAGAGCTGGCAGCCCCCCGACAAAGTCGCCTTGCACGGCTATCGCATGGCCGCATTCAACCGGATTGCAAAAGACCTGGGAGGGCTCTGATGGCGTCGCGTCGCGGTGGCCTGCGGTGGCAGCGGATTTCGGAGGCGATTCGCCACTTTGTCCGGCGCCATGGTGGTCCCTCGCCGCGCCGAGCCGTGCTGTGCAGCTACGATCTTGATCCGCCACGATTTCGGGCCGTGCTGTACCCGGAGATGACGCGCCGTGGCCGTCAATTCCGGACGCTCGTAATGGCTGACGCGGGGGCATTGCAGGTTCGATTTCGGGACAGTGGGCAGGCTACTTTCGACCGCTACGAGGTGGCCCCCGTCCGATGCCGAAAGGGTGGTGTGTTCCACGCAAAAGTCGTTTTGCTCAGGGCGGGTGACAACTATCTGATCGGAATCGGGTCGTCAAATCTCACGGCAGGCGGATTCGGTGGGAACCTTGAGCTGATGCTGTTTGCTGACCACACCACCGACGAAGGACGCGAGCTAATGGGGGGCGCCACGAGCTTTCTCCAGCGACTCGCTGCATCCGATCATGTGCTCCTGTCGGCTACCACACGTCGATTCCTGGAAATCACGCTCGCGGGAATCAAGCCGGCACGCAACGCGATCTTTGATTCTCTCGACGGTCCGCTGCTTCCGCAGATGGTTACAGCGCATCGGCAGGCGGGCAACACCCGTGCGTCGAGCCTGACAGTTGTATCTCCCTGGCACACGACGGGCGCGTCGCCCGATGGCACCGATCCTCAGGTGGTGACCCAACTGCGGCGACAGTTTGAAATCAGTGGGCAAGTCCAGGTTTGCACGCAGGGGCAAAACGGCGCGGCACCGGATCTGGGGAGCAGTGTGGATGTTCGAATCAGGCAGGAGACAGCCAAGGACGATGCGGCAGGGTCCGAAGACGATGCCTACGACCGCCGGCCTGGACGGCTTCATGCGAAAGCGTATCTCGTTCGCGGTGGTCGTGGAGGCACATTGTTCTTTGGCAGTGCAAATTGCACAAAGCCCGCGCTGTTATTGTCCACGAGTGCCCACGGCAACGTGGAGGTTTTGGTGGCCTCAAGACTTTCGGACGCAAACCTGCGGACCATGGAAAGGGACCTGCAGGAACTGTTCACGCCCCCCTCAAGGAGGACGCACGTCGCACAGCCACACCGCCCACCTTCAGCACCCAAGGGAGTCATCCTGGCGGCGCAGGTCAAGGCAGCCGGGCATCCGATTCTCCAAGTTGAAGCTCCAGAGGTAGTGCGGCAGGACGTGGTGATCGCGAGAGTTTCAGGGGCCAGCGCAACTGTCAGCGTGACGATCCGCAAGGGCAACGGCATCGTCGACAGCACGCGTGACCTGAACAAATTGTTTCCAGGAGGCGTGCCCCAGCGTGACTCTGAGTCTTGGAGTACCGTTCTTTGGGAACGCGTTGGCCGAGCATGCGTGCCTTTTCCGGTGACGGTCCCCCTTTGCGAGCCGAGTAGCGCCCTAGCCGATCAGGCGATTCTCGAACTGCTCGATGAAGAGCGCGGCTGTTGGCCGGATTGCGATGCCTCAAGGATCGGCAAAACGGACAACACGGACGACGCGCCCGAGGACGAAGCAGTATACGACGAGGACGAGGAACGGGCTTTGACCGAGGCACATCATCAGGGTGAGTTGGATCGGCTGGCCGTTAACGCGGCGCTGCTGCGGCGCCGAGTCGACCAGCGTTTCGAGGACTCGGCGTCGCGGCGAGCCTATCTCAAGCTACGCGTTGATGCAATTCGGTTGGCTCCGCACTTGGCCGGCGTTCTGAACGACTTCCTCTTCAGCAAGAGCGGCCGGAGATCATCGCGATGAGTCGCAGCAGGTTCAACACCGGAGAGCCGTACCAGGGGAAAGTCGCGGTCTGGGTTCGACGCCGCCTAGTCGACCAACGTGGGATTCTAAGGAACGGGCGGCGCCGAATTGACCAGCGCGGAGTTGTTCTCGCAGACGGCGTTGGTCTGGGGAAGACCTGGGAGGCGTTGGCCGCGAGCGCATTGCTTTTGACCGAGCGGAGCAAACGAACCAAGAGCGGCGAGAAACGCCGTAATCAACGGCAACGGGCTGCGAAAGTCCTCGTACTGTGCCCACCCGGTTTGGTGTCCAAATGGACCAGGGAGATTCGCGATCCCGACGGGTTCGGGAAGCGTCTCGCCGCGTGGACCAGGAGCCAGCCACACCGTCGCCGGTTCGTGCGGGCCACACTGACCCAGCCCTACGAGATTCGGTCAACGAGAGATCTCCAGGAACTCCCTCCGCCACGTCGCCGGGGTAAGCAGGCGCACTTAGGAGCGGGCACTTACGTCTGCAATTGGAATGTCGTCGTGCGCCAAGCTGGCCCAGGCCGCAGCCGACTCGCCGCCCTCCAATCCCAGCGATGGGATGTGCTGATTGTGGACGAGGCGCACCATCGTGAGGCCCGCAAGGCCCTGGACGCGATCCTTGGACGAACGGACATCGGGGCCGTGATTCTGCTGACCGCGACGCCGTTTCAACTCGACCCTAAGGAGCTTCATCCGCTGCTTGGAATGATCGTCGATCGCAAGCACAGCGACCACAAATTCCTGAGCCGCCCCCCTGTCAGCCGCTTTGTGCGGAGCATGGACCGGTTCTTCCAGGGAGGTGATCCACCGACCAAAGCGGAAAAGAACGAAGCGGAAGGCCACATTTGCCAGATCATTGCCAGAAATCAGTTGCGGACGACAGTGAGACGCCATTTTGTGATCGACAAAAGTGGGAGAGCGCACAAATTGCACCCTCCGCCTGAGCGCGTAAGCGAACGCGAACTGGCGGCGGTCATCCCTCACCTGATTGATCCTGGGCTGGCCTTCGAGTCCTGGTACTTTCAGCGCAGGTTGGCTCTCGCAGCCGCAGAGGGTGTTGACCGCACGTTCGTCGCAACCAAGCTGCGTCAAGCCTTGTCGACAAAAGGTCAGGCCAGCGATGAGCGACTGAATTCGGGGAAGGGCCCGCCGTATTCCCCGCGGACCGATGCGCTTCTCACGTGGGCGTCGCAACAGATCGAGGACGACTTGCGGTCGTTCCAAGACGACGGTCAGCCGCGAAAGTTGCTTGTGTTCACAAGCTTCGTTCGGCACGCTGCCGCAGACCTCGTGCGCGGGCTGGAGCAGGCCGCAACTCAAGCCTGGCAGGCGGTCAGGAAGTGCCGCCAATGGAGGAAGATGGCAATCCAGGCAAGTCGGAACTTGGACGCGGTTGAATGCCGTCTTCAGAAACGAGTCGCCGATTGTGCTTTCGCGGATGCGCCGCCCCGCGCCCAGGAAATCGTGCATCAATTGGTGCGACTCCCGGCCCATCTAAAATCACAGTGCGGGCGCCGACTCACTGCCGACCTGTGCGGTCACAAGCGATTCTGCAACCTGCTTTCCGAGGATCTGCTGCGCCAGCTCAACACGATTCAGGCAGTCGTTGACGCCGAGCGCTGCGAGCGCTGGCAAAAACGCCTGCACCGAGAAGAGATCAAACGCCTGGGGGCTACGCTGTCTGCGCTGCATTCACTCCGCGTCGTGGCCACGTACACCGGACATGACGACCGCCACGAACGTGAAGCATCGGGCGAGGCGTTCCGCAGCCCCCACGGTCCGTGGGTACTGGTCGCGAGTAACGTCGGGTCCGAGGGAATCGACCTCCAGACGTACAGCAAGCATCTGGTCCATTTTGACATCGAATGGAATCCCGCTCGCATGGAGCAGCGGGAAGGCCGAGTGGACCGTGTCGGCCGGCAGCTTGCAGGTCACGTCAACGTCTATTACCTGCTCGTGCAAAAGACCTACGACGAGCGGATGCTGCATCAACTCGTGGCGCGACAACGCTGGCATTCAGTTCTGTTGGGCCGACCTGCAGCACGACTGGCTAAGGACCAGCCCGACGAAACGGATCCCCGCCTGATCGAGGTGGCCGACTCACGAAAGTGGACGCTCGATCTTCGCCCCGGCGGCTAGCTTGGCGTGACCAGATTCGTTCTACATACAAAGTGCGTTTCTGTTCGTGAAGTGAGCGAGGGGTGTCCCCTTGCACGTATCAATCGCAGTTGGAAATCGGCATGCAAAATGGACCCACCCCGGCGCGGAAATTGGACCCACC
>JACOUI010000090.1 GCA_016177915.1 Planctomycetia bacterium
CACTGGGAACGGGCAGCAGGTTTGGGGGCAGGCCGTTTCCGACGGCTACGAGAACGGCTACGGCAACGGCCCGCGCGCGACGCCGACCGTCGACGGCGGACTGGTCTTCGCCCAGGCGGCGGCCGGCAGCGTCGTCTGCCTCGATGCCGACACCGGCGCGATGCAGTGGCAAAAGGACCTCTTGGCCGAGATCGGCCAGGAAAACATCACTTGGGGGCTTTCCGGTTCGCCGCTGGTGCTTTCCGACCGCGTGTGGCTGAACCCCGGCGTCGTGCTGGACAAGGAGGCCGGCGAGCGAGTGCTCGTCGCGGTTGAAGACCGGCCCGGCTATGCCACGCCCGTCGCCTTCCGGCTCGGCGAGACGCCCGTCGTGGCCTGTTTCACGGCCGCGGGCCTGGTGGGACTCCACGCCCAGAGCGGCAAGGAGCTGTTCCGCCACGAGTGGACCACCGACTACGACTGCAACATCGCCACGCCGATCATCGAGGGGAACCTGGCGTTCATTTCGTCGGGGTACGACGCGGGCTGCGCGCTGTTGGAGCTGTTTGCCAAGCGCGGCGAAGTGACGGCGCGCGAGGTGTATCGCAACAAGGAAATGCGCAACCACTTCGCAAGCTGCATCCTCCACGAAGGGCACTTGTACGGCTTCGACGACGGCATGTTCACGTGCCTGGGGCTGCACACCGGCAAACAGAAGTGGCGCGAGCGCGGCTGGAACAAGGGCGCGCTCACGATGGCCGATGGGATGCTGATCGTGCTGGGCGAGCAGGGCCGGTTGTCGCTCGTCAAGCCGAACCCCGACAAGCTGGAGGTCGTCAGCGACGTCGACGCGCTGGATGGAACGTGCTGGACCATGCCGGTGGTTTCGGCGGGAAGGCTTTATTTGCGCAACCAGAGCGTGATGAAATGCCTGGACTTGCGCAGGCCATAGGTCCGGCGCTACGACGATCGGTCGGTTCGTCCTGCGGGGTGCAATCCGCGGGTTCTCGTGCGCACAGGTGTTGAAGATCGATGGCCACGGCCCAGACGCCCGCCGCCTTGGGATACCGCATGCCCGCCGAGTGGGCGCCGCACGCGGCCACGTGGCTGTCGTGGCCGCACCGCCGGGCGACCTGGCCGGGCAAGTTTGAGCCGGTTCCGCAAATCTGGCAGCGGCTGGCGGAGACAATCTCCCGCACCGAGCCGGTACACATCCTGGCCGGCGGCGAGGCGGTGATGCGGCAAGCGCGGGAGATGGTCGGGCATTTGCAAAGCGTCACGCTGCACGACGTGCCCACCAACGACGCTTGGACGCGGGACCACGGGCCGACGTTTCTCGCCGGCCCGCCCGGCTCGCGGCCGGCGATGGTGGATTGGGAGTACAACGCCTGGGGACGAAAGTACCCGGCGTTTGACGACGACAACCGCGTTCCGGAGCGGATCGCACGAATCATCGGCGGCCGGCGGTTTGTGCCCGGCATTGTGCTGGAAGGGGGCGCGATCGACGCCAACGGCCGCGGGACGATCCTCACGACGCGATCGTGCCTCTTGAACCCCAACCGCAATCCCAAGCTGTCGCAGGGTGAAATCGAGAGATACGTGTGCGAGTACCTGGGCGCGACGAGGGTGCTCTGGCTCGACGGGCAGCTCGTCGGCGACGACACGGACGGGCACGTCGATCAGCTTGCGCGGTTCGTCAATGAAACGACGGTTGTCGCGGCCGTGGAACAGGACCCGGCTGACGAGAATTTCAAGCCGCTGCACGAGAACTTTCGCCGCTTGCAGGCGATGACGGACCAGGATGGACGGGCCTTGCGCGTCGTGCCGCTGCCCATGCCGCGCCCGGTCGTGTTTCAGGGCCGGCGGCTGCCGGCCGGCTATGCGAACTTCTACATCTGCAACGGGCAGGTGATCGTCCCGCAGTTTCGGGACCGAAGCGACGACGTGGCGCTGCGCACGCTGGCCGAGCTGTTTCCCGATCGGAAGGTCGTCGGCCTCGACGCGGTGGACCTGGTGCTGGGCCTGGGGGCGATTCATTGCGTGACGCAGCAGCAGCCGGCCTAAGCGGGCCTGCAATTGACTTGTAGGACGGCCCTTCTGGGCCGTCGCGGACATGACGGCCTGGAAAGGCTGTCCTACCAACTGCCGCTGTGCGACGTGTGCGGAGCAGCACACAGCAGCGCGCGGACAATGGCGCGACGGCACGGTGCCGAGCGCCTGTGCCGGTCGAATTGCGGCGATTTCCGCCTCTGTCAGGTCGCCGGGCCGCCGGCCCGTTTGGGCACGCAGATTGCTTTCCCAATACAGCGGTCTATCCCGCCCATCGCCAACGACTCAGCATTGGGCGGTTCAAACTTGAGGGGCGTCCGCGGATTCTCGAGAACCCAAGGAGACGAAATGAAACGTTTCATCACGGTGCTGTTGGCAGCTTGGCTGGTGGCCGCGTGGGCCGCCGTGTCCCTGGCGCAAGAGCCGCCCAAGAAGGACCAGGCCCCGCCCAAGACGGAGAAGCTCGAACCGTATGAATGCGGCAAGGTGCAGCGATTGCACACGCTCTCGGGCGTGTTCCTGGCCAGCCAGCCGCAGAAGGAGGACTTCCAGCACGCCAAGGACGGGGGCATCAAGACCGTCGTCAACCTCCGCAAGAAGGAGGAGCTGGACTGGGACGAGGAGGCCCACGTCAGGGAGCTGGGGATGGCATATTTGAACTTCCCGTTTCAGGCGCCCAAGGAGCTGACGGACGAGGTTTTCAACGGCGTGCGGAAGCTGCTCGTCGACAAGGAAAAACGGCCGCTCTTGTTGCACTGTGCGTCGGCCAACCGCGTGGGGGCGATCTGGCTGGCGCACCGGGTGCTCGACGGCGGGCTGACCTATGAGGCCGCGCTGGAGGAGGCCAAAACGGTGGGCCTGAAGCTGCCGGCCTACGAGGAGAAGGCCAAGGAGTACATCGAGCGGATGAAGAAGCAGAGCAAGGAGGCGGAGAAAAAGTAGGCGGCGCAGGGTTGGGTTTGCGCCGTTCGTTTGGTGGGGCCGCCGGTCCGCGGTGCATTGCGCCGCGGGCCGGCGGCGTTTTCAAACCGAGACGGGGACCTGCACTTCAAGGTCCGAGTGGCGAACCACGTCGCCGATTTGACGATAGATGGCCCGGCTTGCCGGGTCCGCCGAAAACGTCTCGTGCAAGGCCACGAAGAGCATCTTCAGCTTGACCTTGCCATGGGAGATTGCGACGTCGAATGAGCCGATGTCCTCGAGCACCGCACGCACCCCCTTGATTCGACAGCCCACGAGATCTTCGGATTCATCCGACAGATAGACTGTGACGCGGCTGTTGAGCCTTTTTGCGTGCTCCGGCTTGTTGCTGAAGAAAAACGTCAGCGCGTCGGCATCGGCGTCGTAATGAACGCAGGGCGAAAACGTCCCCTGGGGAGCGTTCTCCTCGAGATATCGCTTCAGGTCGTTTCTGTCGGCGGCCATAGTTGGCTCCAATTGTGTCCAAACTGGTTGCGGCAGTCGGCTTCGCTATTGGGGTCGAAGCTCTCCCACCGCCACTCTTCAATTTTGCCCGATGGGAGCACAAAGGTCAAAAAGCATCTCCCCGGCGGGGCCGGCAACTCTATGTCCTGTTTCGGGTGGTCGGCGGGGCGGCCGACGTAGCAAAGGGCGTCTTCAAATCCCTCGCGGTTCCAACCTTGGAAGACGGCGATTGGGTTGAGAAGAACATCCTTGACGCAAAGAAGACGAAACCACCGCGCGCCCAACAGCCCTTTCGTGATGAATTCAATCGTAGCCTGGTCGATCCAACAGGTGCGCCTTGCCTTCCCGAAGGCGTCCGTGGGATCAAATGCTTCCAACTCCCATTTTCGTGGCTTGGGCATTTTGGAACCCTCTGGGTATGCGAGCCAGTTTAGAATATGACGTCACGCCGCTCCAGACCCTTTTTGGGTTGCCAGAACCCGCGTCGCGCGTAGGATCGAGAATGCGCACAGGCGTGCAACCCGCCACAGTGTCGTATTTTGGTCGCTTCGTTGGAGAATCGTACATGACCGACCCGCAAGCCCAGGCGGCCCAGGAAACGCCGGCCCCGCCGCCGGCCGATCCCAAGCAGACGCGCGTCACCAAGCAACTCAAGCACAATAGCCCCTTTGTGTCGTGCCGGTTCGAGCCGCAGGGGCGGTACGTTTTCGCCGGGGCCGAAGATTCGTCGGTCGTGCGCTTCAGCCTGGCCGACGACAAGCTCACGCAGCTCAAGGGACACGAAAGCTGGGTCCGCGCGATCGGCTTCTCGCCCGACGGCGCCGCGACCTACACCGGCGGCTACGACGGCAAGCTCGTCGCGTGGGAGACCGCCGCCGAGGCCCCCGCCCCCGTCCGATCGATCCAGGCCCACGAGGGGTGGCTGCGGGCGCTGGCCGTCAGTCCGGATGGCAAGCTCATCGTGACCGTCGGCAACGACAAGCTGGTGAAGGTCTGGCAGGCGGCCGACGGGGCGCTGGTGCGCGAGCTGAAGGGGCATGATTGCCACGTCTACAACGTCGCGTTTCTCCCCTCAGGCGAGGAGTTCGTTTCCGTGGACCTCAAGGGGATCGTGAAGCAGTGGAAAACGGCCGACGGCGCCATGGCCCGCGAAATGAAAGCTGCCGACTTGCACAAGTTCGACCCGGGCTTTTTTGCCGACATCGGCGGCGCGCGGAGCATCGCGCTGGACAAGGAAGGGAAGCTTCTGGCCCTCGGCGGGATCACGAACGTGTCCAACGCGTTCGCGGGCGTGGGCAATCCGGCGGTCGTGCTCTTGGATTGGGCCAAGGGCGAGAAGGTGCAGCTTCATAAGCCCAAGGCCAACGTGAACGGCGTCACCTGGGGGATCGAGTTCCACGCCGACGGTTTTTTGATCGCCGTGGCCGGCGGCGGCCTGGGCGGGATGCTCTACTTCTACAAGCCCGACCAGCCCAACGAGTTCCACGAGGTGAAACTGCCCAACACGGGGCGCGACCTGCACCTGCACCGCCCGACGCAGCAGCTTGCCGTGGCGCACCACGACAACCACGTGCGGATTTACGACATGCGGCCGGCGGAGAAGAAGTAGGCCGTCACGTCGGTCGGCGCCGGTCCAGGTTGTCCAGCGGGTGACGGATCATGGTGACTCGTCGCGCCTAGCCTGGCAAACCTTGGCTCCTGCGACACAAGGTCGCAGGGGGCCACGGGAGCAACGGCGCGGGTCTGCTGCGGCTTGCAACCGCTGGCGGCCTTCGTGACAATAAACCCCCCTTGGTTTTCGCCAGACGGTCCTCCTGCGCCCGGAAGCGCCGATGAACGACCAGCCCCAGGTCATCTTGAGCGGCTTTGCCGACGAGGCCGCCAACCAGAAGACGGCCGTGCAGCAATTCGCCGCCTTCGCCGCGCTGGGCTTGCAGTATTACAGCATCCGCTTCATCGACGTCGGCGGCGGCGTCAAGAACGTGATGCAGCTCGCCAGGGGCGAGATCACCGAGCTTCGGCACCTGCACGACGAGTACGGGCTGAACGTCGCTTCGCTCGGCTCGCCGATCGGCAAGGTGAAGCTCCTCGACGTCGACGACGGCACCAAGAACCGCTACGTGCCGTTCAAAAAATACCTGCAAACCGAGGTCAAGCGGGCCTGCGAATTGGCGCACGCCTTGGAGACCAAGCTGATTCGCGGGTTCTCGTTCTATCACCCGCGCGGGACGAGCGCCCGCGAACACCTCCCGCAGGCGATCGATCAGCTCGGGCAGATTGCCGAAACCTGCCACCGGTCGGACCTGACTTTTGGGCTGGAGATCGAGGGCAACCTGGTCGGGCAGTCGGGCGAGATCATGGCGGAGATCCACAAGAAGGTCGATCACCCGGCGCTGCTCCTCATCTTCGACGCGGGGAACATCATCACGCAGGGCTTTAGCGCGGCGGAGGTGCACCAGCAGTACCTGGCCATGAAGCCGGGCCTGGGCTGGATGCACATCAAGGACTACAAATCTCCCAACGGAAATCACCAGGCCAAGGGGCGCAAGGGGCACATCGACGAGGACGCGCTCAAGCATTTCGTTCCGGCCGACGTCGGCGACAGCGCGCACGAGATTATTTTGCGCGACTTCCGCGAGCAGGTTCCCAAGCTCGAGGCGAAGCTCAAGCGGCGCGGCGTGCCGGGCGTGTTTCTCGATCTGGAGCCGCACGTGAAGGGGGGCGGGCAGTTCGGCGGCTTCTCCGGGCCCGACGGCATGGGCGTGGCGCTGCGCGGGCTGTGCCGCGTGCTCGATTACGTGAAGATCGGATATCACCTGCGGGATTTTGAAGACATTCGCGCCGCGCGAGGGTTCTGAGCGCACGACCTGCACGCCTCGACGAATTCCAAACCCCAAAGCCCACGGGTTGCATCCCGTGGGGTTTTTTCGCGATGGACGCCGGAAACACGATGTCGGCGAATCCAATCATGATCTCGCCGACGACGTTTCGCAGCGGCGTGCGGGCGGAGGATCGCGAGCTCGTGCGACAGATCGTGTCGGCGACGGGTTATTTCTCGCCATCGGAGATCGCCGTGGCCGTCGAGCTGGTCGATGAGTTTCTCGTCAAAGGCGCGGCGTCGGGATATCAGTTCATCTTCGCCGAGCGCGGCGGCCGGACGCTGGGCTACGCCTGCTTCGGACACATCGCGGTGACGACGCACAGCTTCGACCTCTACTGGGTCGCGGTGCGGCCGGAATTTCAGAAGGAGGGAATCGGCCGGGCGCTGGTGCGCCAGGCCGAAGCCGCGATTGCCAGTCAAGGCGGCAAGCGCGTCTACGCCGAGACGTCGAGTCGCGAACAGTACGGGCCGACGCGGGCGTTTTACGAGCGCTGCGGCTACAAGGTCGACGCCGTGCAAGACGAGTTTTATGGGCCGGGCGACGGAAAGGTCGTGTACGCGAAGGTGTTGTCGTAGCTCCACGCCAGCCAGTCGCCCGCTTCGTCGCCGCAGTCGGCGTAGCGTCCCAGCTCGTAGACGTGCTCCCGGTAGTCCAGGACGTCGAGCAGCGAGAGCGTCTGCACCGTGCGGAGCGTCACGATCTGCTCCGTGATCCGCGCCGGGTGCCGCAACAGGTCGGCCAGCACGCGGCAGCCTTCGGCGAAAGCACTCTCGCCGAGGCGGGACCAGACGACCAGCGCGCTACGCACGCCGTCGAAATTGTGGATCGTCGCCCGCCAGGCGGCGCGGCGCGCCTCGGCGCTTCCCTGACCGTGCAGCTTCCAATAGCGCCCCAACGCGCGGCGCAAGGCCAGCCGCGGAAGCGGGGCCGGCGCGACGAGCTGCTCGCCGGCCGCGCCGGCGTATACCTCATTTAAGATCTCGCGGCACGACAACAGCCGCCGCAGCCCGCGAAAGTCGGCCAGGTAGGCGCAGGCCAGGGCGCGGAGGTGCTCGGGCGTGCTCACGGCCGAGGCGGGGACGCCCAGCTCCTCGGCCAAGCGCGACAAGAGGCCCTCGTCGATGAGCACGGAGAGGCGGCGCATGTCGGCCGAGGCCCGCCGCGCCTGATGACGGGTGCTTTCCATGAGGCTCGGCTCGGCGTCCAGGAACCTCAAATCGGACTCGAACGGCGCCTCCGCCGCGGCGGCGGCCGGCCGAAAGGGCAGCGGCACGCCCAGGTATTCCGGGTCGAAGACCGCCCGCAAGTTCACGAGCGCCTCGACGATCGGCCCACGCATGCGGTCGATCTTGCGGGCCGCGGTGGCGAAGTCGGCCTCGGCGGCGCTGGTGTAATCGACGCGCAGCTCGGGGTTCTTGACCTCTCGGATGGCGCTCTTGATCCAGCACAGGAAGCGCCAAAACGAACGCAGGGTGCGCCCGAAGAGGAAGAAGGGGAGCAGCAATGCCCGCCCGCTGGAGAGCCAGGCGCGGTAGGTCGTGTAGAGATTGAGAACGCGCCGGTCCTTGGGGAGCTTGTGCAGCGGATACGTGCCGAAGACGCGGCGGATCATGAGCGCCCGGTCGAAGCGGAGCTTCTTGAGCACCTCCGGGCCGAAGCGCTCGGCGACCTCGCGGTCGCGCTGCGGGTCGAAGTCGAGGAAGTGCAGCGCGGTGAAGGCGCTCGTGACGTAGCGGCCGTCGGCGGAAGGGGCCAGCTCCGGCGTGCGGCGCGAGGCGAGCCAGTCCTCGTAGCGCTCGCGCTCGGCCGGCGAGGCCAGCGGCAGCTCGGCCAGCGGGATGGCGCGGCGGTTGTAGTGGACGAGCAGGCAGGCCACGGAGTGCGTGATCGAGCGGGAGATGATGTTGAACCACAGGTACGGCCCGCCCAAGAGCGACTGCTGCCGCTCCAGGTCCAAAAACTCCAGCGACTTCCGTTCCTTGCGCGTGACGCGGTCGGAAAGGGTGATGAGCTGCTGCAGGGCAGGGTTGCCCAAAAGCTGGCTCGTAGTGCGGGTGTCGTTGTCGGCGAAGAGGGCGCCGTCGAGGGCGTCGCGATAGAGGAGCACGACGCGGTCGAGCATGTCGAACGGCACGAGGGCGGCGCTGCCGTCGTCCTCGTCCATCGTGCCCAGTAGCGACGACCGCACACGGAGGCGGAAGTTCTCCAGGTGCTCCTGCATGCGCTGGGGCGGGGCGTCCGGCTCGCGCAGACGCCATTCCGGCGCCAGCACGCGGCGATAGAGGGCGTCGATCGCCCGCGGCGTCTTGCGGCTGCGGATCGTTTCGGTGAGGGGCAGGAACTGGGCGTTGGCCACGCGCTCGAAATACTCCGTCGCCTCGCGGGCCAGGCGCTTGAGCCACCAGCCGGCGCCCAGGATGACGATGCAAATGCTGCCGAGCACCATCACGAACGTGCCCACCACGCCGCTGAGAAATCGTTGCACGCCTTCCAGAAACTCGACGCGCAAGAGCCACAGCAGAAGCTGGATCAGGACCAGCACTCCGCCGAAGAGCGCCAGACGGTACGCCGGACGGAACGAAGCCTTGACCATCACCGTGCCCAGGCGGTCGATGAACTGCGAGGGGCTGACGGTGCCGTACAGGTCGGCCATCCAGAAGTAGCGTTCGTGGTATTGCTTCAGGCCGGAGGCCAGCGACCGGGCCGCCGCGGCCACGAGCTGCGGGTCGGTCATCGCCGTCGTGATCCGCGGGACGTAGCGGCGGACGACCGGCAGCCAGCAGGCCGGCGCACTGGCCAGGAGTCGCACAATGCGGGCCAGCCGCGAGCAGAGTTCGCGGCCCAGGTCCTGCTCGATGTCGTTGGGCGTGACGGAAGCGAGATTGCGGAAGAAGGCCTCGGCGGGAATCTCGCGCGACAGGCTGGCGGTCAGCCCGGCGGACGCTTTGCCCTCGTGCGCGCGCCGCGCCAGGCCCGCGGTGCGGGCTTCCTCCCAGCCGGCGAGTCGTGTGAAGGCGATTGACTGGCGCTGGTCAGCCGCGGCGCCGGCCCAAAGGCCGCTCCACAGGGAGTCGACCTCCGTCCGCAAACGCCGCGCGCGGCGCACGAGGCTGTCCTGGCGCAACCGGGCGGCTAGGCGTTCCTGGCGCGTCGGGTAAAGGATGATGTTGCGGTTAAGGAGCCGGCCGTAGCGCTGGGCCAGGCGGTCGAACCCGCGCGCCAAGAATCCGTACACGCGCAGCAGGCGCAGGGCCGGCCGAAGGAAGCGCAGAAAGCGCGCCAGCCGGGCCAGCCGCAGCAACCGAAGTCCCCGAAGCGAGCGGAGCAGATCCAGGACATCCGCCGACAGCAGCAGGCCGAACGGGATGGACGGAATCAAATCTATGACGAAGTTTCGCAGGAACCAGCGGCCGCGGCCCTGGACCAGCGACAGCTTGACGAAAAACTCCAACAGGAAAACGCCGCAGGCGCAGGCGTCGGCCACGTTCATCCACATCTGCACGCGCGGGGGGACCGTGAAAATCATCTCGACGAGCAGCAGGCCCAGCACAAAGACAATCAGAAACAGGATCAGCCGCTCGAACCAGGCGACATTGCGCGCGCCGAAGATGCGATCCAGCCGCGCGGCCAGCCCCCGGTCCTGGCGATCGGAGCGGACCTGCCGGCGCTTGCGGGCCAGGCGGCGCTTGCGCGGGCCGGAAGGCTCGATGGTCGCGATGTGCCATGAAAGGTCGTCCTCGACGCGGCCAAGGTGCAGTTCGCCTTCACGCTGCGGCAGGTCGTCGACCGCCGTGAGCATCGTCTCGGTGCGGTCGGCCAGGTCGCCGGTCCAGCGGTCCCGGGTTTCGTCGGCCGGCGGCTGCGCTTGCACGGCATGGGCCAGGGCGGCGCGGAGCTTCTCGCGCAACTGGCCCAGCCGGCGGCGGCACTCTTCGTCGTGCGCGACGGACTCCAGGTCCAATTCGAGGGCCGTTGTTTGCAGTAGCGCGTCGAACAGCAGACCGGCCTCGCCCCCTTCCACGAGCGGCAAAACGGCGTTTTCCCACACCTCCAGGTCGTCGCGCAGGCAGCGCTGCGTGAAAGCCTGGCCCTCCTCGGCGACGGGCGCGTGTGAGGCCGTCGCGGCGAGCCAGCGCTCGGCGACGGAAAGCAGCGGATGCCCGCGCAGCGGCGCTTCCGGCTCACACTCGGCGGCCCGGCGCGCCAGGCGCAAGAGGTCGATCTCAAGACGGCGGAGGCGCGCGGCGGCCTCGGCGGAACCGGCGCCGCGGGACAAAGGGCCGTCGCGCAGGCTGCGGATTTCAGCCGCCACCGCGTCCAGCTCCTCGCGGACTGCGGCCCGCTCGGGGGCCAGAATGGCCGCGTCCGGCTCGTCACACGGCAGCTCCGGCGGCGGGCTGCCGCCTGGTTCTTCGGCCGTGATCTCGGAAACGTCCATCCGTCGTCGCGCGCATGGGGACGGCACGGACGGACAGGCCCTTCCTGTTTACGGACGGAAAGGGATTTCCAAGGACGAGCGCGCCCGTGCTTCTCGATAAGCTACGGGGCGGCGCGCGGGATGGTCAACACCGTTCATTCCATACCGGCGAGTGGGGTCAGCAGCGCTGGTTGACTCATAGTCCGTGGACGGATCAGCAACATCGCGACTAACCTGCCCAAGCATGGTGCGACAGACGGACATTGCTCGTCGGTTTGGCAACCGCCTTCGCGAGCTGCGAAAGGCACGGGGCCTTTCGCAAGAGGAATTCGCCGCACGGTGTGACCTCGATCGGACGTACATCAGCGGCATTGAGCGCGGCAAGCGAAACGTGTCGCTTCGGAACATCGAGTTAATCGCGAAGGCGCTTGGCCTGTCCATTTCAGAATTGACCAAGAACCTATAGCACGCACAATGCGCGTGGTCGAATCCTACTCACACAAAGGCGGCAGGGCGTTCGTTTCTGAGCGTCACCCGGGCGAGCTTCAGGACATCATCAAGGCAGTTCGATCCACGGACGCGGTGTGGTGCCTCAGGAAGATGTAATTGTTTACCGCTCGAAAGCACCTGTACACTATCATTTTCCCGAGAAACACGTGCGTTGCCGCAGTTCGCTTCCGAGTTCGCGTAACCACCACTCGACTCCGATATGGCTTGACTATGTTCGGTTTGAGAATCCTCGGACGAAGCCTGCCCTGCTCTTTCATCCGCCGTCGCTGAATTCCTGCATCAAGGAGTACCTGCACCCCCGCGGGTGGACCCAGCCGGCCTCAGGCTCGCGGCGAATCAATCTGGGTAAAGGCGCGTTCCGCGAGATGGACGGGATCAAGAACAAAGTCGGCCTGGAGATTCAGTTCGGAAAGTACGCGTTCATGGGATACGACATTTTCGCAAAAATGGTGATTTTCGCGAAACGAAAATTGATCCATTGTGGGATTGAGGTTGTCGCCATGCCGGAATTGGTCCGCGACATGTCTACCGGCGTGAGTTCGTTCAACCAGATCGTCATGGACATGGGGGAACGCGGCGAAGCGGACCTTGACATCCCGACGCTCGTCATCGGGATCGGATTGACGCCTAGAGAGAAGACACTCTGCGCAGCAAAGCGCGAACGGTTTCGCACGTCGCGCGACGAGATGCTTGCGGCTGGTGAGGTTTCACGCGGCCGAGCCGGTGCTCGTCCGGGGCCCAAGGGCCCTTCAGCGATCTTTGACGAAGAGGGCGCAGACTCTGAAGAGTAGTTATTCGTCGCTTTCCCACGCCCTGGGCTTTTGCGAGACCTTCTCGCGTCCCGTAGGCTCGTACACAGGCTTCCCCAACTGGCGAATTTTGAGCGTGCCGGCATAAAAATCGGCGATTCGTTGCTTAGCGATTTGCACGTACTGCGGTTCCTTCTCGGAGCCAATCGACCGTCGGTTCCGATTCAAGGCACCGATCAACGATGAACCGACGCCGCAGTACGGATCGAAAACCCAATCCGCTTCGTTCGTCAGCGCCAACACGCACCGCTCAACGAGTTCGATGGGGAACTGGCACGGATGCGGCGTTTTCTCTGGATGGTTCGCCTTCACGTTGGGAATATCCCAGAGACCCTTCTCCCAGTCCTGAGCTACGATCTGCCAAACGTCCGACGGGTTCTTACCAAGCGGGTTTCCTGACGGCTTGCCGCGGTTTGGCCCCTTGAAGTAGGTCTTCCCAGGGTACTTAGAGGCGACGCGGACGGCGTCAAGGTTGAACACGTACTCGTCGCTTTTCGTGAACCAAAGCAGGGTCTCGTACCGTCCCGAGAAACGCACCGACGCGTGCAGGCCGTGCGCGAAGTGCCAGATAATGCGGTTGCGGAGCTTCAGTCCGCGATTCTTGAAAATGTGGTAGTAGAACACGTCGAGCGGGTAAACTTCCGCATCATCGACGAAATTGCCCACTTGCCAGCAAAGGCTGCCGTTGACTGCGAGAACCCGGACAAGCTCATCAATGACGGCTTCCTGCTGGCCTAGGTACTCTTGGATCGCCACCTTCGATTCGTATTCCTTCCCGAGGTTGTACGGTGGCGACGTGACGATAAGCCTTATGGCACCAGTGGGCAGCGTTCGCACGAAGTCCGAAGTATCGCCAAGGTGCAGAACAACCTCACGGTCCTCGGCGAAGTCGTCGAAGATCCGGGGCGCGCCCCTGAGGAGCGACATTTGTCCGTTGCTGGCTTTGTTCCACATCAGCGAGGTTCCAAACGCATGTAGCCTATAAGTCACGCAGGTCGTCTGTCAAGCACCTCCCTTGACTCGACGACGGCGATGAGAGAGTGCCGTCGGGGCACGGACAAAGCACACCGTTAGGCTACCGGCGACTGTAGCGCCTGGTCAACAGAGCTGGAATTCCGGCAACGCCGCCACGGCCTGCACGATCCGGGCCAGCGCCAGATGCTCGTCCCCATCGGCCTGGCTGGAGACGGTCGTAAGCTGCACCATCGTTTCGTCCGGCAACGGGACAGACAAGAGCAATTCAACAAAGAACCGCGCCGCCTCGGCACCGGGCTTCACGCCGGCCTCGGCAATCATTTCCTGCAGGCGGACCTTGTTGCCGTAGCGCTCGTCCTGCCCGGCGACAATCGCCCAGACAAGGTTCGCCCGGCCCAGGAGCGCCGCGGAGTTGATCCACTCCACGCCGCCGTCCCAGCCTTTCACGTTGGGCGGGAAGAAAACGTCCTGGCCCAGCGGGCGCAGGTCGTCGGCCAGGGCCACGAAATTGGCCGGGGCGTCGAGCGACCGCAAGAGGCCGATCGCCAACTCCACCGGCGACTTGATCCGCTGCTGCAGCGCGTGCTGCGAAAAGAACAGGTTCGACCGCAGGATCGTGCCCACGAGCCACGACGTGTCGTACTCGTGGTCGCGGTAGCCCTGCGCCAGCGGCGTGAGCAGCTTCTCCGGCGGCGCAGCGTCGCTGACCAGCAGGTGATACACCTTGCCGGCCAGGAACCGCCCGGCCGCCGGCTGCTTGAGCAGGATGCGGACCACGTCGTCGCCGTTCAGGTTGCCCTTCTCGCCCAGCACAGTTTTTTGACCCGTATCGTGCTGCCGGACGTTGAAGAAGAACTGCTCGCCGCGCACTTCCCAGCCCGTAAACGCCCGCGCCGCCTGCTTGATGTCGTTCTCTGTGTAGGCCCCCAAGCCCAGGCAGAACAATTCCATCACTTCGCGGGAATAGTTTTCGTTGGGGTGCGCCTTGCGGTTCGTGGCCGAGTCGAGCCAGATAAGCATGGCCGGGTCTTTGGAGAGGCCCTGCACTAGCGGCTCGAACTTGGAGCGGGCGTGCTGGCGCAGAAGCTGGTTCTGGCGGAACATCAGCTTGCCGTTGGTGACTTTCGAGGCGCTCGTGGCAAAGTGGCCGTGCCAGAAGAGCGTCAGCTTTTCCAAAAGCGGGTGGGGCGTGTGGCGGAGGACGTACAGCCACCACGGGGGGAGGGATTGCGTGTTGCCGGTGGCCAGCACGGTGCGGGCCATGCCCGTGGCCTGGCGGTAGAACAGCGCATGGTCCTTCGCGGCGTCTCCGGCCAGGAGCCGCTCGACGGTGGGCTGGGGACCGTCTTTGACCGCCGCCTGGAGCTGCGCCCACGTGCCTCCGAAAACCGCCCGCCGATAAAGATGCGCCGCGCGGGCGAAGTTCCAGGGCATTTCGGCCGACGGCTCATAAGCCGCCCAGGCCCAGGCCGGATCGACTTTTTCTAGGTCCGCTTGCAGGGCCATGATCGGCTCCCCCAGTGGGGTCGCTTTGTCGAGTCACATCGTCGAGTCGGCCGGCGAGCGCAACGCCGCTCCGGCCACGAAGATGATACTCGCACGGGCAGGGCGGGGTTTCAAGCTAGTGGGATGCTCCGTCCCGCTTAGGCCATGAGGACGCATTGGAGACGCATCACCTCCCAGCGAAGCGCCCGTGATTCCCATGACACGTTATGAGCCTTGGCGTTCACGAAATGTCTGTCGTCAGCCTGTCAGGCGTGCTTCTCGATAGGACCGGAGCGCCGCTTTCCTGCCTTCTTCACGACGTTTTTTCGGGCACGCTTGGGCTTCTTGGCCCCAGCCATTCCGATACGGGCGATGGCCGACTGGAGTTGCTCGGAAACCCAGGCGTTCAGGCTCTTGTCCGAGAGGCTGGCAGCCAGGTTGACTTGCCGGTGAAGCTCCGGTGGAATTCGTGTCAGGAACTGGCCGGAGAAAGGCCTCTCGGGTTGCTCGCCACGAGATGCACAGAACGCGAGATAGTCCTCGACGGACTCCTTGAATGCGTTCTTGAGTTCAGCGACGCTTTGACCCTGGAAGGTAATCACATCGCGCAGATTGATGACTTCGCCGTGAAAGATGCCGGCTTCGTCGTCGAACTCGACTTTTCCGATGTATCCCTTGTGCTCCATCATGGTGTTACTCCCGCTTCGGTGAGAAACCGGCGCATCGAGCGGACGGCTCCTTGGTCAGTTTCTTTCCTGGGATGCGGGCGGTGAAAGACGGCCCGCACGCCATTGAGGGCGATGCGAACCCTCGAACCTTCGCCCGCGGTGACTTCCGCGCCGGCAGCCTCCAGCAGGGCTTCGATGTCTCGCCAGGCGATGTTCGACCTGACCGGATCGGCGAAAACCGCCTGAAGTGTATTTCGGTGCTTCTTGCGCACGGCCTGAACAATAGTATCACTTGATGATACCATTGTAAAGGTGCAGCGGAAAACGCCGTGTCCGTGACGAAACCGTCAAGAAAGACGGGTCGGATGCAAGGAGACTTCTCGATGCGCACAGGGCGGCTGACAAGCAAGAAATCGGCCAAGGACCCCCAGCTTTCGCGGGTCAAGCCAGCATACGAAGCGACAGCGGGCCTCCCCGCGCCGGCATCAACAAGAATCCGTTCTGGCGCTCAACGTTAGAACCGCGTGCGGCGGGCGACAAGACGGCTACTGAACGTTTCCGGCAGGGCGTGGCAGGATGGGACGCCGGTTTTGTCCAAAGGTCAAAAGCGTGGGTTCAGAAGGGATTCCGATTCCTGCCTTTCCGAAAGTCGTTCGGATCGCTGACGGCAAGGCGTTCTCGCGTGAGGCGGTTCGGAGTATAATCGACTTCGGTTCGACGTTGCAGGAGGTGCTTCGATGGCTTTCACTGTCAGTCGCAACGATGGCGGCACCAAGGACGCTGAATTCGAGGCTTACGCCCGCTTGTTGCGGCAACAGGGTGTTGACCTCGGCAAATTGCCCCGCGCGCCCGAGCCCGGGACTGGCCGTCGCTGGTTGTACGTTTGGGATTCTCGGGAGAAGGCTCAGGCCTTCGCCGATGAGCTGAAAAAACGCACCCACGACAATGCCTGGGTCGTCGTCGAAGTGGCTGCGCCGCCATCGGAAGGGCCGATGGGCCCTGTCATTGTTCAGGTTGGCAGGAGAGCGAGCGGCTTGGTCTTCGGGCTGCATCCCTTAAGCCGTGCGATGATTCAGTCCGCATTTCCCGACGCGAAAGGAACGGCTGCCACAGTTTCCATCAACTTCGGCACGTTTCAGGATTTCTTGACCACTCATGGCAGCATTGAGGACCTGGCGCGTGAAATCGTGCCAACGCTCACCGGCCTCAAGTCGCAGGAACTTGAAAGGGTGGGCTACGCTCTCATCGAGGATGACACCGACCGAACGCTCGTGTTCGTGCGGCCGGGCGACCTCGTTCAGGCTTGAGGTGCTTCGATGGGAATGGGCGGTTTGAGCGGGGGCAGACTTTCCCAGGCGTTGATGAATTCCGTCAGGTCGAACTCTCCACAGTGGGATTGCAATTTGGGTTCGTTGCCTGCTTCCTCACCTCCAGCTCCCTCCGCTTCCTCGTCCGGGCGAAACTGAATGTACAGTTTCAAGTCGCCGGACTTGCCGTTTTCCGAGCCACAGCCTTCGTTCCATAACTCCTTCAGCTTGGCGCGGCTGATGACGACAAAGCTGCCCCACCCGTTGTCCAGCCGGACGGCCAAGGCGTAGAAAAGCGGCGGGTCGTCGGTTCGCCCTAACTGGGCCATCGGTACTCCAAACTTCGCGCTGTAGCCCTGCCCATTCTTGTACCGCTTTCCACGTGCCGTCTTGACCTGGATGCGCGCGACTTCTTCGCGGTCGTCCCGAAATGCGAACACATCCGTACCGATATCGACATGCGGAATAGCTGCGTTGCATTTTCGGTGTAGGAGTTCGGCCATGACGGCCATCTGGCCGCTACCACCAGAAAACGACTCGCTTGAGTCTTTCTTCCACGGCATCGGAACCTCGTCCCCATTGAAACCGCTTCTTCGCCGGTGACTCAGAGATTGTATCTGGCGACCGGATCGTAGCATTATGCTTTGGCAACAAGGCGATAGGTAGTTGCGGCAACTGTCAACAAGCGTCGGTCACTCATGGTCACTCATCCTTGTCGGGATTTGGTGTTGTGGTCGGTCGGGACGGCTGGATTTGAAACCCTCGGCCCCCGAGGATGGTATAAATACCGGCAGGTACCCCGTTTTTTTGCAGTCTGTTGCCCCGAGCGCGGAGATTGACCATGGCGGCGAAACGACTTCCCTCACGGCTGATCCTGGCGGCGAGCTTGCTTTTTGCCGCAACGCTTCCTGGGTTTCCGGCCCGTGCGGCGGACGAGGTCCATCCGGCCAGCTTGATGCCGCCGGTGGTGCTGGCGTACGCGGAAATCTCCCAGCCCGCCGCGTTTCTCGACGTGGCGCTCGATCCGCAATGGAAGGACGCGCTCGCCACGCTGCCGGACGTGAAGAAGGCCCTGCAGTCGAAGGACTACCAGCAGCTTCAGCAGGTCCTTGGCGTCGTCGAGCAGCGGCTGGGCATGAAGTGGCAGGAGGCGCTGCGGGGAGTCGTCGATGGCGGCATCTACGTCGGCGTCGACGTGCTGGGCAAGGGCGTCGTGATCGTCAAGGCCCGCGACGCCGAACTCCTGCAAAAGGCCAGCGACCTGGCCCTGGACCTCGCGGCCAAGCAGGCGGAGAAAATGGGGCAGGCCTCGCCCATCAAGTCGGCCGAGTACAAGGGCTTCAAGGGTTACAGCCTCGGCAAAGAGGCCAGGTTTGCGATCGTGGACAACATGCTCGTGGCGTCGAACACCGAGGCGGGCGTCAAGTCCGTCATCGACCGCTACCAGGGCAAGAAGCGCCTGCCCGGCCTGGAAAAGATGCCGGACTTCCTGCAGGCGCGGAAAATGGCGTCTTCGTCGGGCGGGCCGCCGGCCGGCTGGGGCATGGTGCGGCTCGTGCCCTTCCGCCTCATCCCCGGCATCAGTAAGGCCTTCGACGGGCCGCGCGACAACCCAGGCATCGAGTTTCTCATCGGCGGCCTGTTCGAGTCGCTCAAGGACGCGCAGCTTGCCGTGTGGAGCGTCGACGTGAAGGCGGGCGAGCTGGCCATTCGCTCGCACCTGCCCTACGACGCCTCGAAGGTCTCCGAGAAGCGGCAGTGGTTCTTCGACAAGGACGGCCGGGAAGCGCTGCCGCTCGTGCGGCCGCCGGGCACGATCCTTTCGGCCACCGGCTACCGCAACCTGGAGGAATTCTGGCACGCGCGCGAGGAGTTGTTCGAGGAAAACGTCAATGGCGGGTTCTCGCAGGCCGAGTCGCAGCTTGCGCTCTTTTTCAGCGGGCGCGATTTCGCCACGGACGTACTGGGCGAGATGGGCCCGCGAACGCGCTTCGTGGTCACGCGGCAGGAGTACGCCAAGGACCAGCCCGTGCCGGGCATCAAGATCCCCGGCTTCGCGGGGGTCGTGGAAATGAAGGACCCCGACAAGTTCTCGACGAACCTGATCGCCAGCTACCAGAAGATCGTGGGGATCATCAGCCTGACGGGGAGCATGGAGGGGCGGGCGTCGCTCTTGATGGAGACGGAGACGCACGAGGGGGCCACGATCTACAAGGCGCGGTATCTGCCCGGGCCGGACGTCGACAAGGAATACGCCGACTTCGTCTACAATTTTGCCCCGTCGTGCGCGCGGGTGGGCAACTACTTCATCTTTGGATCGAGCGTGTCGATCACGCGGGACCTGGTGAAGGAGCTGAAAAACCCGGCAGCTTCGCAGCCGACGGGCGACAATCTCGTGGTGGAGACGGACCTGGCGCAGCTTGCCGATATCCTGCAGGACAACATCGACGCCCTGGTGACGCAGAACGTTTTGCAGGAAGGGACGACGCGCGACGAGGCGGAGAAGAACGTCGGCGTCGGCCTGTCGCTCTTGAAGCAGATGAAAGTCAGCCGATTCCGCTTGGCCCACGACAAGGAAACGCTTACGTTGGAGATGGCAATCGGGCTGCCCAAGCCGAAATAGAAAGCGGGTTGTGGCTGAGGTGCGGTACTTCGCCCCCCAGCC
>JACOUI010000091.1 GCA_016177915.1 Planctomycetia bacterium
GACCCGGTGCGCATTGCGCGGCAGCGAACCTGGCGATTGCAGCGGAACCAGCTTGCCAGGCTGTACCACTGGAACCTACGTAAGCGCTTGGCGCCATTGAACAACAGGAAACGGCAGATTTAGAACAGTAGAACTACGAACAGCGATGTCTACGCGGCCTTTCTCGACTCGGCCGACGATTGAGCTTCGTCCGTGAAACCGATTGTCGATCGGACGACCCACCGTGGCCGGTCGCGGACCTCGGCGTAGATGCGGTGGATGTACTCCCCCATCACGCCCAGGCAGAAAAACTGCGCCGACGCCAGATAAAGCACCAACAGCCACGGAGCCACGGCGGAAATCGAAGCGCCGGGCGCGAGCAGCCACCAGCCGAAACAGACCGCCGTCGCCAGGATGCTGATGACCATGAGCGCCGCGCCCAAATAGAGCGGCATGCGCAGCGGCAGCGAGGAGAACGACAGCAAACCGTCGGCGGCGAGCCGGGCCATTTTGCGAAACGTGTACTTCGTCTGCCCGCCGGCCCGCGCGGGGCGCTCGAACTTGACAGCGGTTTGCTTCGCCCCTGTCCAGCAGCGCAGGCCGCGCCAAAAGGGCCCGTGCTCGCGGAACTGCCGCAGCAGGGCCACGACGCGGGCGTCCATGAGGGCGAAATCGCCCGTGTCGCGGGGGATGGGCACTTCGTTGACACGATCGAGCAGCCGGTAGAAGAGATGGCCCGTGATTTTCTTGAAGAGCGATTCGCCGCGGCGGCCGGTGCGCTGGGCATAGACGACGTCGTGCCCTTGCCGCCACTTGGCGAGCATTTCGTCAATGAGCGAGGGCGGGTCCTGCAAATCGGCATCGAGGACGATGACCGCGTCGCCGGAAACGTGATCCAGGCCCGCGCCGACGGCCGCCTGATGCCCGAAATTTCGCGCCAGCCGCACGCCGCGGACGCGGGGATCGCGGCGGCAGAGCGACTGGATGATCTCCCAAGTCGCGTCGGAAGAGCCGTCGTCGACGAGCACGATCTCGACCGGCTCGCCCCAGCGCGGGGCGGCCGCCACGACCGTCTCATAGGTCAGGAGCAGGACTTCCTGCTCGTTGTAGCAGGGGATCAGAAGGGAAATCATGCGCGAGTGCGGAGTGTGGAGTTCGGAGTGTGGAAGTTAAAGTTGCCCGTCACCTTGTCCCCTTGTCGCCTTGCCCCCTTGTCTTCGTGGCGGATGCGGTCGTCGCGGGCGCTGGCGCGCGGACGGCGAACAGGGTCAGTCGTTCGCTCTCCGTCAGGTAGCGGTTGATGGAGGCGCAGCGATCGAGGGTTTCGACGACGCCCCGCTGGCGCAGTTCGTCGCCGAGGAACTCCGGCGCCAGAACGTACGTTCTTCCCGACGTCGCGGGGAGCTTCGCCGGCAACTCGCCAGGCTCGTCGACGCGGGCGACCGGACCGTCAAGGTAGTAGGTGATCTGGTTCTCTGGCAGCCGGAGCAGGACCAGCGTTTGGCCGGCCGGAACGACGGCGTTGATCCGCCCGGCCAACTCGGCCTGGTCGCGGTAGGAATCGTGGGCGGGCATGATCCAGACCAGCGCCGCGGCGGCGGCCAGCCACGCCGTGACAAAGATACAAGCCAACTCCGCTTTCAGTTTCCCGCGCGATTCGAAGTAGCCGATCGCCAGCAGGCCGGCGCCCAGGACGGCGACGATCGCCAGGATCGCGCCGGCGGCCTTGGGTTGCAGGTAGCCGACGGCCGAGGCGGCGGCGGCGCAGCCGACGACGCCCGCCGTCGCCGAGGCGGCGTGCGTCCAGGGCGGCGCTTCCTGCCGGCGGCGGACGAAGTGCAAGAGTCCCATCGCCCCGGCCACGACGAGCGGCGGCATGAGCGGCGCCGCGTAGTGCTTGCTCTTGAAGGTGCTCAGCGACAACAGGAGCACGCCCGGCACCATCCAGCAAATCGCCAGCCGGACGAGCGAGTGCGAAAATAGCTTTCGCCGCACGGCCAGAACGCAGGCCAGCACGGCGGCGGGCGTCCACGGCAGCACGATGAGCGGAATCGAGTAGGCGTAGAACAGCGGGTCCTTCTCGCCGCCCATCTCGCCCTGGAAGCGGCCGAAGTGGTGCATCACCTGGTCGTGAAGGATGGCGGGGTATTCGGCGTAGGCGGCCGCGAACCAGCCGCCGACGGAAAGCACAAACAGGCTGCAGCCGATCGGGTCGAACAGGAACCGCCAGACGCGCCGCTCGCGCGACCACAGGGCAAACAGTCCGCAGGCGGAATAGACGAACGCCGGTCCGATGAGCCCCTTGAAGAAGAAGGCGGCGGCCACCGCGGCCTGAAACAAGCAGGGCAAAAAGCGCGACTGCACGCGGCCGCGCGGCGAATCGATGTTGCCGATCGCAAAGCAGCCCATCGCGACGGTGACGGCGAGGACGAGCAGCATGTCGCACTCGGCCAGCCGGGCAAGCTGCAAGACGTAATACGTGGTGGCCTGCATCAGCCCGGCGACGACGCCCGCGAGCCGGCCGAGCCAGCGAGCTGCCAGGACGCCGATCAAAAGCGCGCTGAGGACGCCGGCGGTGGCGGCGGGCAGGCGTACAACGCCTTCGTCGGTGCTGCCCGTCAGCAGCATCGCCAGGGCGGCCAGCCAATGCGCGCCGGGGGGCTTGTGCGTCGAGGGGACGCCAGCGAACCGCGGCAAGACCCAGCTCGAGCCGGCCACCATCTCTTTGGCCGGCTGGCAGAAGAGCACTTCGTGGTACGTGAGGACGCGCGTGCCGCCGAGCATCAGGTAGAGGAGGCTGGCGGCGAAGAGCACGACCAGCGCGGCGCCTTTCCAACCGAGCCGGTGGTCGTCCGGCGCGGGCGCGATCGCGCCTGGGATTGATGCTGGCAGGGCGGGTGCGGTGGCCGGCGACATGCGGCGTCCGATGGCGGAATTCGTAGTAGGCACACTCCGTGTGCCGTCGAGGCACGTGGCCTTAGGATCCCGAGGGACGGCACACGGAGTGTGCCTACTACAAGGCAAGCGGCGGATTTTAAGGAGGGGGCGCGGGGCGACCTAGAGCATTTGGGTGATAGCAATGGCGGCACCCGTCGTAGGGTAGGCGGCTCGCCTGCCGTAACGTGGGGTAGGCGGCTCGCCTGCCTTCCTGTTGCGACACGGCGCGGCACCAACGGCGCTTGACACACGCGCCGCTGCCCCGCTACCGTTCCGCGCTCGCCACTCGCTTGGATGAACGCCGCATGCACCGCGACCGCCGCTCGGATCCCGACGCCCCCATCTCGCGCGGGCAGCCCTGCGAGCTGTGCGGCCAGGACGGTTTTCAGATCGTTGCGCGGCGCGACCGGCGCGGGAGGCCGCTGGAGTCGGCCATCTGCCGCACGTGCGGACTGCTTTCACACCTGCGGATTCCCAGCGACGACGAGCTAACCGACTATTACGCCCGCGAGTATCGCCACGACTACCACGGCGAGATCACGCCGTCGGCACATCGCGTGGTGCGGGCGTGGAACGTGGGTCAACGGTTGTTCAAGTTGCTCCACCCCTTTCTGCGGCCGGACGACGAGGTCTTTGAAGTCGGCGCGGGGATCGGCTGCACGGTGAAGGCGTTCGCGCTGGCGGGGTATCGGGCCTCGGGGATCGAGCCGTCCGAGGGGTTTCAAAGATTTTCGCGGGAGGAGCTGCGGGTGCGGGTGCGACGGTGCTCGCTTGGCGACGTGCCGCCTTCGCCGACCTGCGACTTCGCGCTTTTGGTCCACGTGATCGAGCACTTCAATCATCCGCTGCGATCGCTGTCGCAAATTCGAAGGCTGATGCGGCCGGGGGGAAGGCTGTACGTGGAGTGCCCCAACGTAGCGGCCCCGCACGCGGCGCCGGGGAAGCTGTTTCACTTTGCGCACGTTTACAACTTCACGCCGGAGACGCTGCTGGCGACGGCCCGGCGGGCGGGGTTTGAGCTGGTGGAGAGCCTGTCGCGGCCGCGGGACCTGAACCTGTCGATGGTCTTCACGATGGGCGAGGCGCGCGAGGTGCGGTTCGAGCCGGGCGCGTGCGAGAGGCCGCTGGCGGCGGTGCGGCGGTACGGGATGCTCTCGTACCACCTGCGGCCGACGTACTTCTTCGGCAGGCTGCGCCGTGCGGCAAGCACTTATGGCGACTACGTGCTGGCGGGCTGGCGGATGAGAGGGATTGTAAGGCGGTGTCAGCGGCACGTCGCGCCCCATGAGGACGACTCATGCCGGATGCGGCGTGCGGCGTAGCTGTAGTAGGCACACTCCGTGTGCCGTCTCCGCTTCCTTCTCGTTCCCGGCCTTGCGGAAAAAAACGATCAGCGTACTTCCTTGCATGGCGGCCGACGGCACACGGAGTGTGCCTACTAACAACGAGGCACGGATGAGCGAGAGATGGCTGTCGCGGATCGGCCAGAACGGGCACGTGCGCCGCGCGGCGTGGATCGTCCTGGCCGTCGCGCTCCTCGTCGAGGCCTACTTTGCCGTCTTCGTCCGCCGCAACGATTTCGTCTGCCATTACAACTTTGGCCGCGATTTCCTGGCCGGAAACCCCTACGGCCACCTCGGGAACATTTATCCCCTGGCGCGGGCGATGTTCAACGGCCTTTTGTCGCTGCCGAATTATTACGTCTCGCGGGCGATCTGTCTGGCGGCGGCGGTGGCGGGGTTGGCGTGGAGCCTGTGGACGTGGCGGCGCGTGGCGCAGGCCGGCCGCCCGATCGCACCGTCGCTCCAATTCCCCACGGTGCTCGTCTCGCTGATCATCCTCGCGCCGCTTTTGATCCGCGATCTGGACGAGTGCGGCTTGCAGCTTCTGCTCTTGACGATGCTCACGGCGGGGATGGCGGCGGTGCACTCCGGCCGGCCGGGCTGGGCGGGCTTCTGGCTCGCGGCGGCCGCCTCGTACAAGGCCAACCCGATCCTCTTTTTGCCGCTCCTTTTGTGGAAGCGCGAGTGGAAGGCGGCGGGATGGATGGCGGCCTGGATCGTGCTGCTGGGCTTCTTGCCGGCGGCCTATCTGGGCTGGGACACGACGCTCGCCGGCCACCGGCATTTTTTGGCCCACTCGATCTTGAGGCTGCGCAACACGACCGACGCGCATCCGTCGCTGCCGGGGACGGAGCTGCCCAAGCACGACAACGAGTGCCTGCCGGCGGCCATCGCCCGGTTCGTGGAGACGTATCCCGCGGGACATCCGCTCTACATCGACCATCCGCTCTTCTTTCAGTTCGGCCACCTGCCGCTAGCGCAGGCCAAGGCGGTCGTGACGGGGGCGATTTTGCTGTTGGGGGCGGGGATCGCCTGGTCGATGCGGCGGCGGTGGAACGCGCCTTCGCGCGAGAGCGGCACGTCGCTGCCGGCGGAATGGGCCGTGGCGTGCGTGTTTTGTGCGCTGCTGTCGCCCTTGTGCTGGAAGCAGCACCTCGTGCTGCTGTTGCCCTGCGTTTATCTGCTCGCACGGGACCTGTTGGCGACGCCGCGGGGACGATTGTCGCGGGGCATTGTGGTCGGGGCGACGGCCGTGGTGCTTTTGGGAATGCGGCGGGGGCTGATTGGCGAGGAGCTGGCACTCGTCTGCATGTCGTACAACTTCATCACCTGGGCGGCGGTGGCGGCGACGCTGAAGGTTTTGGCGGACCGAAGGGTCGCGGCGGCTGTTGCCGAACAGCCCTCCAGCAATCGGCTCCCTGCCCAGCGACTGGCGAAGGCGGCCTAAGGTTCGCACGCCGTGACCCGTCGTCTCACGTCTTTTGCGCATCGATCGGCCAGGCGAGGCCGGCGGAGAACCCGCCATCGACGAAGAGCACCTGGCCCGTCATGAAGGCGGAGGCTTTCGAGGCCAGGAAGAGGGCGGTGCCGACCATGTCCTCCGGCACGCCCAGCCGCCGGAGCGGCGTGTTGGGGAGGCCCCAGGCCTGCATGTCCGGCCGGGCCCAAAGCTGTCGCGTGAGGTCGGTGACGATGAAGCCGGGGGCCAGAGCGTTGACGCGGACGCCGCGCTCGCCCCATTCCATCGCCAAGACGCGCGTCATGTGCCCCAGGCCGGCCTTGCTCATCGCGTAAAGGACGACGTGCTTGAGCGGGGCGTAGTTGTTGAGCGAGGCCACGTTGATTTGCGACCCCTGGCCGCGGGCGAGCATGTGCTTGCCGACCGCCTGCGAGAGGAAGAAGGCGCCTTTCAGGTTCGTGCCGAGGATGAACTCGTAGTCGTCCTCGGTGAACGATTCTGCCGGCTTGCGGCGGTTGACGCCGGCGACGTTGAGGAGCGTGTCGACGCGGCCGAACTTCTCGATCACGTCGGCCACGAGCCGATCGATTTCCGGCCGACGCGAGACGTCGCAGGCCAGTCCGGCGGCGGGATGCTTCACGCCGGAGAGGGCGGAGATTTGCTCGGCAGCCGTCTTGGCAGCCTCCTGCGTTCGACCGGTGACGATCACGTGCGCCCCGCGCGTGGCGAATCCCTCGGCGATGGCCCGGCCGATGCCGCGCGTCCCGCCGGAGACCAAGACGACCTGATCGGCAACGGAGAAGACGTCATCGGACATGGAAACCTCGCATGAGAATTCGGGTGGAAGGACGTCATTTTCAGGCCGTGATGCTTGCGATGGCGCACAAGGGCCGTTCGACGGTGTTTCTGCGACGGCCCGGAAGGGCCGTCCTACGGGAATGCTATGAGCCGCCGGGCGGTTCGCGCCGCACGTGGAGCACAAAGACGCCGTGGAACTCGTGTTCCGTGACGTGGACCTCGCCTCCCTGCTGCCGGATGGAAGCCAAGGAGGCGTCCATGAATGGCGCAAGCGACAGGCCCCGGGAGACGACCCAGGCGCCGTTGTGCTCTTCAATGAGACGCGCGTTGTTCTCGTCAGGTTCGGGCGGGACGCCCGGCAGCGGCGCCAGGGGACGGTCGCCCAGCCAGTAGAGGCGAGTCGTGACGGGAAAGAGCAGGTACTGCCGCAGCGCGATCCCCTGCGGGCTCTTGGAGGGCGTCATGTTCCAGCGGGCTTCCTCGATCATGCCGGTGTGCAAGAAGACGGGGAGGGTGGCCTGTGGGTCTTGCGCCTGGATGAAGGCGACGGCGGAGCGCCAGTCTTCGTAAAAGTGGCCGGAAAAAGTGCCGTCGTCGAGATATTGCTGGATCGGGCCGTCGCGCCACTCGACGGCGACGACGACGGCGACGCCCAGCAGGGCCTGCCAGACGACCCGCCGGCAGGAGCCGATCAGCCAGCCGGCCGCCAACGGCAAGGCGACGGCGCAGGAAAGGACGTAGCGCGGGAAGAGCGCGCCGAGCGGCCAGGCGGCGAGCATCGGCAGCAGATACCAAGAGGCCAGAAACGGCGCGAAAATCCAGACGGCGCGAGGCGCTTCAACCCGCGGGCCGCGGAAGCGCGAGACCATGATGGCGGCGACCCAGGCGGCCAGGGGGACCGCCAGGTACTCAGCGACGGGGAAGATGGTCAGCGGCGTCCACGGCTTCGGCTCGCCCACAAACGAGCGAAATTCGTCCCGCCGCACGGCGATGTCCAGGACGTGCGGCAGCGCGGGCAGGCACAAGAGCGAGAGGGCGGCAAGGTCGACCACGAGCGAACGCGGAGGGTATTCGGCGGGCTGGTCGGGCCGGCCTTCCGTGCGGCGGCGGAAAAGAGCGCGCCAGGCATACCACCCAAGCTGGCCGGCGACGGCCAGGATGCCCGTGTAGTGCAAGTAGAAGACGAGCGCGCTAGTCAGGACCCACAGGATGCGCAGCCAGCGTCGGCGGCGGGCGCCCTGCGGCTGGACGAGCAGCGTCCAGAAAACGCCGACCTGCACGACGACGGCAAGCTGCACGAGGGCGTTGGCGCGGGCCTCCTGGGAGTGCTCGATGAACGTGCGATCGAGCGCGACCAGAAGCGCCGCCCAAAGCCCCGCGGCGCGGGAGCCGGTCGCGCGGACGAGAAGCCAGCAGGCCGCCAGGGGCAGAAGCGAGCCGGCCAGGAGCGAGGGCGTGCGCAGGCTCAGCTCGGACAGTCCGGCGATCGACTGCCAAACCCAGATAAGGAGCGGGTAGACCGGCGAGTAGTTGCCCTGCAGGGCGCGGCCGGGCACGTCGCCGAGGTCGCCGGAGACGCACCAGGCGGTGTGCAGCTCGTCGAGCCAAAGGCTGTGGTTCGCCTTGTAAAAGCGGAAGAAGGCACCAAGCAATAGGATGCCGGAGACGGCCAGGAGAAATGGAAGGCGGCCGAACCGGGGCGAGTCGGCTTCTAGCTGCGCTGGCGTCATTGGGGGCGGCGGGATTCGCGTAGCAGAGTGCAATTTGCCGCAGCCGCGTGAGCGGAACGCGATTGCGTGCGGCCGGGGCGCTCGGTTCGCCCTTCACCCCCCACCCCAGCCCTCCCCCGCAATGAAGGAGCGCTTTTTGCCGACAGTTGATTACCTATGGCTATTACGCAGGAACAAGCTGAGGGATCACTCGCCCCTGCAATTCGGTGAGGCGCTCGCGGCGGCCCAGGTGCAGCCAGGTCAGCTCGTCCTGGTCCAGGCCCAACAGGCGCAGCATTGTGGCGTGCAGGTCGCGGAAATGGCAGGGGTCGTCGATCGCCTTCAGGCCGATGGCGTCGGTCGCGCCGATCACTTGCCCGCCCGGCACGCCGCCCCCGGCCAGCCACATCGTGAAACCCAAATTGTGGTGGTCGCGGCCGACGCCGCCCTGGGCCTCCGGCGAGCGGCCGAATTCGCCGCCCCACAGCACGAGAGTCGACTCGAGCAGCCCGCGCCGCTTGAGGTCGCTGAGCAGTCCGGCGATGGGGCGATCGACCTGGGCGGCCATGCGGAGGTGGTTTTCCTCGATGTCGCCGTGGGCGTCCCACTGCAAGTTGCCCGGCCCGCCGCCGGAGACGACGGTGATGAAGCGCACGCCGCGCTCGACCATCCGCCGGGCCAACAGGCACCGCCGGCCGTAGTCGTCGGTCTTCTCGCCGCCCACGCCGTAGAGATCCAGCGTCTCCCGCGTCTCGCGCCCAAGGTCAAAAACCTCCGGCGCCGCGATCTGCATCTTGAAGACCAGTTCGTAGGCGCGAATGCGGGCCAGGGCTTCGTCGTCGAGCAGGCTGGCCGAGGCGCGGTTCAGGTTCTCTAGCAGCCTTAGTGTTTCGCGGCGCTGGTCCAGCGTCACGCCGGCGGGCAAATCGAGATTGCGGATCGGCTTTTCGCCCGAGCGGAGCATCGTCGGCTGGTAGACGGCTGGCAGAAAGCCGTTGGCGTACATCGGCTGCCCGGCCTCCAGCGCGCCGTGCGGGTCGGGCATGACGACGTAGGAGGGGAGCGAATCGCTGTCGGAACCCAGGCCGTAGAGCACCCAGGAGCCCAGGCTGGGAAAGCCGGGCACGACGCGGCCGGAAAAAAGCTGGTACTGGGCGGCGGAATGGACGACCTTGTCGGCGTGGCAGGAGCGGACGACGGCCAGGTCGTCGACACACCGGCCGACTTCCGGAAACAAATCAGAAACCTCAATGCCGCTCTGGCCGCACTTCTTGAACGATCGCTTCGAGCCGAGGAGCTTGGCGTCCTTCTTGACGAACTGGTATTTGGCTTCGCCGAACTCGGCCGGGCGGCGCTGGCCGTCGAGTTTGGTGAGGACCGGTTTGGGGTCGAACGTCTCCAGGTGGCTCGGTCCGCCGGCCATGAACAGGAAGATGACGGACTTGGCGCGGGCGGTCAGATGCGGCGGCTTGGGAGCGAGAGGATCGGTTGCGGAGTTCCTTGTGCCTTCGGCGGCCGGGGCCGTTCGCTGCCAAAGCTCCGCCAGGGCGAGCGCGCCGATGCCGCCGAAGGCGTCGCAGAAAAAGTCGCGACGGGAGGCGGAGCGGAGATCGGCCAGGCGAAGCGGCATGGAGGACGACTCATTCTTTCTTTTTCGCAGCGAGCTACAAAGCCCTATTGTGCCCCCCAAATCGGCAATCGGCAATCCGCCATGGCTGCTCGCGTCCGACCGACCGACTATAATCGAAACCACTTCCCACGGAAAACACGAGGTCCACGCCCCTTCCAAGGATGCCCGCCATGACCGACGCCCAGCAAAAATCGCCAGCGAAGACTGCGCACGACGACAGCGGTCGGCTCGGCCGGCGCGAGCTTCTGGCCTACACGGCCGCCTTCGGCGCGAGCTTTCTGGCGGCTCAGGGGCTGGCGCCGCCGGAAGCCGCCGCCCAGGAAGCACCCGCGCGGGCCGCGGCGAAAAAGCCCTCGCGCCGCTACGAAATGCGTAAGTCGATCAACCTCTGGGCGCTGCCCTACCCGCAGAAGATGACGCTGCGGCACTGTCTGGAATTGTGCAAGGACGCGGGCTTTGACGGCGTGGAGCTGAACTACGCGCTGGAAGGCGACCTCTCGCCCGAGTCCAGCGAGGAGCAAATCAAAGAGATCGGCCAGATGGCAGAGAGGATCGGCATCGCCGTCAGCGGCGTCTGTTCGTTCCTCTTCTGGCCCTACGCCTTCACGCACAACGACCCGGCGCGCCGGACCAAGGGCGTCGAGCTGGCGGGCAAGATGATCGACGCGGCGAAGCTGCTTTCGACCGAGAACCTGCTCATCGTCCCGGGCGCCGTTTACGTCCCGTGGCTGCCCGACGATCCGCCCGTCCCGCACGACGTGGCCGAGGCGCGGGCGAAGGAGGCCGTCCGCAAGCTCATCCCGCAGGCGGAGAAGGCGGGCGTTTATTTGAACATGGAGAACATCTTCGCCAACGGCTTTTTGCACAGCCCGCAGGAGATGATCCAGTTCGTCGACGGCTTCGGCAGCGATCGGGTTCGGGTCCATTTCGACACCGGCAACATCATGCTCTACCACTTCCCGGAGCACTGGATCCCAATGCTGGGCAAGCGCATCCAGAACCTCCACTTGAAGGAGTACTCGAAGAAGGCGCACGAGTTCAACCTGAACGCGTTCCGGCCGCTTTTGGACGGGACGACGAACTGGCCGGCGGTGCTGGATGCGCTCGATGCGGTCGGCTACCGCGGCTACCTGACGTTCGAGTACTTTAATCCGTTCCCGCACTGGTCGGAGGCGCTGGTGTATCACACGTCGGACGCGCTGGACCGGATGCTGGGGCGCAAGGCGTAGCGTAGGGCGGGCGGCCCGCCTGCCGTCGGTTTTCCGTTCCAGCCCCCGAAGGGGCGGCGTCGCTCGACAGCCCTTCCGCAGCCGCGAAGCGGCGTCACCACGCCGCTTCGCGCCGACGGAGCAGTCGCCAACCACTGGCCGCTAGCCACCAGCCACTCCCCCTCAATACCTCACAATCCCCTCGTGCAAATTCAGCACCACCCGCGCCGCCGACGTCCACGCCGCCAATTCCGCCGCGTCCAAATCCTCCGCCTTCGCCTTCTGTCCCACCGAAAGCACCTGCTCCGCCGCGCTCTTGTCGCCTTGATACTGCGCCAAGTGCCGCGCCTGTAGATCGGCGACCACCTTCAATTCCTCCGGCCGCGGCGAGCGCGACAGCACCTGCCGGATCAGGAACGTGACGCGCTCGTCGGGCGTCTCGCCCCCCTCGCGCAGCGCCCGCTCGGCCAAGGCGCGCGCCGCCTCGACGTAGGTCGGGTCGTTCAAGAGCGCCAGGGCCTGCAAGGGTGTGTTGCTCCGCGGCCGGGCGACGGTACACTCCTCGCGCGTCGAGGCGTCGAAGGCCAGCAGGCTGGGGTGCAAGAACGTCCGACACCAGTAGGTGTAGAGCCCGCGGCGATATTGCTTCTCGCCCGCGTCGTGCTCCCACTCCCGGACCGGAAAATTGAGGTGCGACCAATAGCCCCGCGGCTGATACGGCTTGACGCTCGGCCCGCCGATCGTGGGCACGAGAAGTCCGCTGGCAAACAGCGCCTGGTCGCGGACCATCTCGGCATCGAGGCGGAACCGCCCTTGCCGCGCGAGATACAGATTGTAGGGATCGGCCTGCCGCAGCTTTTCGTCGGCGTGCGATGTCTGCCGGTACGCGGCCGACATCACGATCCGCCTCACCATCGCCTTCGTGTCCCAGCCGCTCTCGACGAACTCCACCGCCAGGTAATCGAGCAAATCCCCGTGCGTGGGCCAGGACCCCTGCGAGCCGAAATCATCGAGCGACCGCACGATCCCCTCGCCGAAGAACAGCTTCCAGAGCCGGTTGACGTACACCCGCGCCACGAGCGGGTTTTCCTTCGACACCATCCACTGCGCCAGGTCCAGCCGCGTCGGGCGTTCCTTCGCCGTCAACTGCGGCAAAAAGTGCGGCACGGCCGGCCCGACGACCTCGCCGGAATCATCCAGCCAGTTGCCCCGCCGCAAAATGCGGATCGTCCGCGGCTCGACGGACGTGGAAACGAGTGTCGTCCGCAGCGATTTCCGCAGCGTTTCCTTCTGTTTCTCCACTTCCGCCAGTTCCGCCCGCACGGGCGCGAGCGCCGGTGCGACGCTGCGGTAATGCGCCGCCAACAGCTCCTTTTGCTCCGCGCCGCGATTTTCCGGCGCGATTTTCAGCGCCTCGGCCACGTTGGGCGGCAGGCCCGCGTCGTCGAGCGCCGGCTTTTCGGCCGCCGTCAGCGACAGCCGGAACCGCCCGATGTTGTGCCCGGCGTAGGGCGACTCGTGCTTGAGCCGCACCGTCAGCACCAGGCCCTCGTCTCCCGTTACCGGTTCCGCAAAGACGAACGCCGCCTTGCGGTCCTCCTTCTTGGCCTGCCCGTCGACGGCCCAGCCCGTCTCTTTCTTGTCGTCGATGGCCTGCTCGATCGGAAACCCCTTCTGCGCGTAATCAGCCGCGGCCGAGGCGATCTTAACGGCCCGCGGCTTCTCGCCGGCGACTTCAATCTCCACACCCGTCAGCACGAAGTTGCCGTTGGCCCGCGACAGCCCGCCGCCCGCCAGACTTTCGTGCCGCAGCGCTTCGAGCTTGAGTCCCGTCACGCGCGCCATCGACGTCTTCAGCGCGACCGTATACACGTCCTGCGCCGGCTTCTCGCCGCCGGCCAGCACCGACGCATCGTCCTGCACGGTCAGCGTCTGCCCGCCGTTGGACTCGGCCGCCTCGGGCTTCACGGCCGTCCACCCCAGGCGGTTTTCTTCCAGCGCCGAAAGCGTCACCTTCTCCCACGCCGCCTGCGCCTCGGCCAGTTCCGGCGTCGTCGTGGCCAGGCGCTGCTTGAGCGCCGCGATCGTCTTGTCGAATTCCCCCATCCGCGCTTCCTGTTCCTCGGTAGGAATCGGCGTCTGCTCCTGCGCACCGACGGCGATCTCCTTGAGGTCCGCAAAGAACGCCCCGAAGCTGTAAAAATCCTTCGTGCTGTAGGGGTCGAACTTGTGATCGTGGCACTCGCAGCAACCCATCGTCGCCCCCAGCCACACGCTCGACGCGTTCCGCACGCGGTCGGCAAAGTATTTCGCCAGATACTCCTTCGGCTGCGCCCCGCCTTCCTGCGTGGTCATCAGCATCCGGTTGTAACCCGACGCCACAAGCTGCGGCTTCGTCCTTCCTGGCAACAGGTCGCCCGCAAGCTGCTCGACCGTAAACCGATCGAACGGCAGGTTGTGGTTGAAGGCGTCGATGACCCAGTCGCGATACAGATCGACGTCGCGGTGGTTGTCGCCGTGGATGCCCGTCGTGTCGGCATACCGCACCAGGTCCAGCCAGTAGATCGCCATCCGCTCGCCGTAGTGCGGCGAAGCCAGGAGTCCGTCGACCAATTCCTCGTAGGCCCGGTCGCTCCTTTCGCGGGCAAACTGCTCGACCACCTCCGGTTTGGGCGGCAGGCCGGTCAGGTCGAAGTGCAGCCGCCGCACGAGCGTGACCGGATCGGCCGTCGGCGACAGACCGCCGGCCGATCCTCCGGCCAGGCCCTTCTCGATGAGCCGCGCCGCGATGAAGCGATCGATCTCGCTGCGCAATCCGCCCATCGCCCCGGCCGGAACCTCCGGCACGGCCGGCCGGACGGGCGGAAGGTACGCCCAGTGCCCTTGCCACACCGCGCCCTGCGCAATCCACTGCCGGATCGTCTCGATCTGCTTCGCCGAAAGCTTGCGCCCTGAGTCCGCCGGCGGCATGTGCTCGTCCGCGTCGCTCGACGTGATCCGTTTGAAGAGGACGCTCTCCTCCGGCTCTCCGGCGACGATCGTCTGGCCGCCTTCGACCTCCTTGAAGAGGCCCTCCTTCTGATCGAGCCGCAATTCGGCCTGCCTTACCTTGGCGTCCGGCCCGTGGCACTGAAAACAGTTCTCCGACAGGATCGGCCGCACGTCGCGGTTGAACTCGACCTTCGGTGCCGGCTCTTGGGCATGGACCGATCCACACGTCGCCAACGCCATCGCCGCCACGAATCCCGCGATCGTATTTCGCACGAAACGCATGTCACCCAACTCCGCCAGAGGACGAACCGCGCCCCAACGAACCCATCGCGCCCCGACAATTGCCCCAGTGTAGAACTGCAACCGGTTCTTATCAAATATGCCTTATGCGCGCGGCCTTCCTTTTCTGTAGCCCAGGCGTTAGAGACGCCGGTGTTTTCCCCCAGCCCACGCGCTTCACGCGCCGGTGCGTTTTTCCGTAGCCCGGGCGGAACATGATCGTACACACTTTTCTGTAGCCCAGGCGTTTACACCTGGGGACGCAGGGGGCCAAAATCATGGAAGCCCCCTTCAGGGGGCTTGCCCTTTGGTGCGACGCCTTCAGGCGCTCGGCGCCCCGCCATCCGCCAAGCGCGCGGATCGTCGCGCGCCATCCGCCGACCGCCCACGCGCTTCAAA
>JACOUI010000092.1 GCA_016177915.1 Planctomycetia bacterium
CGACCAGGGGGACGAGTCCCCTCCCCCTGGACCCCCTACCCTCTTCTCTTTTCCGGGGGTGGGAGGAAAGCGAAGGTACCGAAGGGAGCCTTACACAAAATCGGGCAGAAAAATTCCAGTTGAACCCCGCGCTAAGACACTCAGTCAAAGGAGTACTGGGCAGAGACCGCACAAGCGCTCGAGCAGCGGGGATTTCTCATTTGGGCGGTCTGCATTAAGATCGTGTGTGGCAGTGAAGAGTTTTGCATTGGCGATGACAAGATTGGCCATTTCTTTCAGCAGGGGCACTTGCTGTATGAGCTTGAGAATGCGCTCAAGCGCGAGTTCCCGACGTGGATGGCCTGGGACATCGTAGAGGTCGTGGAGGATTTCAGCAGCTCGACGGAGGGTTTTCAACTGGACGAAGACTCGCGGACGACGCTACGCCTACTCGGCCAAGTAGACTTCTACGGCTTTGGAAGAACGAGTCCGCTCAGCTTCCAGGGAGCCTGGGGAGGCACATTTGGGGCGGCAAGGTCCCGCCCAGACTTGGCAGCCAATCGCGCCGGATGGAAGTTCTGGCAACAGTTTTTGTCAAAGCCTTGGGAGTTTAGGTTTGATATCTGCAATTTTATCAACAAGGAGTGGCTGGAGCCGGCGCCGTAGAGAGACGTAGCGGTCGATTCGGTCGCGAAACAGCGCGAATCGCGCCCAACTGTGGAGGACATCGATGGAAGCGGCGTTGCTGATGGTTGTATGCGCGGTGATCGCCGTCCCCGGTCATGGATGCGCAAGTGCCGGTCCCCGGAGTGAATTGGAGCCGCTTCAGGGCAGGTGGCTCGTTACGGACCTCACTATGGACGGAAAGCAGTTTGGAACCGGGACGCTGTCGGTTGTCGTCATCGGCTCGAGAATGCTCTGGGGTCGTAAACCTGGATCAGAGGAGCAATACGACTTCGACCTTCGGATTCAAGTTCGTGGCCGCGAGATCGACATCGCGTTTCTAGAGTCGGACGGAACGTTTACGACGATCAAGGGTCTTTGGGACCGGTCGGCAGATGGGATTAAGCTCGGGTTGCCGACGGTGCCATATATGGATGTCAATCCGAATTACTTGGAACGCCCAAAGGACATGGAGAGTTCCACGTGGGTTGTCACGTTGACCCCGCAGAAGGGCGATGCGACAGAAAAGAAGCAAGGAGCGCAGGGAGGGCAACCCATGGATGGCGCCAAGTGCCAGTGCACTTGCGGAGCGCCCGGAAACCCGCGGCGGTGCTGGGCGCGTCCGCTATTCGGAAAGCGGAGAAGCCGCCGATGACGCGCCGCGGCGAGTGGCACGGGCATCTTGGCAGTGCTCTTCCCGATCGGCCGGTCCCCCACTAGTCCCCCACCCGGCCTCCCCCGCAAGGGGGGGAGGAGAACGCGCGCCAAGAAAAGCAGCGAGCGCCCCGATGACACCGGAACGCTCGCTTGCCATTGGCACTTGATCGATGCGCCGAGGCGCGCGCTTACATCTCGTAATCCTCGCCCCCGCCGCCCTTTTTCTTCTCGTCCTTGGGCATCTCGGCGATCAGGGCGTCGCTGGTCAAAAGCAGCGTCGAGACGCTGGCCGCGTTTTGCAGGGCGCACCTGGCGACTTTCGTCGGGTCGATGATGCCGGCCTTGACCAGGTCCTCGAACACGTCGGTGGCGGCGTTGTAGCCGAAGTTGCCCTTCCCCTCGATCACCTTCTCGCAAATGATCCCGCCGTCCTTGCCCGCGTTGCTGGCGATGCAGATGATCGGCGAACGGCAGGACCGCAGCACAATGTCGTAGCCGACCTTCTCGTCGGGGGTGAGTCCGTTGGGCTTGACGGCCGCCGCCGCCCGCAGAAGCGCCACGCCGCCGCCGGGCAGGATGCCCTCGGCCACGGCCGCCCTCGTCGCGTGCAGGGCGTCTTCGACGCGGGCCTTCTTTTCCTTCATTTCGCTCTCGGTGGCTGCGCCGACGTTGAGCTTGGCCACGCCGCCGGAGAGTTTTGCCAGGCGCTCCTCCAGCTTCTCGCGGTCGTAGTCGCTGGTCGAGGCCTCGATCTCGCGGCGAATCTGGTCGTTGCGGGCCTTGATGTCGCTCGACTTGCCCTGGCCCTCGATGATCGTGGTGTTGTCCTTGTCGACGATGATCCGCTTGGCCCGGCCCAGGTCGGAGAGTTTCAGGTTCTCCAGCTTGATACCCAGGCTCTCGAAGACGGCCGTGCCGCCCGCGAGGACGGCGATGTCCTCGAGCATGGCCTTGCGGCGGTCGCCGTAGCCGGGGGCCTTGACGGTGCAGCACTTGAACGTGCCCCGCAGGCGGTTGAGCACGAGCGTGGCCAGCGCCTCGCCTTCCACCTCCTCGGCGATGATCAGGATCGGCTTGCCCTGCTGCACGACCTGCTCCAAGAGCGGCACGAGGTCGCGGGCGGAGGTGATCTTCTTCTCGTAGACGAGGATGTAGGCGTCCTCGAGCACGCAGTTCATCTTGTCCGGGTCGGTGATGAAGTAGGGCGACAGATACCCGCGGTCGAACTGCATCCCTTCGACCCACTCGACCTCGGTCTTGAGGGCCTTGCCCTCGTCGACGGTGATCACGCCGTCCTTGCCGACCTTTTCCATCGCCTGGGCGATCAGGTCGCCGATTTCCGTGTCGTTGTTGCTGGCGACCGTGGCCACCTGCGCCATTTCCTTGCGCGTCTTGATGGGGATCGACATCCCCTTGAGCTTCTCGGTGAGGTCGGCGACGGCCTTCTCGATGCCGCTTTTCATCTGGACGGGATTGACGCCCGCCACGACGCCCCGCAGACCCTCCAGGAAGATCGCCTCGGCCAGGACGGTGGCGGTGGTCGTGCCGTCGCCGGCGACGTCGCTGGTCTTGGAGGCGACCTCGCGGACCATGCGGGCGCCCATGTTTTCGTAGACGTCCTCGATGTCGATCTCCTTGGCGACGGTAACGCCGTCCTTGGTGACCGTGGGCGAGCCGAAGCTCTTCTGCAAGATCACGTTCCGCCCCTTGGGTCCGAGCGTGATCTTGACGGCCCGGGCGAGCTTGGCAACGCCGCGGCGAATGGCGTCGCGGGCTTCCTGTTCGAAGGCGATCATTTTGGGCATGGGTCGATGTCTCCTGGTTCGAGCAGGCCGCCGGAATTTGGGCAGCCGATGGATGTTGGTGTGCGGTAGGACGGCCTTTCCAGGCCGTCTTAACCGTGACGGCCTGGAAAGGCCGTCCTACGGATTTAGTCGACCACGGCGAGGATGCTGTCCTCGGCGATGAGCAGGTATTCCAGGTCGTCGACCTTGATCGTCTCGCCGGCGTAGGAGGTGAAGATCACCTTGTCGCCGGACTTGACCTGCAGGGCGCTGCGCCGGCCGTCGTCGAGCAAGCGGCCGTTGCCCACGCTGATGACCGTCCCGCGGGCGGGCTTTTCCTTGGCGGTGTCCGGCAGCAGAATGCCGCCGCTGGTGCGCTCTTCCGTCTCGTCGCGCTCGACGACGACCCGGTCGCCCAGGGGCTGCAGCTTCATGGGCGGGGCCTTCTTCTTGGTTGCGGTCACCATAAGCTCGCGTCCTCCACGTTGTGCGGGCGGGGAAAGGATGGCGGGGGCGGCGTGGCGCGGCTTTCAACGGGGCGCGCCCGACTGCCAGGAACGTCTAAGGACAGTATTCCGGCCGCCTTTTTTGCAATTCGCGCGCCAAAGGCGCAGTGAGATGCAAGTCGTTTGCTTGACGGGACATGCTGACAGGGACAGCGAAGTCACGAATCCTGCCGTTTTGACAGCTAGTTGCCGAAGAGCGTTGTGGGTGATACATTGTATTTACTGCGTTGTATCCTTTGGAGACCCCATGCTCAAGCGGCTGACAAGACACGGCAACAGTTGGGCCCTCGTGATCGACAAGCCGATCCTGGAGCTGCTCAAGATCGATCCGCAGGCGCCGCTGGAGATCTCCACCGACGGACAGACGTTGATCGTGTCGCCGATCCGGGACGCAGAACGAGAGGCCAAATTCAAGGCCGCGCTGGAGGAGATCAACGCGAAGTACGCGCCCGCGCTGAAAAAGCTCGCTCAGTGACAACGGATCACGTCGGCGTCAGCAGGTGCCGGTTGGCCATCCCGATCCCGCTGATGATCGCCCCGACGATTCCCACAAGCCCCTGGTCCGCCCCGCAGACGAAGAGGTTCGAAAGGTGCGTCGTGCCGTCGGGGTGCTTGTCCGGCGCGCCGTAGACGGCTCCGTTCACGTGGCCCGTGAACCGGCGGATCGTGGTGGGGGTGAACATGTCGGTGTCGACGATGCGATGGCGAAAGTCGGGCACGAAGCGCACGGCCGAGGCCAGCATCTCGTCGTACCAGCGGAGCTTCTGGCGGCGGTATTCGTCGGGCGAAAGGACGGCCCAGCGGTCGTAGTTGGCCAGGCAGGTGACGCGGATCAGCCCGTCGCCCGGCGGCTCGTCGTAGGCGAAGTTGTTGGGCGAGCAGATGACGCCCGCGTGCACGTCGACGAGTTCCGCCGGTTTTTCCCAGTGCAGCGCCGGCCCGTCGTTGAAGAAGACCATCGTGCGGTCGCAGCCGAGCGCTTTGGGCTGGGCGTCGAGCACCGACATCGTCTCGGCGAACGAAAGCTGGCCGGGCGTGCGCGGGCCGGCGGAGCTAAGGTCGCTGCAGAGGCGCATCGTCTCCAGCCAGCCGGCGCTCGACAGCACTTTTCGCGCCAGGACCTCGCTGCCGTCGTCCAGCAGGATGCGCACGACGCGGTCGCCCTCCACGTCCAGACGGCTCACGCCCGCGCGCAGGCGCAGCTCGCCGCCCAGCTCCTTGTACTTTCGCACGAGCTTTTTGAGGATCAACCGCACGCCCGCAAACGGCCGCGCCAGCCCCTCCAGAAAAATGCTGCGAAACAGCACGCTGAATTGCCCGAAGTCCATATCGCGCTCGCGGGCGTTGCCGTAGAACATCGGCGGGCAGAGCAGCATTTCGACGAGCAGCGGGTCGGCGACGTGCTGCGAAACCATCTCGCGGGCCGACTGCCGGCCCTTGTCGTCGTCCAACTCGTCGTAGTCGAGGATCGCCGACCGCAGCTTTTTGAAGTTGTCTTTCTGCTTGGGAAACGCGCGGGCGATTTCGCTCTCGAGCAGCTTGGGGTCGTTGCTGAAGGCGAGCGTCGCGCCGGGGAACTCAATCACCGAACCGATCTGCGGCACGAGTCCGAACTCGTCCCAGGCGAGTCGAAGCTGCCGCAACAAGCGCGAGAGGGGGCCCTTCCGCGACCCCTTCGGCGCGTAATTCGTCACGGCGTGCAGGCCGACGTCGTAATTCCGCCCGTTCAGCCGGTAAAACGAATTCAGCCCGCCGATGGTCGTATGGCGTTCGAGGATGCAGACTCGCTGATCGTACCAGGCCAGCCGGATGCCGGCGGCCAGGCCGGACATGCCTGCGCCGATGATGACGGTGTCGTACATCGCCCACACGGAGAAAGAGCCGCACTGCGGCGATTATCGAGTGGGCGGGGGAAAATGTCGAGAAGGCAAAGTAGCCGTCGCGCTGCGCGCGATGTCGCCCCTCCCCCCTTGCGGGGGAGGGTTGGGGTGGGGTGCGCGCGGCGGGTGACGATGGCGCGAGCGTGGACGTCACAAAGTCATGTTGTTCGCGCGCGAAGAGCTCTGTCTCGCGGAGCGAGACGGCTACTTCGCCCCTTCAGCCGACAGGCCCGCGCCGGCCAGGTAGCGGCGGCTGACCGCCAGCCACTGGGCCGTGGGCACGAGCTTGCCGGCGGCGTGCCGGCAGACGTAGAACCAGAACGGGATCGCCGCCAGGATGATCCCCACGCTGATCGCCTGCGAGAGCGTCATCATATTCAACACGATCGGCGGCTCGTCGACGCGGATCGTTTCTTCCATGATCCGCGCGACAGGGAAGATCGTGAGCAGGATCGCAAATACTTCTCCCTCGCGCCGGCGGAACGGGTAGTACACCCAGGCGAAGAGCGCCAGCAACAGTGCCGTCAAGGCGGCGTAAATCTGCGAAGGCTGGACCGGCTTGCTGCGCGGCAGGTCCGTGACGTGCAGCGCCTTCGGATCGCTGAACCCTTCGACGTTGAGGGCCAGGCTGAACGGCGCTTCACTGCCAACCTCGAAGATCGCGGACAACAGCTCCTTGTTGGTCGTGAAGAAGAGCGACTTGTCCGCCAGCACGATTCCGTGGATCCGGTCGCCGGCGACCAGCCTCGCTTTGTCGGCCGGCGAGCCAGGCTCGATTTCCGCGATCACCCCCGAGGGCTCGTTCGGGCGTTCCTTTTTCAGTTTGATGCCGTGCAGGAAGATTTCGCCCGCGGCGACCTGGTCGCGGTAGGGCGGCGTTCCAAAGGGAAAAGTGACGGCGACGGGCAGATCGCTCATGCCGCCGTAGCAGCAGCCGTTCATCAGGCAGCCGATGCGGCCGATTCCCTGCCCCAACACCATGGCCGGCGCGATGAGGTCGACCATCCCCAGCGGCGGCAGCTTGTGACGCCACACGTACCAGGCGAAGGCGGCCATGCCGCCGATGAGCGCGCCGTACACGACCAGGCCGCCCTTGGTGAAGTTGAGGATCGCGCCGATCGTCTGCGTCATCGTCTCGCGGCGATAGTCGTGCCAGTATTCGGCGACGTAGAGCAGCCGCGCACCGAGCAGCCCGGCGATGAACATCACAAACGCCAGCCCCAGGACGACTTCGCGGTGGACGCCGATCTGCCGCGCCCGGCGCAGCACCATGGCCGCGCCGGCCCCGACGGCCAACAGGAACATCACGCCGTAGCCTCGGATCGGCAGGCCCCTGGTTTCGGCGACGTGCGGAATGAGGAACACAAACGCCAAAGCGATGGCCAGCGCCACGCCGGCCGAAATGGCGACGTCGCCGCTCAACCCCTCCTTGCGAATGCGCCATAAGAGCCACACCGCCACACCGGCCACAAACAGCCACAACAGCAGCCCGACGCCGTAGCCGTGCCATTGCAGGAAGGGCACGCCGAGGAGCTCGTTGGGGATGTAAAAGAGGGTCTGTCGCATGGTCAGGAGACAGGGGTCGGGGATCAGGAGTCAGGATGAGGAACGAGGGAGCATGATGTTGTCGATCAGGCGGGTTTTGCCGACGTAGGTGGCGATCGCGGCCAGGGCCCGGCCGCGGATTTCCGTCATATCTCGCAAGGTAAGCGGATCGACAAGCACGGCGTATTGCACCCTGACGCCCGGCTCGGCTTCCAGGACGCCCCGCATCGCCGAAAGAACCTTCTCCGCCCGCCGCTCGCCGCCGGCCGCGACGTCCGCCGCCGCCCGCAGGGCACGCGAAATCGCCAGCGCCTGCCGCCGCTCCTCCGCGCTCAGATACTTGTTCCGCGAGCTGAGGGCAAGCCCGTCCGGCTCGCGGACGGTCGGGCAGACGCGAATTTCGACGGGCACGCACAGGTCCTCGACCATCCGCCGCACGACGACCGTCTGCTGGTAGTCCTTGTGGCCGAAGTACGCCACGTCGGGCAGCACCTGGTTAAAGAGCTTCAGGACGACGGTGGCGACGCCGCGAAAATGCCCCGGCCGGAACGCCCCTTCCAGCACCTCGGCCGGCGCCCCCACGTCGACCGTCGTCGTGCAGCCCTCGGGGTACATCTCTTCGACCGTCGGCACGAATACGAGGTCGACGGCCTTTCCTTCCTTGCCAGTCCCCGCCAGTTTCGCCAGGTCGCCCTCCAAATCGCGCGGGTAGCGCTGAAAATCCTCGCTGGGCCCGAATTGCGTCGGGTTGACGAAAATGCTGACGACCGTCGCCCCGCACTCGCGGAGCGAGGCCTCGACCAGGCTCAAGTGTCCGGCGTGCAGCGCCCCCATCGTCGGCACCAAGCCGATCGTGCGGTCGTGCGTCCGCGCAACGCGGACCCAATCGCGCAATTCGGCGCTTCTCGTGACGACATTCGGTGTCATGGATCGTTCACCGTCCGGCGTAGCCACTCGAAGTTTACGAACATCCCGTCGCACGGACCAGACCGCCTTGGGACCGCCGCCTGAGTGCAAATCGACGTGGCCACTTGCGTTTCGTCTGCCGTCAGACTTTCATAACTCCTGACAGCAACCTCGCGCTCGGAGACGACCCATGCGAACGGTTCTTTGGTTAGCCCTTGCGTTGGCGACATTTGTGCTTGTCGCGGTTCCGGCCGCGGCCCAACCGCCAGCCAACACCGACAAGCTCATCACCCGCATCGCCTTCGGCTCCTGCTGCAAACAGGGCCAGCCGCAGCCCATTTGGGACGCGATCGCCGGCGCCAAACCCGACCTGCTGGTCATGCTCGGCGACAATATCTACGCCGACACGCTCGACATGGACGTGCTCAAGGCCAAGTACGCCATGCTAGGCGCCGAAAAGGGTTTTCAAAAGCTCCGCAGCACGTGTCCGATCCTGGCCACCTGGGACGACCACGACTACGGTCTGAACGACGCCGGCGCCGAGTACGCCAAGAAGAAAGAGTCGCAGCAGATCTTTTTGGACTTTTTCGGCGACGCGGCCGACTCGCCACGGCGGAAGCGCGAGGGCGTGTACGATGCCAAGACCTTCGGGCCGCCGGGCCGCGAAGTGCAGATCGTCCTCCTCGACACGCGCTACTTCCGCAGCCCGCTCATGAAGCGCCTGGCGCAAGAGGAGCCGCAGAGCGAGCCGGGCGAGGGCATCAACGGTCCCTACGCGCCCAACACCGACCCGCA
>JACOUI010000093.1 GCA_016177915.1 Planctomycetia bacterium
ACTGCAAAGAGGGGTCAGCGTTCCATAATCCTCCCGGCGCAGTTGGCCCCGGCTACCCGCAGCCGGGGCCACTTTTTTTCTTGGGGGCAGATCGGAGGGGAGGCGGTGGAGGACAGGCGGCAGGAAACAGGCGGCAGGGGGCAGGAAGCAGGAAACAAGAGACAGGACTGCGGAGAGACAGGGGAGTCAGAAAACGATCGATCGCGCGCGACGTGCTGGTGCGCCGAGGTCCCCAGCACGCGACGAGTCCGTAGCGCGTCGAACTCCACACTCCACACCCCACACTCCGAACTCCACACGCCTCGCTCCCCATTCCGCGTTCCGAATTCCGCGCTCCGCATTCCACATCACCCTTTGCCCGTTTCACGTGGAACCCGTACTCTTTAGATCTCGCCGATCGTGCGCAATCCGGTTCCACGTGAAACGCAACGCAAGGCGCGCCAGCGGCACGAGCGCGTGATCTTCTTTGCGCGGCAAACGCGCCGCTCAACTCCGCGCTCCGAACTCGACACTCCGAACTTCGCCCGCCGATGAGCGCAACCAATTCCAGCGTCACTCCCGCTCCCCGCGCCGCCGGCCGCGTCCTGGCGATCGGCGATATCCACGGCTGCCTCGTCGCGCTCGACGCCCTGCTGGAGCTCGTCCGCCCGCGGCCCGACGACCTCCTCGTCGCAGTGGGCGACTACGTCGATCGCGGGCCGGACAGCCGCGGCGTCATCGAGCGCCTGCTCGTCCTGGAGAAAACCGGCCGGCTCGTGCCGCTCCTGGGAAACCACGAATTGATGATGCTCGCCGCCCGCGACAACCTCGACGGCTACCTGACGTGGGTGGAGGTGGGCGGCGACCAGACGCTCGCCTCCTATGCGGAGCCCGGCGACGTGGGCCGGATCGAGCTGGTCCCCGAGGATCATTGGGAGTTCATCGAGCGCCGCTGCCGGCCGTACTACGAGACTGACACGCACGTCTTCGTCCACGCCGCGCTGGATCCCGCCATCCCGCTGGCCGAGCAGACCCCCTACTTCCTCTACTGGAGGAAGCTCGACCCCTGGACTTCGGCCCACAGCTCGGGCAAGCGCGTGATCTGCGGGCACACGCCGCAGCCCAGCGGCCTGCCGGCCAACCTGGGGCACACGGTGGGAATCGACACCTGGGTCTACGGCGAGGGCTGGCTGACCTGCTTGGACGTGGCGAGCAACGAGGTGTTCCAGGCGAACCAGCGCGGCCAGGCGCGGACGCTCAAGCTTGGCGGCTGAATCCTACTTCTCCTCCACCACCGGCTCCCGGATCACCTCGATCGACGGCTTCTGCGCGCCGACGCCCTTGACCGACACTTCCATGTACCGCACGCGCTCGCGGGGCTTGTTGGGGTCCTTGAAGTTGTCACCTTTTTGCAGGACGAACCGCGTTTCCGGGATGCCGCCAAAGGCCCGGTCGCCCGCCGCCTGGCAGGGGAACCAGTGCCCCTTCCCCTCGCCGTCGACGAGATAAAACTCCGGGTAGCAATGGCCGGGGACCCACACGGTGCGGGCCGGGATCTTGTTGGCCCGGCAGAGGGCGATGAACAGGCTGGTCATGTCCTCGCAGTCACCCTTGCCGCGGCGCATGGCTTCCAGGGCGCCCTGGATGGCGAGCTTTTGTTTGTCGCGCTCTTCGTACTCGACGTGGTCGCGGACCCAGTCGTAGATCGTCTCGACCTTCTCCCAGGCCGATTCCTTGCCGGCGACGATCTCCTTGGCCGTGGCCGCGATCTTGGCGTTCTTGCTTTCGATGTAGGGGCTCTCGGTCAGGTAGGCCGCGACGTCGCGCGAGGGCCTGGCCGGCAGCGACAGGCCCGCGGTCTCCTTGGGCGGCTCGAGCGGATGTCGGGTGACTTCGACGATCAGGATCACGCTGGCCTCGGCCCCCGCCGGCAGGTTGGGCACGTCGAGCTGAAGCTGCTTGACGCCGCCCTCCAGGACGGCGTACTTCACATTGCCCACGTACTTCGATTTCTCCTCGCTGATGACCTTCACGCGCTGCTCGGGCCAGTCCATCGGGACGGGCATGTTGACCACGACGCCCTTGCACGGTCCGGCGGCGGCCTTCACGACACAGCCCAGCCGATAACGCTGCGTGAGGGGCTGCCCAAGCTGCGGGTCGTTGGGGTCGGCGCGCTCCTCGGCCTGGGCGACGAAGCACGCGAGCAGCAGGAGGAGAATGCCAAAGAGGCTTCGCACAAGGGTGCTCCCGCTGGTAGTGACGGTTGGAGTCCCGCCTTCAGGCGGTCCCCATGAAACGATTGTACTTCGCGTGAAGGCCGATGCCACGCTCAGTGCTTCGAATGAACCGTAGCCCTCACGCTCCGCGTGAGGCGGCCTGACGGACCATCGTGTCTTGAAGACGAGCCGCGTTTTGCGCGTCGGGCCGATTGCGCACGGAGGCTGCATCACGCGGAGCGTGATGGCTACACCGTCGAGGCTTTTCGATCGGCCACGGCGGCCGGCGAGGGGATTCCCTCCATCGACCAGAGCTGCTCGATCATCTCCTCCGTGTCGTCGGCGATGCAGAAGATGCGGTCCGGCCAGGGGGAATTCACGAGGCCGCCGGCGTCGAACATGTGCGGCTGGAAGCAGCCGGCAATGCTAGCGGCGATCTGGCGATTGAGCTGGGCGTTGGGAGAGGCGTCGCGGAGCATCGATCGCACTCCGCCGCGGAGCGAGGCCAAGAGCACCGTCCAGGCCTCCCGTCCGGCTTGCCAGGCCCCCTGGTGCGTCAGGTCGTCGGCGAACTCGCGGGCACGCGACGGCTGGGCGGCGAATCGGGCCACGTCGCCCGCGCTCAGGAGATAGCCCACCAAGAGGTCCGTCCAGCGCTCGAGGTGGGAGCGAAGCTTGTTCACGGCCACGGCGTCCTCGACGGGAACGCCGGGTCCGTGGATGAGGAGGGTGAGGGCGCGGTGCCGGGCTTCGACGTGGCCCAAAAGAATGCTGCTGACGATCGGCTCGCCTTCCGAGGCGGAACGTTTCTGGTCGCAGGCCGTCACGACCGCGGCCCAGACGCGGGTCAGCGCTTCGCTGGCCAGGATCTCTTCGATAATGGTCCGCAGTGAGCGGAAGCGGGCGGCTTGTTTCTGGGCGGGGGTCTCGTGCCAGGTGGTTTCATAGGTCTTCAGCTCGCGGCTCCAGGCATCCAGCCGCAGCTTGGAAACGGTCCAGTAGTCCTGGAGCAGCTTCGAGGAAACGGCGGCCTGGCCGCCCAGGAGCACCGGGCCGTGGGCGGAAACGTAGGCGGCCAGTTCGACAAGCTGTGATGCGTGCATCGGTGATTACCGCGCTTGGGGCCAGCGGAGGAGACGGGTTCTGTTGGCCGTAGGAAACGCAAAGCCAGTGCCAACGGTTTTCCGGCGCATCCCGTGCCCGGCGCGTTACGTGATTTCCACGGAAAAACGCGGGAAACACGGGGGTTTTTCGAGCGCGGCGCGGCGGCGGGCAGGATGCGTTTCGTTACATCCACAGTTGCGATGTTGTCCCACCGCAGCAGTCTCTTGCGCGGCGCTGTGGCGTTGGGGCAACAAGCTGTACGGGGCTTCCCTGTTCCCCGTGAAGCTTGCCTTGTCGCTGACCCTGCCGCGCACGACCGCGCATGCCCGTGGCGAAGACCCGGCCATCTGGCAGCCCTCTGTCAGATGCGACGGTCGCGCGGTTTCATTCCTCGGCAGATTTTTGCAAGCGACGCCCGCCGTTTGTAAATAGCTCCGCGCGCTGCCGATAGAAACAAAGAGCAGGAGACGGCGGGCGATGGATTGCGCCGCTTCAAAGTCGCCGCGCCGCGGGAGTTTGTGGTGCTAGCGTCGCGCCGTGCAGGCACGGACGGTTTTCTCCGGCATGTTTCTTGCTGACCCAAGGACGGGATTCCCCAGGCCCTCCTGGACGGAAAGGCTGCCATGATGCGCACCTGCTACCTGGTCGTTGTGCTGACAATGCTGTCGGCCGTTTCGCTCGTCTTGCTGCCCAATGCAGCGCCCGTTCGCGGCGACGACGTGGGTCCGGAAGCGGGTCCGATGAAGGGCGCCGCCAAAATGCCCGAAGAGGGCGTCCGCGTCGTCGAGCGGCCCATGGCGCCGGCCGCCGAGCACCCCGTGATGCCGGCCCTGCGCTGGGCCTATCAGGGCCTGAAGCAGATGGACTCCATCCAGGACTACTCCTGCACGTTCATCAAGCGCGAGCGGATCAACGGCGAGCTGGGCGAGCGCCAGTACATCTCCGCCAAGATCCGCCACCAGCCCTTTTCCGTCTACATGCAGTTCGTCGGCCCGGAGAGCCTCAAGGGCCAGGAAGCGATCTACGTCGACGGCGCCAACGACGGCAAAATGCTGGCCCACGGCACGGGCATCCGGGCCCTCGTCGGCACCGTCTCGCTGCACCCCACGAGCGCCTTGGCCATGCAGGGGAACAAGTATCCCATCACCGACGTGGGCATGCTCAACCTCGCGAAGAAGCTGATCGAGGTCGGCGAGAACGACGCGCAGTACGGCGAATGCGAGGTGACGTTCTACAAGAATGCCAAGATCAACGAGCGCTCGTGCACCTGCATGCAATTCGTTCACCCGGTGCCGCGGAAGGAGTTCCGCTATCACCTGGCGCGGATCTTCGTCGACAACGAGATGAACCTGCCGGTGCGCTACGAGGCCTACGACTGGCCGAGCGAGGAGG
>JACOUI010000023.1 GCA_016177915.1 Planctomycetia bacterium
CCTCCCCCCTTGCGGGGGAGGGTTGGGGTGGAGGGTTGCGGCGCACGACGCGCTGCTTCAGCGGTCTCCGCCGGCGCGTCAGCATAGCGACTTCGCAGGGCGGGAAGAACATGAACACGCCGCCGGCATTCATCCACGACGGAGCCGCCCCGTTTCCTGACATTTCGTCGCTGCACGCGATGCAAAAGGGCGGCGAACTGACGTCGGTCGATCTCGTGAACGCTTGCCTGCGGCGGATCGAGCGCTTCGAGCCGCGGCTCAGGGCCTGGGTGCTCGTCGATGCCGAAGGAGCGCTCCGGCAGGCGCGGACGCTGGACGACGCAACGAAGCGCGGCAAGATGCGCTCGTCCCTCCACGGCATCCCGATCGGCATCAAGGATATCATCGACGTAGCGGGCTTTCCGACACGGGCCGGTTCGCCGCTTCTGGCCGGTGCACCCCCGGCAGAACGGGACGCGACGCTCGTCGGCCGGCTGCGTGTCGCGGGGGCCGTGATCCTGGGCAAGACGGTCACGACCGAATTCGCCGGTTTCGATCCTTCGCCCACGTTCAATCCCTGGAACCTCGACCGCACGCCGGGCGGCTCCAGCAGCGGCTCGGCGGCGGCCGTCGCGGCGGGAATGTGCGTGGCGGCGATCGGCTCGCAGACGGGCGGATCGATCACGCGGCCGGCGAGCTTTTGCGGCGTCGCCGGGTTGAAACCGACGCACGGCCGCGTGAGCTGCACGGGGGTCGTGCCGATTTCCGCGCACCTGGACCATCCCGGTCCAATGGCGCGGCGCGCAAGCGACTTGGCGCCTTGGCTGGCCGCCATCGCCGGTGCCGACGCGGCTGATCCTTGGTGCTGCAATCGGCCGTCCGACGACTTTGCTAGCGACCTCGACCGGCAATCGCCGCCGGCGCTGGGAACGATGGAAGGGTTCTTTTTCGAAGAGGCGCACCGTTCCGTGCTGGACGTCGTCCGCGCGGCCCTGGCACGCCTGGCCGGCGCGGGCGCGACGCTCGTGCCGACCCCGCTGCCGCCGAGCTTCGCCGGCCTGCACGAACACCATCGACGCATCATGGCCGTCGACGCCGCGGCCTATCACCGGCCGAGCTTCCCGGCCCGGCGAGACGCCTACGGCCCGCAGTTCCGCAAGCTGCTCGATGAGGGTAACGCCGCCTGTGCGCTTGATTACGCGGCCTCGCTTCAGCACCAGCAGCTCTTCACACGGCAGATGGAGCTGACCTCGCAGACCGTCGCTGCGCTCGTCACCCCCGCCACCATCACCACCGCCCCCACGCGCGAAACGACGGGCGACCCGAGATTCAACTCGCCCTTTAGCTACTGCGGCCTGCCGACGGTTTCGATTCCCTGCGGCCTGGCGGCAGACGGCCTGCCGGTGGCGCTGCAGCTTGTCGGATCGCCGTGGCAGGAGGCGAAGTTGCTTGGCGTGGCCGCCTGGTGCGAGCGAAGACTGGCGTTTGCGGCCGTCCCGACAATCTTGAAATGACGTGGCCGGCCGGCGCGGCAAGCCCGATGAATGTTAAGGGCCGAGCGAACAATAAATGTCGTCTTTCGCTCCGCTGCTCCGCGAAAGAGCGTCCTTTCGCGGAGCGAAAGGCGACAATTCGGGAAGTTATTTTTCGGCCGCTCCTAACGCCGTTTTGGCTCGTGCGCCGGCTTTCCCGCCGCGGGGAAACCCTCGGGATCGAAAGCGCTCGCCGGACCCTCCAAAAGGTCCAAGACGCGCTTCTGCACGGCCGGATACCGCGGCGCAAAGCTGTGGACGACGCCCTGGATCGTAGTTCGCGCCTCGCCGCGCTTCAATCCACCGTGCGCGCTTTGCTCCGTCACCGTCCCGTCGTGCGGCTGGCCGCAGAACACGGCCTCGCAAAACATCGACAGCGCCCGCGTGTACTGCTCGTCCGTCTTGGGGTCCTGCACCTTCGACGGCGGCCGGCCGAGGTTGGCCAGCGTCGCCCGCAGCGCCAGGCCCTGGATCAACTGCGGATGCTCCTTCTGGAACTCGACGAGCCGCCGCGCGTTCTCGTCCTGGGCGACGTTCTCGTGCGTGAACAGCGCCTGCACCAGCTCCGGCGGGGCCGTGAGGTAGATCGTCAAGAAATTCCAGCGGTAAAGCTGGTTGAACTGGCTGAAGTCGGCCGGCGCCGACACGCCCGCAATCGCGTGCGAGGGGATGCGCGTCGGGCCGATCGCGCACAGCGCCTCGCTGCACGGTGCCTGGTCGCAGAACGCCCCCGTGCGGATGCCGTGCGCCATGTCGACCAGCTCGAGAATCGCCTTGGCCTTTTCCGTCTCTCCCAGCTCGGGCACGCGCCGGCAGCACTCCGGATAGAGTCCCACGAGCTTCACGATCTCGCAGCCGAAGTGCGGCGTGCAGATCGTGGTCAGCCGGCGAATGTCGCCGCGATGGAAATTGTCCGCACGCAGATACCAGTTTGCCTCGCCGTCGGCTGTGCCGGCATCGCCGCTGCCGTTGCCGGACGCGGCCGGCGCTGTTTCGGGCTTGCCTGCGGGATCGGGCTTGCCGTCGGGATCAGGCATCGGGCGGCCGCGGGCATAAACTCGCGCCAGCGTTCCGCCCATGCTGTGGCCGACGACGTCGACCTGGGTGACGGCGACGCCCTCCTCGCGCAACGCCTCCAGCGCCTCGCGGATGCCGCCCTTGTTCTTCCACACGGCCATCTGGTTGTCGCGGAAATGGCTCGGCCCGGCCCGGCGGTCGCCGTTCGATCGCCCGTAGTCGCACAGGAAGACACGAAAACCTCGCGACTCCAAGTGCTCGACCATCGACGTTCGGCCGATCTCCCTGGGCGGCCGCGTTTCCCACCCGACTTTCGGATTGTGATACGTCCCGTGGACGAGGACGACCGGCGGGCGGACGAGCTTGAGCGTCGCCGTGTGACGCAGCGCATCTCCGGCGGCCGGCCGGAACTCGACGTTGATTCGGACGTTTCGCGAACCCACGTTTTCGCCGGTGTGCTTTTCGCCGAACTCGTCGGGCGGTGTGTAGAGGGCGACGGCCACGTGCCGGTTGTCGACGGCCTGCGTCGGAAGGCGATCGACGCGCGCGTCCTTGCCGGCAGCCGCGCTCAACTTGCCGGCCGGCGCATGGGCGTCGAGCGACAGCCGGACGGTTCCAGCCGCCGGAACTTCAACCTTGACGAGCAGCACGCTCAGGCCGTCCGTGACGGCGCCCGATCGCTCAGGACACTCCGCGAGCCGCGGCAGAAGCGGCAGGAGATCGTCGCGCGACTCAAGCGGCAGCTCCGCGCCGCGCAGAAACTGCGGGTTCGCGTCCAGGAACTGAACGGAGACCGCTCGGGACGCCTCCTTGTCGTCGCCGTCGGCGCAGAGCGGAATCATCGCCGCACCGACGGCGAGCAGTGCGATCGCGCAAACCAGAATCCGACAGTTCCTCATGAATTTCCGCGCTGGCGCGCTTCCTCATGTTTCCACGATGCGTCGCCGGACGATTATAGGCCGCAATGCAACCGCAAGCCAACCCGGCAGCGGCTGGAGGCTCGCTCCGCGAGACGCCAGCCACACGGTAACAGCCACGAGCCTGCCCTCTTGTCCGCGGCTTTCCCGTCGCCCAAACTCACGTCCACACGCCGTGAAACCAAAACCTCCCTTCGCTCGCATCGAGAGGAATTACGCATGCCCCGCACCATTCTCGCTCTCGCGCTCTCGTGCTCGCTTCTTGTATTCGCCTCCCTCCGCGCCGAGTCGCCGCGCGACTGGACGAAGGAAAACCTCGACAAGCTCGTCGAGCTCTACCGCCACTTCCACAGCCACCCGGAACTCTCGCTTCAGGAGAAGGAGACCGCCGCCCGCGTGGCGGAAGAACTCCGTGCCGTCGGGGCAGAGGTGACGACGGACATCGGCGGCCACGGACTCGTCGGCATCCTCAAAAACGGCGACGGACCCACCCTCATGATCCGCACCGACCTCGACGCCCTGCCCGTCACGGAGAAAACGGAGCTCGTCTACGCCTCGGAGGTCAAGGTGAAGCTCGAAGGCGGCAGCGAGACCGGCGTCATGCACGCCTGCGGCCACGACATCCACATCACCAGCCTCATCGGCACCGCCCGGTTCCTCGCCGCGCACAAGGACGACTGGCGCGGCACGGTCATGTTCCTCGGCCAGCCCGCCGAGGAGCGCGGCGCCGGCGCACGCAGCGTCCTTTCCGACGGGCTCTTCACGCGCTTCAAAAAGCCCGACTTCGCCCTGGCGCTGCACGTCGATCCCAAGCTGGCGACCGGCAAAATCGGCTATCGCCCCGGCTACGCCCTGGCCAACGTCGATAGCGTGGACGTGACCGTTCGCGGCAAGGGGGGCCACGGGGCCTACCCCCACACGACGGTCGACCCGATCGTGCTGGCCGCGGAGCTGATCCTCTCGCTGCAGGCGATCGTCGCCCGCGAGGTAGATCCGACGGAGCCGTGCGTCATCACGGTCGGGGCGATCCAGGGCGGGACGACGCACAACGTCATCGCGGACACGTGCAACCTCAAGCTCACCGTCCGCTCCTATAGGGACGAGGTTCGGCGGCAGCTTTTGGACGGCATCGAGCGGCGGGCGAAGGGCCTCGCCGCCGCGGCCGGGGCGCCGGAGCCGGTCATCAAGGTAACGGAGGGGACGCCCGCGATGAAGAACGACGAGGCGCTGGTCGCCAAGGTGCTGCCGGCGCTGAAAACCGCCGTCGGCGAGGAAAACGCCAAGCTCGCCGAGCCGCAGATGGGCGGCGAGGACTTCAGCGAGTACGGCCGGGCCGGCGTGCCGATCTTCATGTTCCGTCTCGGCTCGGTCGACGCCCGACGCCTGGCCCGCTACGAGCAAATTGGCCAGGAGCCGCCCTCGCTCCACTCGCCGATTTACTACCCCGACGCCGAGGAGGCGCTTTGGACGGGCGTGACGGCGATGTCGTCGGCGGCGCTGCACCTGCTGAAGAAGTAGGCCGCGGCGGACGTTCCGGATTGCCTTGACTGCTTTCACGTGAAGACGACTACAATAGAGGGTAGGGATACGCCGACCCCGGCTGGCTTGCCCGGCCGGTGAAGAAGGTTCGTGGGCTAGCCGCCGGCAGCCTGCGCGCCAACACGGTCCTTTGGATTGTCGTGCACGACGCACCCTCCGCCACCGACGTCGAACTGATGCGGCAGGTCCAGGCCGGGCGCCCCGAGCGCTTTGCCGAGCTTGTGCGGCGCTACCAGTCTGCGCTGTTGCGGGTGGCGATGAGCCGCCTCGGAAGGCACGACTGGGCCGAGGAGGCCGTGCAGGAGACGTTCGTGGCGGCCTTCAAGTCGGCCCACACGTACCGCGAGGAGTTCGGCTTCCGCACCTGGCTGTGGACGATCCTGCTCAACAAGTGCAAGGCCTTCTTCACGCGGCGGGCGCGCAGGCCCGAGCCGGTCGCCTGGTCCGAAGCGGTCCGATCGGGCGAGCTTTTGGGCGAGCCGACGTCGTCCGGTCCGCCGTTGCCGCTGGCGCAGCTTTTGGCCGACGAGCGATCCGAGCAGGTCGACCGGCTCCTGGCGAAGCTCGACGACGAAAAGGCCGACGCCTTGCGATTGCGCTTCTTTGCCGGCATGACGTTTCCCGAAATCGCCGAGACGGTGGGATGCAGCGTCGGCACGGCCAAGAACCGGGTGAAGGCCGGCCTGGTCCGCATGGCAGAACTGATCGCCGCCGGCTCGTCCGGCGAGGCCCCCTAGACAATGTTAGAGTCCCGGCTTTAGCCGGTCTTTGCGAGAATCGACATGAACGCCCGCGATGAAATGACCTGCGATCAAACGTTCGATTACCTGACGTCGCCGCCGGCCTCTGCCGGCGCGGCCGCTCCAGGCGACGTTGCCGACCATCTGGCGGTCTGCGACGAGTGCCGCCGGCTGGCCGAGGCGCTGCGGCCGGCCGTCGCTTTGCTTTGCGAAGACGCGGGCCGGCTGGCGCTGGTCGATTCACCGGGCCACGCTGCGCCGGCACAGCTCGCGGCGCGGCTCAAGGAGCCTCCGCGCCTGCATCAGGTCGGCGAGGAAGAGGTCGGCGAGAAGGGCGATGCCGCGCCGTCCGCCTCAGGCCACGACGTGCGCTCGCTGCTGCTGCGACCGGGTTCGGTCATTGCGGCGCTGGCGGCGGGCGTGCTTTTGACGGCGCTGTTCCTCGGTTCGCCTCCCAGCGGTTCTTCAGCGACTACGCCCGGCGATGCCGCCCCCGGCCGGCTGGCCAATTCGCTGGGAATGGTCGCCGCCTGCTTCGAGCACGGCGGCCCGCCGGCCCGCGCCGACGTGGCGTGCTGCACGCGCTGCCACGCGGCGGGCGAAGGGGCCGTGGTCCGCTCCGGCTCGGCCGCGGCCCGCACCGCCTTGCCGAGCCTGTTGGCAAGCTGCCAGGTCTGCCACGCGCCGTGATGGGACTCTCCGCCGGTTCCGCGTTATCCGGCGCGCAGAAGTTTCGCCGCCTCGACGGCGAAGTAGGTCAAAATGCCGTCCGCCCCGGCGCGCTTGAACGCCAAGAGACTCTCCAGGATCGCCTTCTCCCGCGAAAGCCAGCCGTTCTGCGCCGCCGCGGAGATCATCGCGAATTCGCCGCTCACCTGGTAGGCGAACGTGGGCATACCGAACGCCTCCTTGACGCGATAAATCACGTCCAGGTACGGCATGCCCGGCTTGACCATCACCATGTCCGCCCCTTCGGCGATGTCCAGGGCCACCTCGCGCAGCGCCTCGTCGCCGTTGGCCGGATCCATCTGGTAGGTCCGCTTGTCGCCGGTCCCCAGGCTCGCGGCCGAGCCGACGGCGTCGCGGAACGGCCCATAAAACGCCGAGGCGTACTTCGCCGCGTAGGACAGGATTTGCACGTTCGCAAATCCCGCCTCGTCGAGCGCCGTCCGCACGGCCCGCACCCGCCCGTCCATCATGTCCGAAGGCGCGATCACGTCGCACCCCGCCCGGGCCTGCACGACGGCCTGCTTCTTCAGCACCTCCAGCGTCTCGTCGTTGACGACGCTGCCCGCGCGCAAAAGACCGTCGTGCCCGTGCGACGTGTAGGGATCGAGCGCCACGTCGCAAATCACGCCGATGTCGAGCCGGGCCTGCTTGATCGCCCGCACGGCCCGGCAGACGAGGTTCTCCGGGTTGATCGCCTCGCGGGCGTCGTCGGTTTTTCTGGCGGGATCGGTGGCGGGAAAGACGGCGACGGCGGGGATGCCCAATTCCGCGGCCTCGGCGATCGCCTCCACGGCGAGATCGACCGACAATCGCTCGACGCCCGGCATCGACGGCACGGCGGTCCGCGACTTTTGCCCCTCCTGCACGAACACCGGCCAGATCAGATCGTCGACCGACAGCCGGTGCTCGGCCACGAGCCGCCGCGACCAATCGCTGCGGCGGTTGCGGCGCAGGCGGGTATGCGGGAAGGACCCAGGGTCCGGGGGCACGCGCGGTCCGGTCATGGTTCGGCTCGGGCTTTTTCGCTAGGGCCGGCGCGCCCGGCGAACGGCCGGGCGCCTGCTTCCAGGATACCACGTTGGAGTGCCGGCATTAGCCGGATTTCTGCTCCGTGCGGGGGCGACGCCTGCCATTCCCTAGGGACGGTTCTTGGCGACGTCGGTCATGGCGTGCGGATGCGGACCGTGGCCTTGCCGCGGCTCGTCGTGCTGCAAGGCGGGGAAATTACGCCATGGCCCCCGCCGGAACATTGAGGTTCGTGGCCACGTTCTGCACGTCGTCGTGGTCGTCCAGCGTTTCGATCAGCTTGAGCACCTTGCCCGTCGACTCCGCGTCCAGGTCCACCAGGTTCTTGGCGATCCGGGCGATCTGGCTGCCCTCGACCTTGAACGACGCGGAGAGGGCCTTGGAGACGGCCTCGAACCGCGACGGGTCGCAGGTGACCTCGAAGCTCTCGCCCTGGGGGCGGACGTCGTCGGCCCCGGCCTCGAGGGCCGCGTCCATGATCTGTTCCTCCGTTCCGCCGGAGACCAGGAACATCCCTTTGCGCTCGAACATCCAGGCCACGCAGCCCGTCGCGCCGAGCTTGCCGCCGTTGAGCTCGAAGATCTTGCGGACTTCGGGGGCGGTGCGATTGCGGTTGTCGGTGAGGATTTCGCAGAGGATGGCTGCCCCGCCGGCGCCGTAGCCCTCGTAGTTCACCTCCTCCAGGTTGCCGCCTTCCAGCTCGCCCGTGCCTTTCTTGATTGCCCGGCTGATCGTGTCGTTGGGCATGTTGCCGGCCTTGGCGTCGTCGATGGCGTAGCGCAGGCGGAGGTTATGGTCGGGGTCGCCGCCGCCCATTTTGGCGGCCACAATGACCGCCTTGGAGAGCTTGCTCCACAGCTTGCCGCGCTTGTTGTCGATGAGCGCTTTTTTGTGCTTGATCGAAGACCAGTGGGAATGGCCGGCCATAAAGGATCTCTCGTGGCAGGGGGCTCGCGGAGCTGGCCCAGCGGGGTCGGGAGCGCTCGCCGGGGGCGTCAGGGCAGTTATGCCGCAGATGGGGGCCAGTTTCAAGCGGGGGAAAACCCGTGCCTGGGGTCTCGCGCGCGAGCCCCCAGCCACGCGGAGAGGCTGCGACGGACGGCAACGCGCTCAGAATCGCCGCTCGCACCGCCCCCCCCCGACCCTGGGCCGATGAATTTGGCAATCGTCGTTTCATCCCATTTTTGTTGCGCTTTCTTGTCCCCCCCTTACGAAGGGGGGTGAACCGCGGAGCAGCTTTCGTTGTGCAACGATCGCAAAACGCCGCCGCCCTTCAAGCGCTGGGTTAGCCCTTCACCCCCAGCCACCGCAACTCGGGCGACCTCGCCGAGCCTGCAAAGCGACGTCGATAGAATCAAGCGAAGTATCGACTTCATCAATGCTCTGCGAAAGGGCGCCGGCGCCGGCCGCTCCGGCGGCGTAGAATCTGGTAGCGCGCAGGGCGTCGAGAATCCCGACGATCAGGGCGCGCGGAAGTGAGGATGGGGTGGTTCGTAGGAGCGGAGCAGCCATGTCTGGCAACTCGTGGCACCCAACCCCCCCCTTGCCCTCGACCGGCGAATCTGATTCGGCGCGCTTTGTCACTCTCTTGCGGAGGCACGGAAGATCGATCGGCCAACCAACCGCCCAACCTCGAGTCCCCACAATCCACCGTCGGCCGGCACGCTTTCGGACCCTCGCCTGCCGCCCGAGTTCCGAACCTCTGAGCGTTTGCCGCCGGGATCAAAAAAGTTCCAAAAATACGATTGACGTAGGATCAAGCTTGCCCCGTTAATGCAACTAAACCGCCGCCTCATCGCGTTAGTCAGTCCTTGTTCCCCATGCCCGTCGCCGTGACTCGCCATGTTGCCCACGCCTCCCAAAATGCGCCGTTCCGCGTCCCAAAGCGCGTTCGCGTGGGAAACCATTTCCACGCCCATTTTTGATTGCCAAATTGCTCGCCCCGTGCATCGAAAAATCGTCTCCGACCTGCCGACACACAATGACTCGCCCCTCCCATCCAGCCGACCACAACCGCTTGGGCCGGAGATGGCTTCTCGACGCGCACGACACCGCGCCGTCCCTGTCTCATGGCGCGCCGTACCTGCGCCCTGCCTGCGCCGTGCCATGCCCGTCCCATGCCCGTCCCATGCCCGTCGCGCGCCCGATTCCCTGTCGCAACGGGGGACGGAACAGACCCCCCCGCCGCCCCGTATGAGGGGCAAGGGATGGTGGGCCGTGCCGACTCTGCTGCTCCTCCTGGCCGCCCTTCCTGCCTCCGCGCAAGACATCTCCACTCAGTGGGCCGCCGCCCGCGATGAATATCGCCGCAAGCTCGAAGTCCTGGCCGTCTCATGCGACGAGCGCGGACTGGAGAAAGAAGCGGCCATCACCCGCGGTTGGGTGCTGCCGCGCGACGAGCGGCTGCTCTATTTCCATCGGCTGCCGTCGCAGGCCGATTTTCGCAAGCTGCCCGACGACCTGCCCGCCAAGGCCGCCGAGTGGCACGGGCGGCTGTGCGAGCTGCGCATCGCCCAGGCCGACGTGCTCTTCGCGCTGGCCCAGCGGGCCGCGGCGCAGGGGCAGTACATCCTCGCCTTTCAACTCCTGGGCGAGACCGGCCGCGATAACCCCGACCACGCGGGCGTGCGGGCGATCCTGGGCTACGAGCGCGTGGGCGGCCAATGGCTGACGTCGTACGAGGCCGCCAAGCGCAAGGGCGGTTTCGCGTGGCACGCAAAGTACGGATGGGTGCCCGACGACGGCGTCGAGCGCTACGAAAAGGGCGAGCGGCTGACCCGCGGCGTCTGGATCAGCGCGGAGCGAGACGCCCAGCTCCACTCGCGCATCGAAACCCCCTGGAAAATCGAAACCGAGCACTTCCTCGTCTCCACGCCCCACAGCCTGGAAACCGCCGCCCTGCTGGCCGGCCGGCTGGAACAATTGCACTACGTCTGGCGGCAGCTTTTTGCCGTCTGCTATGGCACGGAGTCGAAGCTCCAAGCGGCGTTCAAAAGGCCCAGCCCGGTCTTCACCAGCAAGAAGCGCCACGACGTGGTCTGTTTCCGCAATAAAGAGGAGTATCAGGAGGCGCTCTCGGCTGACCTGCCGCCCACCGTCGTCACGTCGGGCCTCTACATGCAGCCACGGACCACGTCGTACTTTTACGCCGACGGCCTGGATCTCACGACCGTCTACCATGAGGCCACGCACCAGCTCTTCAGCGAAGTGAAGCCGGCCGTGCGCGACGTCGGCCGCAACAACCATTTCTGGGTCCTGGAAGGCGTCGCTTGCTACCTGGAGTCGCTGGAGCAGCAAAGCGGCAGCCTCGGGTCGTACGTGAGCGTCGGCGGGCTCGACGCCACGCGCGTGCAGGACGCGCGCTTCTATTGCCTGAAGGCGGGCTTTTACGTTCCGCTGGTCGACCTGGCGAAGATGGGCATGGAGGAGTTTCAAAAGCAGGAGAAGCTGGCCCGGTCTTACGCGCAGTCGACGGCCCTCGTCGATTTTCTGCTCCACGCCGACGGCGGCAAGAACCGCGAAGCCCTCGCGGCCCACTTGCAGGCCGTTTACGCCGGGCGCGACCGGCCGCTGCCCGTCCTGACCGGCGCAGGCTACCCCGAGCTGGACCGGCGCTACCAGGAGTTTTTGCAGGTCACCGACGCGCAGCTTGCCACGCTGCCGCACGCCCAGTCGCTCACATACCTCATGCTGGCCGGCACAAGCGTCAGCGACGCCGGACTGGCTTCGCTCAAGGAGCTGCCCAAGCTGCAGTCGATCGACCTCTCCAAGACGGCCATAACGGACGCGGGCCTTGTGCACCTCGCGCGGCTGACGGCGCTGCGCGAAGTGGATCTCACTGGCACGAAGGTCACCGACGCCGGCGTGGCGGCGCTTCAGCAAGCGCTGCCTGGGGCGAAGATCAAGAAGTGACGCGTAGAGTAGGCGGCCCGCCTGCCGTTCCTCCGTCTCCTCGCGGCAACCTTCGACCCCGGGAACGCACTGTGGAAGGCATAGGCTCGGAAGAGAAGCTACGAATGCGGTTCGTAGTGCTCCGCCAGCCGCTCCGGGTCCGCTCCCCAGCCGAGCGCCGTCAGCAGCCGCCAATTCCGCAGCGTCTGCCGCACAATCCCGTGCTTCTGCCAGCGCCGCGGGCTGACGTGAATCCGTCCGGGCAGGAGAACGAGCCTGCCACAGCGGCGAATTTTTCGCACGAGCAAAACGTCTTCCATCAGGGCGGCTTCCGGAAAACCGCCGCCGCGGAAAAAAACGTCGCGGCGCAAGAAAATCCCCTGGTCGCCGTAAGGCCGGCCCCAACGCGCACGCAGAGCGTTGCCGCATTCGAGCAGCCGGTACAAAAAGCCCGGCGCTTCAATCCGCTGCCGAAACGACCCGCCGCAGACGCGGTCGCTCGCCAGCGCCGCGGCGATCTGCTCGATTGCGCCCGGATCGAGCCACGTGTCGGCGTGCAAGAAGAGCAGCACGTCGCCCGACGCGGCCGCCGCCCCGGCGTTCTGCTGGACGCCCCGGCCGCGAGGACTCGCTAAGGCGACGCACCGGCACGACCGGGCGACATCGAGCGTTCCATCCGTGCTGCCGCCGTCGACGACGATCACCTCCCTTGGCCCCAGTTCCCACGCCCGCCGCACCGCCTGCGCGATACTGGCCGCTTCGTTCAGCGCGGGAATGACGACCGAGACCGAGCCGTTTCCCTCGCCCCTGGTCTCCTTGTCCCCTTGTCCCCTGACCATGCCGACACCGCGTCTCCCTTCGCCGATTTTGCATCAACTGGATTCTCGCATTGCCCGGCCGCGCCCGCTACAATCGGGCGCGACTAATTCGGACGGCGCACGCATCGATTGCGGCCGCGCCAGTCCTCCATCTTCCTCATTCCATCCAGGAGCGCATCATGGCCGTCAGCTTCAAGCCGCCGCAATCCCACACGATCACGCCGTATCTGATCGTCCGCGACTGCCGCAAGGCGATGGAGTTTTACGCCAAGGCCTTTTCCGCCGAGTCGGTCGTGGCCATGCCCGGCCCGGACGGCAACTCCATCATGCACGCCGAGATCAAGATCGGCGACTCGATGCTGATGCTGACCGACGAAAACCCCGCCTGGGGCTGCCGCTCGCCGTTGGCGCTGGGCGGGACGGCCGTCTCGCTGCACGCCTACGTCGAGAACGTCGACAAGTCCTACGAGCGGGCCGTCGCCGCCGGCTGCACGGGCCTGATGCCCCCGGCCGACATGTTCTGGGGCGACCGCTTCGCCAAGCTGCGCGATCCGTTCGGCCATGAGTGGAGCCTGGCCACGCACCAGGAGGACGTGACGCCGGCGGAGATGCAGAAGCGGCAGCAGGAGTTTTTCGCCTCGATGCAAAGCGGCGGCGCGTGCAAGTCGTAACGGACCTCCAGAAAGTCGCGCGGCCCGCGGATACGCTACGGCTCAATTCGTCTCGAAGACCGCGCGGACGGCTTGCTGCCAGCGCTCGCGCTGCGCTTCGGAGAGGACCGCCAGCGCCTCGGTGTGGGCCTCGGCCTGCATGCCGGAGACTTCGTCGGCCTGAATTCCGGCCTCCCGCGCGCGATTCGCGCAGGCGGCCGCAATCTCCGTGATCCGCACGCGCTGTCGCGGGTTGAGCTGCAACAGGCCGTCGACTTCGGGCGTCAAGAAGATCAGCGAGCCCCAGACCTGGGCGGCCTTCCGGTGGGCGTCGTTGACGAACCACGAATCGGCCACGGCGTCCGCGGCCTGGCTGCTCGCGACCCAGGCCAATACGCCGTTGGAAAGCGGCTTGCCGCTTGCGACAACCGTGCCGGCCGAAAGCGCCAACGCCATGGCGACGCAGAAGGCGATTTCGCGCACCGGGCCGCTGACCAATTTGCGCCGTTTGACGGGTGCCGCGACGGGCGCGTCGAGCGCGCCCTCCGCAGGCTCGTTCCTCTGTAAGTCCTCGACGGCCAGCCCGATCCGGGCCCCGCCGCCCAGCGGAACGACGTACCGCACCTTGGCCGGCTTCCAGCCGCTTTGCGTTTGCACCCAGAGCCTTTCACCTTCGTAGACGCCGGGGTGACGGTCGGTCATCACGCCGTATCCTTGCGGCGAACGATCCACCAGCCGGCCCTCGATCCGGTCGTCGGCCACGCGCAGCACGATCGGCGACTCGCCAGGCGAGACGGGTTGACGGGGAACTCGTCTTCGCTCAGCGGTCATGGAGCGCTGCGGTCTGGGCCGGGCGGTGGAAATGGGGCAGTATCCAGCAACGGGTCGCGGCCAAACGATCTTATGACTTAAGTCTAGCATTTACCGCAACATACGGTCGGAATCCCGATTTGAGACAGAGCATGTCAGCCATGCGTCACTTTCTTGAGTTCCGCGGACCGACGAAAGCTGGCGCAGGTCCGGTCTGTTTTTGATAACCTGTTGTGCGTAAATAATTTGCGTATAATCTCCGGAGCCGGATCCACTCCCGTGCGTGTTTCGGCATCTTGATTGCCTTATCCCTCGGGCGGTGCTAAGTAATCAATCCACACTTGGGAGATTTGCAATGTCCATCACGTTCAAAAAACTGACGGCCTTCGCCATCGTCGGCTTGCTGACGATCGGCGTCGTCGTGCCCAACGCCTCCTTGGCCGGCGGCAAGGGCAAAACTCGGAGTTCTAGCCAAGGCGGCAATTCCAACAGCTCGAGCAACAACTCCAGCGCGTTGCAAGGCAACGGCGGGGCGCTGCAGGGCGACGTCATCAGCAAGCTGAAGAAGGGCCACGATGCCGTCCAAGGGGCCGTTGACATCGGCCAGGGCCTCCCCTCCAAGTTCAAGAAACGCGGCATCAACCAGGGCCAGGGTCAGGGTGACGGCCAGGGTCAATCTCAGGGCGGGGGCCAGATTCAGGGCGGCAACCTGATCAACAACCTCAATGGCCTCGGTCAACAGGACAACAAGAAGAAGCTCAACCCGCGGCAAGGCGGATTGATCAACAATCAGGGCCAGGGTCAAGGTCAAGGTCAGGGCCAAGGTCAGGGACAGGCCGCCGGCAACCTGCAGCGCCAGCTCGGCTCGGGCGCCCCGGCCTTCGATCTCTCCAAGGCGATCAAGGTCGGCAAAAACGGAAAGAAGGAAGGCGCCGAGTCGAGCTCTGCCCGAGTGAACCTCGGCACCTTCTCGGACCAGCTCAAGAACAAGAAGTTCGAGACGCTGATCAACACCGACGCCGGCCGCAAGCTGAAGATCGCCGACCAGTACAAGCTGGCCATCAAGGGCGACGTGGCCCGGCAGCTTGGTCTGGCCGCTGCCCTCCGGAACGGCGGCAACGGCGTCCAGGGCATGGTCGCTCGGAGCTTTGTCAAGGAGCACCAGGGCTGCTTCTATGCCGGCGCCGGCTGCTTCAAGGACGTGTGCTGGATGCCCAAGTGGAACAAGTGGGTCGACTGGTGCTGGTGGGACGAGTGCCATGATTGGTGCGATCCGCGTCCCGAGTTTTGCCACCCCGTCCATTGCGATCCCTGCGGCGCGTGGGTCTTCTGGCACTGCCCGAAGTGGACCCTCCTCCCGCATCACTGCGGCACGTGGGTCGACTGCCCGCCGGTGCACATCGACGTGGGCATGGACCTGCAGCTCCTGGCGGTGCGGTTTGTGGACGGCGGCCACCCCGACAAGCAGTTGGGCGTGCGTCTGCGGGCCTGGGTGCGGAACAACAGCCCCGTGCGGCTGAAGGTCCCCTTCAACGTGGTGATGGTCGCCAGCAACGGTCCAGAAATTGGCCCGGGTTCGCCCAGCGCCGGGATTCGCATTCCGATGATGGAGCCGGGCCAGATCATCCCGGTCGACATCCGCCTGCCGTTTGAGGCCAGCGTGATGAACGTGACGCCGGACGGCCATCACGTGCCGTTCACGCACCTGACGACGATCGTCGACGCCGAGCGCGAGGTGGTCGAAGTGTTCGAGGAGAACAACGGCGCGATCCTCGACCGCCGCGACATCCTGCCGGTCGACCCGGCGGCTTTCGCGGCCGAGGCCGAAGCGGCCCCGGTCGGCACGGCCCTGAACATCGCCGGCGAAGGTTTTGGCCCCGAGCCGGGCCAGGTGCTGGTGATGGTCGGCGGACTTTCGTACCAGGCGGTGATCGAAGGCTGGTACGACCTGGGCGTGCGGATCCAGGTTCCCAGCCTGCCGCTGGCCGGTCCGGTCGACGCGCAAGTCGTGATCGTCCGCAAGGACGGCGCGGCCGCGAATCCGGTGCTCGTGAAGCTGGTGCCGGCGGCGCCGGGTCCCCTCCCCCAGGCGCAGCCGATGCCCTAGAACGACGCGGCTTAGCGAGACTCACTCTGGCGAAAGCCGGGTGAGCACACCAACGACGGGCGGCCGGACAAAACCGGCTGCCTGTCGCGTTTCTTGGTTGTGGATTCAGGTCGGCCGAAAAACGATGGACAACGCGTTGTGGATGTTGGAGAGTATTGTTGGTCCGAGGCCGCGTCGCTCGGATTGCCACCGGACGCAGCCGGCGGGCTTGGGTATGAACGACCACAAACGTGCGCCACAACCATGCATCGCTGCATCCTCGCCGCCGCCGTGTTTCTAACTGTGAACTCGTTTGGCGTCGCCGCCGAGCCGCTGCGGATCGCTACGTTTCAGGCCGACGTCACGCCGCCGCTGGGGGCGCCCCTCTGCGACGCGCTGGTGAAGCCGGCGGCCGAAATCGTCGATCCCTTGAGCGCCCGCGGCGTCGTTCTCTTCGGCGCGGGGAAGCCCATCGTCCTCTGTGCCGTCGACTGGGTGGGGATCGGCAACGGCGGGCACGACGCCTTTCGGGAGGCGCTGGCCAAGTCCGCCGAGACCACGCCCGACCGCGTGGCCGTCCATTGCCTGCACCAACACGACGCGCCGGGCTGCGACTTCGACGCCGAGGCCCTCCTCGCCGCCAACGGCCTGTCCGGAAAGCTGTTTCACGTCGCCTTCGCTCGGCAGGCGATCGAGCGCGTGGCGGCGGCCGCGGCCGAGTCCGTGAAGTCGCCGCGAAACGTGACGCACGTGGGGGCCGGCCGCGGCAGGGTCAACGAGGTCGCCGCAACGCGCCGCGTGATGGGCGACGACGGCAAGGTGAAATACGTCCGCTACAGCTCTTGCAAGGACGAAAAAATCCGCGCCGAGCCCGAAGGAACGATCGATCCTTACGTGCATTTGCTGGCCTTCTACGACGGCGACAAGCCACTGGCCGTCCTGACGTACTACGCCACGCACCCGCAGAGCTACTACGGCCAGGGCGGCGTGAGCTGCGATTTTCCCGGCCTGGCCCGCGGGCTGCGCGAAGAGGAGCTGGGCGCGAAAAAGCCCGGCGGACCACTTCTGGTGCATTTCAACGGCGCGGGCGGGAACGTGACGGCCGGAAAGTACAACGACGGGTCCAAGGAGAACCGGCCCGTCCTCGCGCGGCGATTGGCCGACGGCATGAAGGCCGCCTGGGAATCGCAAAAGCGCGCGGCGGTCAGCGCGGCCGAGGTGACCTGGACGACGCGCGGCGTGCGGCTGCCCGTGAGCGAGCGGCTTAAGGACGAAGACGCACTCCTCAAAGTCGTGCAGGATTCGACCGCCGCCGAGCGCGACCGCTTGCGGGCCGCCCGCGACCTGACGTTCGCCCGCCGCTGCCAAAACGGTCCGGAGATCGTGATCGGTTGCTTGCGCGTCGGGCCGGCGCAGGTCGTCCACATGCCGGGCGAGCTGTTCGTGGAGTATCAGCTTGCGGCGCAGCAAATGAAGCCGGGCGCCTTCGTCGCCATGGCGGCCTACGGCGACTACGGGGCGGGCTACATCGGGACGGAGATTTCGTACACGCAGGGCGGCTACGAAACGGGTCCAGTGTCGCGGGTGTCGCCGGCGGTGGAAAAGGTGCTGATGGAGGCCGTGCGCGAGTTGCTGAAATGAACTCGCGTCGGCGCTGAGGCGCTGGGACGGGGTTGGAAGGACCGGGGCGTTCCATGTCCAAGCTTCGGCCATTCAACCCGTTGAGCCGCGCGTCCCCCGCAACGCTCGCTCGTCGCGTTGAAAAAGAAGGCCCGACGCAGAATCTCGCGCCGGGCCTCAATACTCTTGTCTGACGGGCTGCCTAATCCAGGAACCCCGACAGCTCCTGGCTGCGGCTGGGCTGTTGCAGCTTGCGGACGGCCTTGGCCTCGATCTGCCGGATGCGCTCGCGCGTCACCTTGAAGATGTGGCCCACCTCCTCCAGCGTGTAGCTGTAGCCGTCGCCCAGGCCGTAGCGCAGCTTGATGATCTCCCGCTCGCGGTAGCTGAGCGTCTTCAAGACCTTGTTGATCCGGCTGCGGAGCATCTCCTGGGCGGCGCCGTGGGCGGGATTTTCCGCGCCGCCGTCGGGCAACAGGTCGCCGAAGTGGCTGTCCTCGCTGTTGCCAACCGGCCGGTCGAGGCTGATCGGATAGCGGCTCATGGCCAACACGCGGCGGGCCTCGTCCACGATCGTGCCCGAGGCCTTGGCCGTCTCCTCGATCGACGGCTCGCGCCCCAGGTCCTGCACGAGCTTGCGCGAGACGTTCCGCACCTTCGACATGGTCTCGACCATGTGGACCGGGATGCGGATCGTGCGGCTCTGGTCGGCCACGGCGCGGGTAATCGCCTGGCGAATCCACCAGGTGGCGTACGTGCAGAACTTGAACCCGCGGCGGTACTCGAACTTGTCGACCGCCCGCATCAGGCCGGCGTTGCCTTCCTGGATCAGGTCCAAAAAGCTCAGGCCGCGGTTGCGGTACTTCTTGGCGATAGAAACGACGAGCCGCAGGTTCCCTTCCGACAGCCCGCGCTTGGCCTTCTGGTACTGGGCGTAAACCTGCCGGAGGCAGCGGACGCGGTTCCTCAGGCTTTTGGGGCTCTCCTGCGTGACGCGCAGGATCCAGCGGCGCTCGCCCAGGAGCTGGTGCCGCTGCTCGTGCGGCATTTTCTCCTTCTTGCCGCGCTCCAGCAGCTCGGTCAGCTCGTCGACGCGCTGGCTGTATTCCTCGAGCCGGCGGATTTCCAGCTCGAAGCGCTGCGTCCTCAGACCCAGCTCCTCGATCAGCTTGACGGCCCGCCGCCGCTGCCGCCCCAGCCGGACCCACGCCTCGCGGCGTTCCGACTTCTTGGCCTTCTTGCTCGTCGACGTGCGGTAGTCCCGCCGGTTCCACTTCAAAAGCTGCTCGACGGCCTTCAGGTTGTGGGGCATCCGCCCCAGGATCTGCTCCTTTTCCAGCCGGTCCGTCACCGACACCTGCACGGTGCGGTCGAAGGGCAGCTCGCCCTTGTGGACGCGGCTCAAGACCGCATTCGCCTTCTGCATCACCAGGTCGCATTCCAGCAGCTTGCGGCGGAAACGCGCCCGCGTGATCTCGATCTCCTTGGCCAGCGCAATTTCCTGCTGCCGCGTGAGCAACGGGATCTCGCCCATCTGGGTGAGGTACATGCGCACGGGATCGTCGGACCAGGTCTCGGTGTCCTCGACGGTCAACAGCTCTTCGGCCGCGACTTCCTCCGGCTCCACTTCGACCGTGGTGTCCTCGACCTCGATCAGCTCTTCGTCGATCTCGACGTCCTCGGTTTTGTCCGCCAACTCGACGGCCTCTTCCGGCGTGGGAGTGCGATCGTCGAGCTCGTCCAACAGTGCGTCGAACAATGTTCACCTCCTCGGGTGACCTACGGATGCGAAGACGGTAATACCGGGGTGAGTTCGCCCAAGTTTGCGTGCGGAATCAAACGCGTGCCGCGCGAGCGATTCGGGCGGGACGAGTCCTGTCCTTGGTTGGGCGAACTTCGCGCGCACATTCATGGCGCTGGGCGACGCTGCGCCAAGCAAAATGCTCCATGGAAACTGCGGTCGCGCCACTGGATACACTTTCCGGGCCAACCCTATTTTACCAGCGCCCGTTGTGCCGGCTTCGGCCGCCGGGCATTTGGCAAAAGATGACGGCGCCTCGCCATCGAAAACCCAACATCTTGCGTCCACCTTCACCTCTCCCAAGCGACACAACGGCTGCGGGAGACGTTCGGATGGACCCTTGACTTCTCTCTTTTTGCCTGACCGTTACCAAAGCGCCGCGACGCGCAAGGGGCGCCCCATAGCGCCACCCCCGCGCCTCCCATTCTTGCAGGCGCTCTGGCTCCGCACGCACCGATTCTCAGCCGCCGTCCTGGAGCTGTGTCGCTCTTGCGACTTGTGACGCGGCTGGGCCAAAGTCCCTTGGCCCGCCTTGTTGGGTATTTGCGTCAATCCAGGTTATTCTATCCGTACAACGGTTCAGGTCCAGCCCCCGGCCGCGGCCAAGTTAACATTTTTTGAACCAGGGAGGCGTTTGGTTACAGATGTTGGAGTGCCGCCTTGAGGCGGCGATGGTGGAGTACCGCCTTTTGGGCGGGAATTGACTTCGCCGACTAAAGCCGGTACTCCAACAGTTGCCGCCTAAAGGCGGTACTCCAACCCATGCAGAAACTCCAATGCGATTCCCTTGGCTCATTCTGACCGCGATCCTCGCCTCGGCAGCCCCGACCGGCCAGGCTTCCGCACAGCAGCCCACCGCCAAGTCTCCCGCCGCCGCCCCCGCCCTGTCGCTCGACTGGGCCGACAACATCCTTGCGATCAAGGGCGACGGCCTGCCCGGTGGCGAGATGCAGGTCCGGTACATGGAGGCGTACTGTCGCCCCGGTTCCACCGACCGCGACTGGAAGGAGACGACGATCGGCCACAAGACCCGCCTTGTCTCCCGCAGCGAGGACGGCGCGAAGCTTGTTCTTCAATGCCGCCTCAACGACGGCGTCGTCGTCGATCACGTCATCACGGCCGGCAAGGACGAAATCGACTTTCGCATCCGGGCCACGAACCCCACTGACAAGCCCTCGCTGGCCCACTGGGCGCAGCCCTGCATTCGCCTGGACAAGTTCACCGGCATCCCCCGCGGAGCGCAGGGCCAGCAGGACTACCTGAAAAAGAGCTTCATTTTCGTGGACGGGAAGCTGACGCGGATGCCCCTGGAACCCTGGGCCGACAAGGCCCGCTACGTTCCCGGCCAGGTCTGGTGCCCCAAGCACGTGGACCGCAATGACGTCAACCCCCGGCCGCTGAGCAAGATCGTCCCCTCCAACGGCCTCATCGGATGCTTCTCGGCCGACGAGAAGCTGATCATGGCCACGGCCTTCGAGCCGTATCAGGAGTTGTTCCAGGGCGTGATTATCTGCCTGCACTCCGACTTTCGCATCGGCGGCCTCGCGCCGGGCGAAAGGAAGGACGTCCGCGGCAAGATTTACCTGGTTCCTGCCGACGTGCCGGCCCTCGTGGCCCGCTACGAGCGCGATTTTCCCGAACACGTCAAACAGCCCGAGCACGTCAAACAGGACGGGACCGGCAAGCCATGAACGTCACGCTCACAGCGCGCGATCGATACGTCCTGGCCCGCCTGGCCGGCTCGCTGGACGACACGGCCGGCGACGTACTCGACCAGAAGTTGCACCCGCTCATCGACCGCAAGGGGGCGCGGCAGCTCCTGGTGCTGGACCTGTCGGGCTGCGAGCGGTTGAATTCGGAGGGGATCGGGCACCTGGTGCGGCTGGCCATGCACGCCAACACGACCGGCAACCGGCTAGTGCTGGTGGCGGTCCCGCCGTGGATGGCCGAGGTGTTTGGCGTGACGCGGCTAGACAGGTTTTTTGAGATCGCGGCGACGGCGGACCAGGTTGTCAGTTAGATTGGGTGCCGTTGGTGTCCCACCGTTGGAGTCCCGCCTTCAGGCGGAGGAAACAAAAGCCGGCTGAAGCCGGTACTCCAACAAAGGAGCAACCGTCTTGCATCGCTCATCGCAAATCGTCGCAGCGGTTTGGTTGTTGTTGGTGTCCGCAACCGTCGCGCTCGCCGGCGACTGGCCCACGTGGAACTACGACGCCGGGCGCACGGCCGTCACGCCTGAAGAGCTGCCGCGCGAGCTGCACCTGCAATGGCTGTTGAAACTTCCCGCGCCGCGGCCGGCCTGGCCCGACAACCAGCCGGCGCTGCAATTCGACGCCTCTTACGCCCCGGTGATGCACGCCGGCAAGCTGTTCGTGCCGTCGATGGCGGCGGACCACGTGACGGCCTTCGACCTGGCCGGCGGCCGCAAGCTGTGGCGGTTCTATGCCGACGGCCCGGTCCGATTCGCCCCGCTGGCATTCGATGGCCGCGTGTATTTCGTCTCCGACGACGGCTTTCTCTATTGTCTGAACGCCGACGACGGCCGGCTGGAGTGGAAAGTCCGCGGCGGGCCGGACGGCCGGCTTCTCCTGGGAAACGAGCGGCTCGTCTCCGCCTGGCCGGCCCGCGGTGCGCCGGTCCAGTGGGAGGACACGATCTACTTCGCGGCGGGCATCTGGCCCTTCATGGGCACTTTTATTCACGCGGTCGATGCCAAGACCGGCCGCGTTCTGTGGACCAACTCCGGCAGCGGCAGCCAATACCTGACGCAGCAGCACAGCAGCCCGGCGTTCGCTGGCGTCGCCCCGCAGGGCTACCTGACGGCGACGGAGGAGCACCTCTTCGTGTCCGGCGGGCGGACCGTGCCGGCCGTCTACGACCGCCGCACGGGCAAGTTCCTGTACTACAACGTCGGCGATCGCACGTTCGGCAAGGGGACCGGCGGCTTCACGGTCGCCTCGGCCGGCAAATGGTTCTTCAACGGCGGCGCGATGTTCGACCGGGCCGACGGCGCTCCGCTGGCCCAGGTCGGCAGCGTCCTGGCGACGCCGACGACGCTTTTGCAATGCGGCAAGACCGAGCTAGCGGCCGCAAAGCTCCCGCCCCAAATCACCAAGGCCCTCGCGCTCAACAAGCGCGGCCTGCCGTATTTCAAGACGACGGCGAAGTTCGACGTGGCCTGGAAAGCCGAACTCAAAGAGCCGCCGGAAACTCTTGTGCTCCAAGCTGGCCGGCGAGTGTTCGGCACGCGCGGCCGGAAGATCGTGGCCATCGATCTGCCCGAGCGCGAGGGCGACCAGGCGGCCATCTCCTGGACGGCGGAACTTGCCAGCCCCGTTTGGACGCTGCTGGCTGCGGACGGCAGGCTTGTGGCCGTGGCGATCGACGGCTCGATCCATTGCTTCGGCAGCGAAAATCCCGCGTCGGAAGCGCCAATTCTGACCGCGGACGACGACGGGCCGCTCGAGGCGGGCTCGCCGACGGCCGCCGGCGATGAAATCCTCGCACAAACGACGGCCCGCGCCGGTTATGCCGTCGTTTTTTGCGGCGACCGGATCGTGGAGTCAACGGCGGATCTCGTCGAGGACCTCGCGCGCCGCACGGCGTTTCATGCGATCGTTTTCGACCGCCGACCCGTCCACGTCGACGCGCTCCGCCGGCGGTTCGAGGCGGACGGTCTCTTGGGCCGGCGGGTCGCCGTGCGACGGGCCGAGCCGGCCCTGGCCGACGATCAAAGCGACGGTGAGAGCGACGCCTGGAAAGAGACGTCGCTCCCGCCGTACTTCGCCGAGCTGGTCGTCGGGCCGGATGTCCCGATGACGGCCGCCTGCCTGGGCTGCATCCGCGACGGAAGAATCGATTGGGACGGTCTTGCCCGACGGCTCTTCCATCCCCTGCGGCCCTACGGCGGCACGGCCGTGCTCGTCTCTTCGGACGAGAAGCACGCGGCCGAGCAGCAAGCGCTGCTTTCCGCCGCCGCGAGCCGTTGTAATCTCCACGGCGCCGTCGTCACGCGCTCCGGCCGCCTGACGCTGCTTCGCCGCGACGGCCCGCTCCCAGGCGCCGGCCAATGGACCCACCAGTACGCCGACGTGGGAAACACCGTCGTCTCCGCCGAGGAGCGCGTCCACCCGCCGCTGGGCCTGTTGTGGTTCGGCGGCCCCTCCAACCAACGCGTGCTGCCCCGCCACGGCCACGGCCCGACTCCGCAAGTCGTCGCCGGGCGGCTGTTCATCGAGGGACCCGACGTGATGCGGGCGATCGACGTCTACACGGGCCGGCTGCTGTGGGAGCGCGAGTTGCCCGGCTTGGGCGTGTACTACGACAACAAGGCCCACCATCCCGGCGCGAACGCCATCGGCAGCAACTACATTTCCACGGCTGAGGGGATCTACATTGCCAACGGCCGCGAGTGCGTCGTGCTCGATCCCGTCACCGGCCGGACGCTTAACACGTTCCGCCTGCCGGCCGACGAATCGGGCGAGTCGCCCTACTGGGGTTACATTGGCGTTTGGGAGGACCTCTTGATCGCGGGCAGCTCGCCGGCGAATTCGCTGGCGACCAACCGTGCCCTGATCAAGGACAGCCTCTACCAGCGGTTCGCCGAAGGGAGCCGGCGCCTGGTCGGACTCGACCGCCATAGCGGCAAGTTGCGCTGGACGCGCGACGCGCGCTTTGAGTTCCGGCACAACGCCATCGCCGCCGGCGGCGGCAAGGTGTTTTGCATCGACGGCCTGACGCAGTCGCGCCTCGATCAGCTCAAGCGCCGCGGCGAAACGCCGGACGGCTCGGCGACGCTTTTGGCCCTCGATGCCCGCACCGGCGAGACCGCCTGGGAAATCTCACAGGACGTGTTCGGCACGTGGCTGGGGTATTCGGCGGAGCGCGGCGTCGTCGTCGAGGGGGGCAGCTTCTTCCGCGACCGGGCCAAGGACGACGTGAAGCAGGGCATGTCGACCTATCGCGGCGACACCGGCGAGCGGCTCTGGCGGCACAACCGGCAATACGGCGGGCCGCCGCTCTTGCACCACGATGCGATCGTCACGCAGAGCGTCGCCTTCGACTGGCAAACCGGCGGACTCGTCCAGCGGAAGCATCCGCTCACCGGTGAGGACGCCCCCTGGAAGTTCACGAGAAACTACGGCTGCAATACGGCCGTCGGCTGCCGCAGCATGCTTTCGTTCCGTTCGGCGGCCGCGGGCTACTTTGACCTCGAAGGCGACGGCGGGACGGGCAACTTCGGCGGGTTCCGCGCGGGCTGCACCTCGAACCTGATCCCGGCCGACGGCGTGTTGTGCGCTCCGGACTACACGCGGGACTGCACGTGCGCCTATCAGCAGCAGACCTCGCTGGCGCTGGTGCACGTGCCGGACGTCGAGATGTGGACCTTCAACGCGCTGACGTGGAACGGCGCGCCGGTGGAGCGGATCGGAATCAATTTCGGCGCGCCCGGCGACCGCCGCGTGGCCGACGGATCGCTGTGGCTGGAGTATCCCAGCGTCGGCGGCGCTTCGCCCGATCTCCCCATCACCGTCGACGGCAAGGCCGAATACTACCGAAGTCACGCCTCGCGGATCGCGGCCGGGCCGCTGCCCTGGGTGGCCTGCTCGGGCATTCTGGGCGCCAAAGAGGTTCGTATTCGTCTGACGCAGGAAAAGGACCCGCCGCCGCGCCGCTATCTCGTCCGCCTCGTTTTTGCCGAGCCGGACGAAGGCGCCGCCGGGGAGCGGCTCCTGAACGTCTCGCTGCAAGGGCAGCAAGTCCTCTCCGGCTTCGACATTGCCAACGAGACCGGCGGCGCCAATCGCAGCGTCGTAAAAGAGTTCGCGGACGTGGAGGTGGCGTCGGAGTTGCGAATTTCCCTCTCCGCCGCCGACGGTCGGCAAACGATTCTGTCGGGCGTGGAGATCATCCTGTCACGCGCTGGGGACGAACCCTAGCGCGCCGACCAGCCTTTCGCTCCTGCGGCAATGGGCGACTCTATTCGGGCCGCAGGGGGCGCGATCTACGGCCCCTTCCACTAGCCCTAGCCTCTAGCCTACAGTCTGTCGGAAAAAGGGCGATTTTCGGGCAGGTGACTCGTAGGATTCAGTGGCGGCTCGCTGTCGGTCATGGCGAAATGACC
>JACOUI010000094.1 GCA_016177915.1 Planctomycetia bacterium
CCGCCTGTCCGGTTCGACGAGCGGGAGGTGGAGACGGAGCAGGGTGTGGCTAGTGAAGCCCCGGCGCCGAAAGGGCCGGATCGATAGGCTGACACCTAAACCACCGCGCCACCTCTCGACTCTACTCCGGTCGGATCGGCGACGGCGTTGTTTGGATCCGCCCGTCGCGGACGAGCGTTCCGCCCAGCGGTGACTACGAACGATTGCTCACACGAACGGTTTTGCCCCCTTGACGGCGCTCGGATCGTTATGTAACCTAATGGTTACCTATGAAGCCCGAGCCGATGGACCAGGTGTTTCATGCGCTGTCGCACGCCACGCGGCGGGCAATTTTGGACGTGGTGCAGGCCCAGCCGGGGTCGAGCGTCCACGACGTCTGCGACTACTTCGAGATCAGCCGCATCGGCGTGATGAAGCACCTGCGGGTTCTGGAGAAGGCCGGGCTTTTGCTGTCGGAAAAGAAAGGCCGCACGCGGCGGCTGTACTTCAACGCCGTGCCGATCCAGATGATCTACGACCGCTGGACGACCGAGTACAGCGCCTTCTGGGCCGGCGGGCTGACGCGGATTAAGTACCGGATTGAGGCGGAGCGGAAGGGCCGCGCCGCTACCGGGAGCCTCGCGCCCCCCGCTCGCCAGGGTTCAGCATCCAAAGAGTTGAGGAAACGCCATGCCTGACGCCGATCGCAGCGTGTTCAAGGTCTTTATCCGCGGGTCGATCGACGCCGTGTGGCGCGAAATCACCAAGACGGGGGAGGCGCACGCCCGGCGCCCCGATCCGCATGCGCACAAAGAACGGCAAGTACACGGGCGTCGTGGGCGAGGTTTTGGAATTCGAGCCACCGCACAAGTATTCGCACACATTCAAGTTCACGAACTACGACGACCCGCCCTGCCGGGTGGCCTACGAGCTGAAAGAGGTCGCGGGGGGCGTCGAGTTTTCGCTGATCATCGACGGCATGCCCAAGGGCACGAAGACCGAGAAGCAGATGAAGCAGGGCGGGGCGATGATCGTCAAGACGCTGAAGGCGATCGTCGAGACCGGCAAGCCGCCGCTTTTCGTGCGGATGCTGTACGTGTTGTTTCGCGTGCTGGAGCCGCTGTCGCCCAAACGCACCAGGTCCGAAAACTGGCCCCTCTGAGACGCCGGCGGCGGATGTCCTCCTCGTCCTCCTTCTCTTGCTCGTACTCGTACAACTCGGAGACGCTCAACATGGCCAAATCGCCCGAAGAGATGGCCGCCTCCATGATCGCCAACTTGAAGGAGAAGACCGGCAAGTCGTTGGAGGAGTGGCTCAAGATCGCCCGCGCGTGCGGGGAGACGAAGCACGGCGGGATCGTCGCGCGCCTGAAGTCGAAGCACGGACTGACGCACGGCTACGCCAACCTCGTGGCCCACAAGATGCTTGAGGCGGCGGGCGGCGCGCCGGCCGACGGGGACGACCTGGTGGCGGCGCAATACGCGGGCGCCAAAGCGGCCTTGCGGCCGATCTACGACGCGATTATTGCCGCCGTGCAGAAGCTGGGCGGGGACGTCGAGGTCTCGCCTAAGAAGACCTACGTCAGCCTGCGGCGAAGCAAGCAGTTCGCGCTGATTCAGCCCTCGACCGCGACGCGGATCGACGTGGGGATCAACCTCAAGGGCGTCGCGCCGGGCAAGCGGCTGGATCCGTCGGGCAGCTTCAACGCGATGGTGAGCCACCGCGTCCGCGTCTGCAGCCTGAAGGAGGTCGACAAGGAACTCGTGGCGTGGTTGAAGGAGGCGTACGAGCGGGCGTGAGGTCGCGGTAGGGTGGGTGGAGCAAGCCCAAAGGGCGGTGGGCATGCGTTCGCGGTCTACGATAGATTCTCGACGGGATGTTGATCGTGCGCCCGATGGCTTGCGACGCCCACCGTTGGTTCGCTGCGCGGTGGGCCTGCGCTCGCGGCGTATGTGAATTCTCCACGGGATGGTGATGGAGCGACCGGCGGTGTGCGACGTCCAGCGCGCTGCGCGCGAGCTTGACCCACCCTACTTCCGCGGCAGCATTTCCAGCGTACACAGCCATTCGACGCAGCGATCGGTCCAAGTCTCGCAGGGCTTATTCACTTTTCGCACCGCGAAGCCGTGGCCGCCCGCGGCGTAGACGTGCAGCTCGGAGGGGACGCCGATGCGCTTCATGGCCAGGTACATCGTCACGCTGTGGTCGACCTCGCTGATCGGGTCGTCGGTGGCATGGACCAGAAAGAGCGGGGGCGTGCCGGTGGCCAGACGGATCGTGGGCGAGAGCTCTCCGTCTTTGACTTTGAAATAGCCCGAGTAGAGCATGACGGCGAAATCGGGCCGGCAGCTCACCTTGTCGACGTCGTCTACGGAATCGTAGGCGCGTTTTTCGTAGTTTGTGGCGGTGGCGCCCGAGAGGTGCCCGCCCGCCGAGAAGCCCACGATGCCGATTTTCTTTTTGTCGATGCCCCACTCCTTCGCCTTGCTGCGAACCAGGCTGACCGCCCGCTGGGCGTCCATGAGCGGGCCGAGCGGCGGCTCGCCTTTCACGTCCCCCGGCCGGCGCGGGCAGCGGTACTTGAGGAGAATGCCGGTGACGCCGATCGAATTGAGCCAGGCGGCGACTTCCTCGCCTTCGACGTCCCAGCCCAGGTTGTGGTATCCGCCGCCGGGGCAGATGAGCATGGCCGCGCCGGTGTTTTTGTCCTTCGGTGGGAAGTAGGCAGTGAGGGTGGGCTTCGTGACGTTCGTGAGCCATTGGGTCGGTTTGCCGCCGACTTCGTAGGGTTTTCCGCCGACTTTCAGCTCGATGAACTTCTCTTCGCCCATGATGCCGACGTCGCCGGGGACCTTGCCCGGCCAGAGATCGACGACGAGCGGCTGATCGGCAGCGAGGGCCGGCGGCGCTGCGCAGACGGCCACGAGGAGGAGCAGGGGCAGGGCGAGTCGGTTCATGGCTGGTCCCTCGCATGGAATGTTGGCGGCGTGGGAAGTATGTTAATCGCTGGCGCGGCTGCGGGCCACAAACAAGCCCTGGCGCGCGGCGGCGAATTCGTCGTAGGGTGGGTCGAGCTCGCGCGAGTCCCGTGGTGGGCGTCGCAAGCCACCGACGCACCTTGAACGATCCACAGGAAGTGCCGTCGGTCGCGAGCGAACGCCCACCGCGATTGGGCTTGCTCCACCCACCCTACAATTCGGTAATCCAAACGTCGCGGGAGGTTGCGATGGGCTCATTCATCGAGCGGAACGTGATGGCGATGTGCGTGGCGAGCGCGGTCTGCGTCTTGCTGGTCGGTGGCAGTTCGGCCCGCGCGGCCGGCAAGGTGACGGTCGTGCCGGCGCCGGGCGGCGGCAAGCCCGTCGTGGCCAGGACCGACGCTAAGGGAACGATTCATTTGCTCTTGGATACGGCGGACGGCCCAAGCTACGCGCGGTCGGCGGACAATGGGAAGACGTTCGAGAAGCCGATCGCGGTGGTCGATCGGGCGTCGCGAAAGCCGGGCCTGGAATTCCACGCCTGGGACATGGCCGTCAGCCCGGATGGTCACGTGTACGTGGCGATGGGCACCAACGCCTGGAAGCTGAAGCTGCCCAAGGAGGAGTGGGCGTTTCATTACGCGCGGCTCGAACCGGGGGCGGAGGCTTTCTCGCCGGTCGAGAACATCAATCGCAAGCCGAGCGAGGGATTTTCGCTGGCCGCCGACGGCAAGGGAAACGTCGCGGCCTGCTGGCTGTCGGGAAAGCTCTTCGTCAACATGTCGCACGACGGCGGGAAGACGTTCGCGGAGGCAGTGGAGATCGATCCGGCCATCGACCCCTGCGACTGCTGCACGACGAGCGCGGCCTTCGGCGCCGACGGGCGGCTGGCGATCCTCTATCGAGAAGAAACCGACGACCAGCGCGACATGTACCTTGTGCTTTGGGACCCGGAGAAGCGAAAGGCGTCGCGGACGAGGGTGAGCGGGACGGCGTGGCAGATCGACTCTTGCCCGATGACGTACTTTTCGGTCGTCCGCGAGGGCGAGGGTTTTTTGGCCGCCTGGCCGACGAAGGGGCAGGTTTATTTCGCGCGGCTGGACGGCGCGCGGCTGAACGGGGCGGGGCTGAATGGCGCGGGCACGCCGCCCCCCATCCCAACCCTCCCCCGCAAGGGGGGAGGGGGGCCGCAGCCGCCGGCGGAGATCAAGACGCCCGGGATGAGCGGCATGCGCACGGGCGTTCTGGCCTTAAGCGGCAAGGACGGCAGCACGCTCGTGGCCTGGAAGAAGGACGGCCAGCTCGGCTGGCAACTTTACGACGCCAAGGGCCGCCCCGCCGGCCCGCCCGGCTCGGCCAAGAGCGCCGGCAGCGGCGCGGCGGGGGTGGCGACGAAGGAGGGGGAGTTTGTGCTCTTTAGATAGTCAGAAGCGACTCATCGTCGCGCACTCGGTCTGGCGCCTGCAGAAAAACGTTGCAAGCGCGGCGCGTAGCCCGTAGATTACGCGAGATCTTGCCGAGGGCGGCAAAAACTCGCGTTGAACCCTGCGCCGAGTCAGGGGGAAACATGTCAGACAAACCAATCCCCGTTTATCTTGTTGCAGCGCCGGTTGGCGGTTGTGGCGTCGTCGTTCTCCTCTGTGTGGCTTTTTGCTTTCTGTCTTCTGTCGTTCCCCGCTGGGAAGAGCACGGCAAACAAGAACGCGAGCAAGTTCGACAGGAACAGACGCCAAAGAGGATTCCTGCTGGACCTGCGGACTTGACGTTTGCCGATCCAGACGAGCTGACGAACCAGTTTCTTTACCTCCGCGCGAAGATTCACGGATCGTTCGAGGAATACGAGAAGGAGTATCAGAAAGGGTATCAAGATACCCAGAAGATCCAGAACGGGATCATCAGGGAGGAAGAGTTGGAGAAGTTGAATGGACGGAAGAAAGAGCAGGAAGAAAAGAGAGACAGTGAAATCGAAGCGCTTGTGTCAGCCATGAGGGGCAAACGCGTGAAATGGCAATTCAAGGTCAATCAGGCTGATTCCAAGAGTGTCAGCTTGCAGCCTTTAAGGTGGACGGACGTTTCCTTTCACTGTGGTGACTTCTATTCCAGAAAGGACTACCATCCGGCTTTAACAGTCGGTCGACACATCTCGCTAGAAGAGGCCAGAAAACTGATCGAAGGACAGTCATTGGTCATCGTCGAGGGGACGATTGCTGATGTTGGGACGGGCTGGCGACCCGGCCCCCTCAACCCCTTCCCCCACAATAAGCAGTACGAGTACGCGGTTATTAAACTAGACGAAGTGACCGCAAAGGTCATTCCTCCTGCTCCGTAGGAGCCGTGTGCTGGCCGTGTACGTCGGCAGGTTCAGCAGGTCCTGCCGCTGGACGTCGCCGCCCACCTGGTCGGGCAGGACTCCACGATTCGCTATTCCACCCCCGTCAGCGTCCCCGTGCTCGAGCCGAACTTCTCCGCCTCGATGCCCAGGCGCTGCAGCATCGTCACGTAGAGGTTGCAAAGTGGCGGCGGGCTCGCCGGGTCGAAGGCCAGGTGCTGCCCGTGCTTAAAGCCGCCGCCGGCCAGGAGGACGGGCAGGTTCTTGGCCGAGTGGCTGCTGGCGTTGCCCAGGTTGCTGCTGAAGAAGACCATCGTCCGGTCGAGCAGCGTTTCGCCGTCCTCTTCGGTTTTCTTCAGCTTTTCGAGCAGCTCGGCGAGGGCCTTCATCTTCTCCAGCTCGACCGTCTTGAGCTGCGCGATTTTCTGAGGATCCTGGCCGTGGTGCGAAAGGTCGTGGTGCCCGAGCGACACGCCCTGGATCGGCGGCACGAGGCTCGTGCCCAAAAGGAGCATCGTGATGAGGCGCGTGGAGTCGGTTTGCAGCGCCAGGTGAATGAGGTCGAACATGAGCCGCGTCTTGCCGATGAGGTCGGCCGAGTTCATGTTGTTCTGCGGCGGCTTGGCGTCCACCTTGGGCTTGGGCTTTTTGGACCATTCCTCGCTGACGGCCATGCGCTCTTCCAGCTCGCGGACGCTCGTGAAGTACTCGTCGAGCTTCTCGCGGTCGCGCGTGCCGAGGGCGGGCTGAAGGATGCGCGCCTGCTCAGCGACGGTGTCGAGGATGCTGCGGCCGCTTTTCAGGCGGCGGGCCTGGGCCTGGACCTCGTCGGGACGGCCTTCCAAAAAGAGCCGCGCGAAGAGCGACGCCGGATAAAGATCGGGCGGGACGAGCGCGCCAGAGCGGGTCCAGGAGAGGCCGAACCCCTCGGCCGACAGCGACAGGCTGCGGAAGCGCGTTTCGTGGCCGATCTTCTCGGCCGCGAGCTGATCGAGCGAGATCGAGTTGCGGAAGCCGGCGCGAATTTCCGGGTGGGGGGCGGCGGTGAGGAAGCTGTAGATTGAATCGTGGCTGGAGCCGACCTCGGGGTGCGAGAGGCCGGAGATGACGGTGAAGTCGTCGCGGAATTCCTTGAGGACTTCGAGGTAGGGGCTTGGTTCGTAGTCGGCGCCGGCTTTCTCCGGGAAGAAATAGGGCGGGTGGACACCCAGCGGCGTGCAGATGCAGACCATGCGGCGACGCGGCGGCGGCCGCGAGCGATCGCCGGGGAGCGAGGGCCTCGAGCCAGGGCAGCGCGAGCGTGACGCCGGCGGCGCGGAGGAAGGTGCGGCGAGGGAGGGCGACGGGTTGCATGGGAGGAGCCATGGGCAGGGGGCGGAAGTCAGGGTCAGGAGTCGGGTGTCAGGTATCAGGGAAGAAAAGGGGTCATTCTGATTTATTTGACGGGGGGAAGAAAAGGGGTCATTCTGATTTATTTGACGCTCCGGCGGCGGGTGGCACTCGCATGTTGCCCGTGCACTTCGGGATCGGCCGCGCCGCTCGCAACCCTCGCCGCCGCTCGCCCGCAAACGTTACTTTGAAGGTCCAGAAAACTTGGAGAATCCCCCATGAATCGCCGCGGGCCGTCACGCTGTGAAGTGCTGGGAGGGATCGTCGCGAGTCTCTTTGGATGCCTCGCCTCCGGCACCGTGAGTGCCGTTTCACTTCGCCCGCGGCTTGCAGACCCGGCCAACTCGATTTCAGAGGGGCTGATCGTCGTCACCAGCTACACCTATGACGTACAAGGCAATCTCGTGAACAAGGAACAGCGCTTTTTCGTAGAAGGCGCGCTGCTCCGCACCCCTACGATTACCTGGGTCGTCTCGTGACCTGCACCATCCCCTGCACGGAATGCAAACCGTGAAAGTCGATTACACCGAACCCGATCTGCGCTACGACCTGGCCCACGGGTCCGGCAATGACCCCTACGACGGGCTCGACCGCTTCGACCGCGTGATCGACCTCCTCTGGCGCGACTACGGGCGGGTGGCACTGGCATCTTGCCAGTGCTCTTCCGGATCGGCCGACCCCATGTCCGTCGGGATAACAACAAATATCTCCACGAGCGGGTGGACACGGGCGAGTTTCGCAGCCTTGATCGAAGTTTATTAGAGGATCGCAGATGGTCATCGAAAGCGACATTCCGGATTTCTGGACCTTCCTGACCGAGGGGGGGCTGCGCTGGCTGATCGTGGTCGGCATCGTGGCCGCGGTGGGCCTCTTGATCTCGTTCATCCTGTCGCTCGTGAACCACGGTCCGAAGGGTCCGGGCATCTTCGGCCGCCGGTTCCTGGATTTTCTGCGGGACTTAGGTTCGCTGTCGCCGCGGCGGACGTGGGCGATGGCCAGCCTGGCGTTCATGGAGGCCTGGCGGCGGCGCGTGTGGGCGGTGCTCTTGGTGTTCTTCGCCGTGCTCCTCTTTGCTCCGTGGTTCCTCCGTCCGGACGCGAAGGAACCCGCCCGGCTGTACATCGACTTTGTGATGTTCAGCAGCAGCCTGTTGGTGCTGGGGCTGTCGCTGGTGATCAGCGCGTTCAGCATGCCGGCCGACATCGCCAACAAGACGATCCACACCGTGGTGACCAAGCCCGTGCGATCGCCCGAAATCCTGCTGGGGCGGGTGCTGGGGTTTACCGGCATCGGGACCGTGCTTCTGTTCTGCATGGGGCTCGTGGGATACTTTTTTGTCGATCGCGGGCTGGGACACGGCCATGAGATCGTGGCCGCAGACCTCGTGCCCGAGACGATCCGCTCGCAGCGCGGCGACACGGAGGTGCTCCGCGGCAAGACCGGAATGACGTACAAGCACGCCCACGTGGCGACGATCAACCTGGCGACGGGCGACGGGGAGACCGACCTCGTGCAGGGCCACAGGCACCTCATCACGGCGGAGTCGGAGTCGATCGAGGCGACGGCGAGCACGAACGTGCAGCAATTGCTGGACGACCGCGGCAAGGAGCGAAACTTGGACGTTCTGTTCCAGGTGCGGCGTGGGGAGGAGACGCGGTTGGTGCGGCCGCCGTTTTCGATGGGGAAGCTGGCGACGTCGCCGGCCGGGGGCGGCGGACTATTGATCGACGAAATCGACCTGGGCAAAAGCGCCGACCCCCGGCGGGAGGACGTTCCCAAGGCCCGTGACGTGATCGTCTCGATCCTCCGGCGGCGGTACAGCGCAGGTCCGCCCCTGGGCCTGCTGACGGCGCGCGTGGCCCACTATGCCGACGCGCTGGGCTTCCGCGACAAGCAGGGGCAGATGAAGGCGACGGGGATCTCCGTCGGCTACGAATGGGAGTACCGGAGCTACCTCGAAGGCGCCACGCCCGAGGCGGCGCTGTGGAAGTTCACGGGACTCAAGGCCGAGGACTATCCGCGCGACGAGTTCCCGGACGGCCTGCGGATCAACGTCACTTTGAGCGTGTTCCGCTCGCACAAGGGGGAGATCGACAAGGGCGTCGTGGCGAACATCGTGCTGCGGAACGAGAAGACGGGATTCGAGACCGAGCCGATCCGGTTCACGACGAAGGAATTCGAGACGTTGACGCTGGACGTCCCCTACTCGGTCCGCGCGCGGCGCGGGGCGGATGCGCCCTACGGCGACGCGGAGCTATGGCGGGACATCCTCGACGGGGGCGACGCGATCGTGCAGCTCCAGTGCGACGACGTGCAGCAGTTCCTCGGCGTCGCCAAGCGGGACGTGTACTTCCTGGCCAGCGAGAAGGGCTTCCTGCAGAACTTCGCCAAGGGCTACCTGGGCATCTGGATGCAGATGGTGCTGATCATCGGATTCGGGGTGATGTTCGGCACGTTTTTGAACGCGTTCGTGTCGCTGATGGCGACGTTTTGTGCCGCGCTCGTCGGTTATTCCGCGATGTTCGTGCTGGAGATCGCGACGCAGCGGCTGCCCGGCGGCGGCGCGCTGGAGTCGGCCTTCCGCCTTCTCAACCGCGACCCCATCACCACGCCGCTCAACCCCAGCTTGACGGCCAAGTGGTTCCAGTCGATGGACTTCTTTCTGTTCAATCCCGTGCTGTGGGTGATCGTGCAGGCGCTGCCCGACCTGTCGGTGCTGGGGTGCGGGGACTTCGTGGCGTCGGGCTACGACGTGCCGTGGAACATGCTGGCGCAGCAGGCCGTGCGGGTGCTGGGTTTCATGCTTCCGCTGTTGCTGATGGGACACTACATTTTCAAGGGACGGGAGTTGGCCAAATGACGCACCGCAGCCGATCCTTTCAGCGCAAGGTGATCTACCTGATCCTCATGGCGGCGCTCTTGTTGCCGATCTCCTGGCTGGGGATGCCGGGCGAGCGGAAAGCGAAGCAGCCGTCCGGCGCCGCCGGGCAGCAGGCCGAGCCGCCGCTGCTCACGACGTTGACCCACCAGTTGAGCCGGCCGCGGGTCCTGGCCCGGTTGCAGCAGGAAAGGGGTTTCTCGCGGGCGGACCTGGGGGATATCGACGCGGGGAGCGAAACGGTCAAGCTCTTCACGCTGGGCCTGCACGGTCCGGCCTGCACGATCCTCTGGGAACGGTCGCGTTATTATCAAAAGGTCGAGAGCTGGAGCAAGCTCGCGGCGACGGTCGACCAGATTCGCAAGCTGCAGCCGCACTTCATCCTCGTCTGGCGGTTCCAGGGCTGGAACCTGTCGTACAACGTCTCGGTCGAGTGGGACGACTACAAGGAGCGGTACTATTGGGTGGTGGAGGGGATCAGGTTCATCGACGAGGGGCAGAAGTACAACGTCGACACGCGCCTGATCTGGGACGAAGGATGGTTCACGGCCTACAAGATCGGAAAGTCGGACGAGCAGCGGCAATTCCGGGTGCTGTTCCGCGACCCCCCCAAGAGGGAGGAGGAGGATTCCCTTCCCAAGCTCCCCCACGCCGTTGCCGAACGCGACAACTGGCTGCACGGCAGGGCCTCGTTCGTGGAGATCCTCGATCTGATCGACGCCGGCGTGACGCCGAGGGGACAATCGCAGGTGATCATGGCGTCGGAACCGGCGAAATGCACGATCCGGTACATTTCGGCCAAATCGGAGGAAGACCGCGATTTTCTCGCGAACTCGGCCGGCGTCTGGTGGGGGGACGCGCTAACGGAATGGGAGAAGGTGACGCAGCGGAAGATTCGCAGCTACGTCCTGGACGAAGACGTCTATTTGAAAGACGTGGCGAAGTACGAAGACGACCGCAACCAGGCCGCCGCCAAACTGGACGCCCTGCTTCCCGGAAAGCGCGAGGCGCTGTTGCAGGCGAAGATGTCGCAGATCGACCCCGCGGAGCTCAAAGTGTGGGAAAAGCGCGATCAGCCCAACCTGACGCCGGGCGAGCAGCAGATCATCTTCCGGCTGACGCCGCTCCTCGCCGTCAACGACGCCGACGTGCTCCAGGCCATCGTCGCCGAGAGGCCCGATCTGCGCGAGCGGGCGGACGCGATGGCCGTGGAACTCGTGAGGATCGAGAACCGGCTGAGCGCGGTCCGGCACCAACTGCAGACGATCAACTACGACTACTGGCGGGACCGCTGCGAGGCGGAGGCCAGCGAGCTGGGGCGCGAGGCCCGGCTGAAGCTCTTGGCGGCGCACGACAAATACCGCCAGGACCCGGCGACCGCCAAGGCGCCCTATGAAGAGGCCTTCGCCGTGTGGCGCAAGCTGCTGGACAAGTACAAGTCGTTCGTGCAGGACGGGGAGATCGGCGACGAGCTGATCCGCGAGATGCGGCGGTACGAGGTGGCGCTGGAGAAAAGCGTAGCCCCCTGGCCCAACGATTTTCCGCTGCAGGACGTGATCGACGCCCGCAAGCCGTTCCCGCCGATCCCGAAAACGGGCGTGCGTACGACGATCGACTCGCCTCCCCCGGCGATTGGTCCGTTGCCGCCGCCCCGTGCGCCTGGCACGTAGGGAGGCCGGCCAATGCCGGGTTTGGGCGATCGCCGCTTGTTTCTCAAGAGCGCCGGGGCGGGCTGCCTGGCGGCCCTGGGGGGCTTTTACGCGCGGTCCCAGGATGCGAAAAAGCCCGCACCCTCCCAGCCTGGCATCCGCAGCTCGCCGCCCCCCCGAAGAAAGCCGGCCACGCGCAAGCTGGCCGTCGTCACCACGGTCTACCACTACCTGTCGCACGCCTACCACGTCTGCGGCCGGTTTCTGGACGGCTACCTCCGCGACGGCGAGCACCACTTTCCCGACTTCGCCGTCGCCGGCATGTACGTCGAGCAGCAAAACGAGAAGGACCTGGCCCGGGGACTCTCGAAAAAACACGGCTTCCCGATCTACGCTACCCCCGAGGAGGCGCTCACGCTGGGGACGGGCAAGCTGGCCGTGGACGCCGTGCTGTTGATCGGCGAGCACGGGGACTACCCGTACAACGACAAGGGACAGAAGCTCTATCCGCGCTACGAGCTGTTTCAGAAGGTGGCGAGCGTGCTGAGGTCGTCGGGCCGCGGCGTGCCGGTGTTTTGCGACAAGCACCTCTCCTACAGCCATGAGCGCGCGACGGAGATGGTGGCGACGGCCGGAAAGCTGGGCTTTCCGCTGATGGCCGGCTCGAGCCTGCCGGTGACCTGGCGGCGGCCGGAATGGGAGCTTCCCCTGGGGAGCCGGATGGCCGAGGCCCTCGTGGCATCGCGCGGCGAGCTGGAGATCTTCGGCATCCATGCTCTCGAGTCGCTGCAGTGCATGGTGGAGCGTCGGTTTCGCGCGGGCGGGAAGGAGCTTGCCAGGCAGGGGGTGGCGGCGGTCCAGTGCCTGGAGGGGGACGCCGTCTGGGAAGCCGGCGACAAGGGCCGGTGGTCGTGGGAGCTCCTGGAGCACGCCCTGTCGCGGAGCGACTCGCTCAATGCCGGCGACATCCGCGAAAACTGCCGGCAGTTCTCGCCGCCCGCCGGCCGGCCGACCTTCCTCACCGGTCCCGTCGCGTTCCTCGTCGAGTACCTGGACGGGCTGCGGGCGACGGTGCTCTTGTTGAACGGGCACGTGGACGACACGACGTTCGCGGCGCGCGTGGCCGGGGAGAAGCAGCCCGTTTCGACGCTGTTCTATCTTCCCCCGCCGCCGGGGGCGAGCTTCCTGCAAGCGCTGACGGTGAAGATCGAAGACTTTTTCGGCTCCGGCAAATCGCCGTATCCGGTCGAGCGGACGCTTCTGACGGGCGGCATCCTGGACTTCGTGCTGCAATCGCGCGTGCAAAAGCACGAGCGTCTGGAAACGCCGAAGCTGGACATTTCGTACGCCCCGCCGCTCGACTCGGGCTTTTTGCGAGGAAGCTGGAAGCACCCGGCGTAGGGGCGGCGTGCGGATGGCGAGCACACTCCGCCCCGGCTTTGCGTTCCGTGCCAGGGCTCAGCGCTCCGCCCCCTGCGCCGCCGCGCAATGCCGGCCCCCTGCCACGGAGGGCTGCCACGGAATAGGTGAAAATGCCACGTAGAGCATTGACAGCACGGCGCGATATGGATTCAATTCCGCGCTTGCTGAAGGGGAGCGACAGCGAAGGAGATTGCCGTAGAGGCCGGCCGCGCGGCCGGCCCTTCGTCGGGCGGCCCGGAGATCGCCC
>JACOUI010000095.1 GCA_016177915.1 Planctomycetia bacterium
CACCGGCCGGGCAAGCCGGCCGGGGTCGCTGCCACGAGTCAATCTTCCATGAGCGGACAAGAATTTGTCGATCGGCTGAAGGCGCAATTCGGCGAGGGGATTCGCGGGGCGAACCTCGAGGCGATCGATCCGTGGATCGAGATCGCGCCGGAAAGCCTGGTCGAAGTTTGCACCTACCTGCGCGACGAGCCGGACCTGCGCTTCAATCTGCTGTGCTGCATCTCCGGCGTCGATTATTTCGAGCCGGACCCCAAGAAGGCCGCCAAGACCGGCTGGACGCCGCACCTGGAGGTCGTTTATCACCTGTGGAGCATCCCGCACAAGTGCAGCCTCGTGCTCAAGGTGAGCCTGCCGCGCTGGAAGGACGGCCAGGAGGGCGAGCTGCCCGAAGTGCCCTCGGTGGCCGGCGTGTGGCGGACGGCCGACTGGCACGAGCGCGAAACCTACGACCTGGTGGGCGTCCGTTTCGTCGGCCATCCGGACTTCCGCCGCATCCTGCTGCCGGAAGACTGGGCCGGCCACCCGCTGAGGAAGGACTACGAGATGCCGCTGGAGTACCACGGCATCCGGTGTAAGTAGTCCCAATCGAAAATCCGAAAGGCAAAATCGAAAACCCATGTCCACCGTCGACGATCAACGCATTATCGAGTTCGACGTCCGCACGGACGAGATGCTCGTGAACATGGGTCCCCAGCACCCCAGCACGCACGGCGTGCTGCGGCTCGTGCTGCGTACCGACGGCGAGATCGTCTCGGAGATCACGCCCCACATCGGCTACCTGCACCGCTGCGCCGAGAAGATCGGCGAAAACCTCGCCCCCCGCCAGTGGATCCCCTACACCGACCGCATGGACTACCTGGCGGCGATGAACATGAACCTCGGCTGGGCCTTGACGGTCGAGAAGCTGGTGAAGATGCAGGTGACCGAGAAGGCCCGACACCTGCGCGTGATCATCGCCGAATTGAACCGCATCGCCAGCCACCTCGTGGCCATGGGGGCCTACGGCCTGGACCTGGGCACGTTCAGCCCGTTCCTCTACGCCTTCCGCGAGCGCGAAAAGATCCTCGACCTCTTCGAGCTGGCCTGCGGGGCGCGGCTAACGTACAGCTACCTCACGGTGGGCGGGGCGACGCACGACCTGCCGCAGGGCTGGGCGAAGACCTGCGCCGCCTTCCTCGATCAGTTCGACCCCGTCATCGACGAGTACCACACGCTGCTCACGAGCAACGCGATTTTCATCCGCCGCACGGCCGCGCTGGGAGTCCTTTCGCCGGAGATGGCGATCGACTACGGCTGCACGGGTCCGGTGCTCCGCGGCAGCGGCGTCGATCACGACCTCCGCCGCGACGGCGAGGAGTTCTACACCCGGATGTACGACGGCTACGCCTTCGAGGTCATCTGCCAGCGCGACGGCCATTACCCGAAGGACCACAACTATCCGCCGGTGCCGAAGAACGCCGTGCTGGGCGACTGCTGGCACCGGTTCTACGTGCGAATGCTCGAGGTCGTGCAATCGGTGGACCTCGTGCGGCAGGCCCTCGATCGCTACACCGCCTGCAAGGAAACGCTGCCCGAGCCGGCCAAGCTCACGGCGAAGCTGCCCAAGGGCGAGGCGTATCTGGAGACGGAATGTCCCCGCGGCCAGATGGGGTTTTACATCGTCAGCGACGGGAGCAGCATCCCCTGGCGGGCCCGCGCCCGCAGCAGCTCTTTCTGCAATCTCTCGGTCTCACCCGAACTCTGCAAGGGCTGCCTGTTGGCGGACGTGCCGGCGATCGTGGGTTCGCTGGACATTGTGATGGGGGAGATTGACCGGTAGGGGCGCGGGGAATCCAGCGTCAGATTTCTGAGTGTCTGTCGGGCTTAATGTACCGATTTGACAGATTGCAAGACAGGACATATCATTTGAGCAGGTCCTGCGTCCAGGCGCAATGTGTCGCGCCCGTACGCCTTTGGGAGAGGGGCCGTGCCGGTTGAGCTGCCATTGCCCAAGTCCCTGAGGCAGGCGCGATGGAAGGTGAAGATTCAAGAGAAGGAGTCACGCGAGCCGCCGCACGTCTCGATTCTGCGCCGCACCGACAAGTGGCGCATCAATCTTCGCACGAGGGAGTTCATGAATGCGGAGCCCGATTCAAACGACGTGCCCGACGAGTTGCTCGATGTCCTTCGCCAGAATTGGAGTTGGCTTTGCCGGCAGTGGGACTCGATGTACCCCGACAACCCAGTCGTTGGCGAGGAGTAGGGGGATTTGATGAACACGATCCTACTGACGCCGAACCTCGGCAAAGTGAACGGCTTTGCCGCGTTGCGGCCAAGAGTCGTCTCTTCTGGCAAGCAGCTTGAGAAGTCGGTGGCTGCCGCTGGTCGCGAGACGCTGTGGATCAGCGCCGACGCGGGCATGACCGTGGAGCTGCTCAAGTTGGTCCGATGGCCGGCGCGCAGTCTGGGTAGCGCGCTGCTGCTGCACAAACTGTCGGTCGAGACGTTGGGGGCGCTCCAGGAGTGCTTTTCGCCGATCGCGTTTGCCCCTCCAGGCGGCTTTCTTTCCACGCCGGAACTCGTTGCGGCGCTCCGGGCCAAGAACCGCGCCGACCTCGTCCTCTGCGGCACGGTCGACAAGGCGAGCCGGACCGTAAGGCTCTTTTGCGGCAACCTCGACTCCTTGGTCGTTCCGTTCTCGGCCTTTTCGCCGTCTGGCGATGGCGTCGCCCCGGACTTTGACCGCTTCTCCGTGGCGGACTATGGCCACACCGTGCGGCTGGGAAAGTACGAGGCCGCGGTCGATGCGATTCTCTACGAATTCGATGCCGACTATCGGCGGCGCAAGGCTAAGGAGCGATTGCGGTCGGAACGGGGCTTGGGGGCGTCCCTTCGCCGCCTGCGGAAGGAGCGTCGCCTGCGGCGCGAAGACTTCGCCCCGCTGGCTGCCAAGACGATCGCACGGATCGAACAAGGCAAAATCAAGTCGGTGCGGCCCAGGACGCTGACCGCGATCGCCAAAGTGCTGGGCGTCAAGCCGGACGAGCTGGAAGACTATTAAATCAGCGAATTCTGAGAGCTGCACTTTCCGCAAAACCCCTAGTCTTCACGTGGCCAGGTGCAGCAGCGACTCCACCATCGTCCGAATTTTCCGCGGCAGCGTCCGCACCCCCCGTGCGGAGAAAAATCCAGCGCCCAGGCTC
>JACOUI010000096.1 GCA_016177915.1 Planctomycetia bacterium
CGTGCATCTCGGCCACGTAGAGCCGGCCGTCGGGCGCAAAGTCGATGGCCACGGGATCGACGACGAGCGGCTCGGCGGCGACGACGTCGACTTGCAAGCCCGGCTTCGTGCGGAGCGCCGCGCGCGACTGCTGGGGCGAGGGAGGAAGCGAGCCTTGCGTCTTTTCCGGATCGATGGCCGCTTTGAACTTTTCTCCGACGCACTCTTTCGCCGCGGCGACGATCTTCTCCTCCAAGCCCGGCGCGAAGCGCACGGGCACGTCGTAATAGACCATCGCATCGCCGCCCTCGTAGCCGCCTTCCTTGAGGACGCGCTCGGAGGGGATGTAGCAGGGGGCGTCGTTGGAGTAGGCGTTGATCCACACGCGGCGGCCGTCCAGCTCGCGCTTGAGGCGCAGCGAATAATCGACCACGACCTCGCCTGGCAAAAACACGATCGCCAGCGAATCGCCGAACGACACCGAGGCGACGCGGTAGTCGATCTTCGTCTGGAGCGCTTCGCCGCGGGCGAGCCGATCCAGGTTCACGCGCGCATGGTAGCCGACGGCGTCGTTCCGCTTGGCCTTTTCCTCCCATTGCTCCTTCGTCGGCAGATCGGCCAGCGGTAGATCGAGCGACTTCGAGGCGGTCGCGATTTCACCGGAGATGGGCGCCAGGTAGCCCGATAGAAGACGTTTCACCTCGGCGGCGATTTCGGCGCCTTGCTCGGCCGCGACCTGCGTCTTGTCGCCGGTCACTCCGGAGTTTGGGTTCTGATCGGCCCCGCAGCCGACGGCGGTCATCGCGATCGCGCCGGGGAACTCGCGCTCGATCGCCTCCTGCGCGTAGCCGGCCCAGTCGCCGCTGACCTTGTTGTTGGAGAGCGTCACGCAGTGGCAGGCGTAGCTGACGAGCACGGCGCTGAGGTTGCCATCGGTATCGCGGACGGCAAGGAGCGGCAGGTCGTGATCGACCGGCCCGTTGCCGGGGCGGCGATTCTTGGCGAATTTCACGGTGCCAACGCCCCAGGACAGCTTTGCGGACCGGCGATCATTGAGCGCCGCGGCCGCGACCTCCACGAGCTTGTCGGTGAATTCCTGCGTGTAGCGGTCGATGTGCTGCTGGTGGTCCGGCGGGATCGGCATGCTGTACAGCGTCGGGCAAACGCCCGAGAGCATCGGCGCCGTGTGCGTGTGCGAGGCGGAGATGCAGAGCTGCTCGGGCTTGAGGCCGAGCTTCTTGTTCAGGCGAGCGGCGACTTCCGCCGTCACTTTCGCCGGCACGCCCAGGTTATCGACGGTCACGAGGACGACCGGCTCGCCTTTTTCCTGCGAGATGGCGAGCGCCTTGGCAAAAATGGGCTGCGTGACGCCTTCGGACTCCGTGCGACGAAAGCCGAACCCGCTCAGCCGGACGGGGTAGTCCGGCGTGACATCGACGCGGGCGACGCCGACGCGGTAAATCTCGGCCTTCATCTCCTCGGCGAGTGCCGTGGCGCTGGCGAGGCAACTCCACAGAGACATCGCAGCAACGAATTGGTGTCTGGGCATGTGCGTTGTCCGTGCTCGGGTCGAAGTTCTCGCAGAGGAGGATCGGGGCACGGCCATCATACCTCTGGTACGGGAGGCAGTTCAAAGACGGGGCAGGCCGATTGTCGGTTTGGCTGCCGCCGGTTACGTTGGGCCATCGTTTTCTGCCCGTTTCCGAACCACATTGACGCGAGCAGCGAATGCTCGACGCGCGCCAGAATCAGCGCTTCCGCCGCGCCTTGCTGGCGTGGTTCGGCCGGGACGCGCGCGACCTGCCCTGGAGAAAGACGCGCGACCCCTACCACGTCTGGCTCAGCGAGATCATGCTGCAGCAGACGCAAGTGGCGACGGTCGTCCCTTACTTTACGCGCTTCGTCGCGGCCTTGCCGACGATCGCCGACCTGGCCGCCGCATCGGAGCAGACCGTCCTCAAGCTGTGGGAGGGCCTGGGCTACTATCGCCGGGCGAGAAACTTGCACCGGGCCGCGCGGGTCATCGCCAGCGAGCACGAGGACAGGTTCCCCGACGATCCCGAGGCGGTCGAAAAGCTGCCCGGCATCGGCCGTTACACGGCCGGGGCGATCCTCTCGATCGCCTTCGACCAGCGGCGGCCGATCCTGGAGGCCAACACGCGCAGGCTGTACGCGCGGCTCTTGGGCTATCGCGGCGACGTGCGCAGCGCTCGCGCCGAAAAAACTCTCTGGCAATTTGCAGAGCAGCTCGTTCCCAGGATTTCTCCCGGCCGCTTCAACCAGGCGCTGATGGAGTTGGGGGCGACAATCTGCAGGCCGCGCAATCCGGACTGCGAAGCCTGCCCCGTCGCCGCGTTCTGCCAGGCCAAAAGCCAGGGCCTGCAAAATCGCATCCCGCGCCGCGCCGCCGCCAAGAAAATCGTCCGTGTGCGCGAAGCGGCGATCGTCGTCGTCCGCGGCCGGCGGGTCCTCTTGCAGCAGCGCTTGCCGGACGAACGCTGGGCCGGCCTGTGGGACTTTCCGCGGTTCGCCGCAGGCGCCTCCAACGGCGCGGAGACCCACGGCGCCGCGGACCACCGCAAGCTGGAATGGCTGCTGGCCGAATCGCTGGGGATCAAGGCGGCGATCGTCCGCCCGCTCGCGCGTCTCCGGCACGGCGTGACGCGGTTCGACATCACGCTCGACTGCTACCTGGCCCGATTTCATAGTCGAAGATCGCGCCGGCGGCCCCGTCGCCCGCTGCGCTGGCTGCGGCCGGCCGAGCTGGACGAATACCCCCTGTCGTCTCCGGCGCGAAAGCTGGCGGGGATCGTGGCTCGTTTGCGACGATCGCTCGACGGACGCGCGTCGTGAGGGCAGCCCGCCAAATCCCCAACTAGGGGGGGCCCTTGCTGGGGCATAAAGATCGCTCCACGCGGGCAAGCCGCGTGGTCGCGAGAGTCGCCGGTGGGCCGTGGGAAAGCCGCGTGGCCACGAACGCCGCGTGGCGGCGACATCGGCAAGCCGCGAAGTCGCGAACGGCGCGTGGTCGCAAGAACGCCTTGCCGCTGCCAGCGGGGGCCTATCGGCAAGTGGTTGCCTCTGAGTGGAAACGAGTTATTATCAACGTCACGCGACGCAATTTCCGGCTGCATCCAACGGTGCTCTTTTGGGAATCTTCGGCAAGAAACAACCCGAAATCGTCGAGCCGCCGCTGCGGTTCTTCACGAAGACCCCGCTGCCGGCGCTCGATCCGGTGATCTACGCCCAGGTGAAGTGGCTGGTCTTCAACGCGATCACCGCCCACGCGCAGGACCTGGTGCTCAACGCGACGCAGCAAGGGGTGAAGGTGCAGTACGTCATCGACGCGGTGACGCACGACGCCCCCAGCGTCGACCCGTCCCTGGCCGTCTCCATGATGGCCATTCTCAAGGTCCACGCCGGCATCGACCCCAGCCAGCCCAAGCCCCTGGCCAGCGGGGAGTTCCAGGTCCACATCCCCAAGAAGAAAATCACGGGCAAGCTCGTCAGCCAGCTTGGCCGCGGCACCGAGCGCCTGGTCGTCAATCTCGACGAGGGCAAACCGCCGCCCGACAAGTTCGAAGACACTGGCATGCGCCCCAAGATGCTCGAGCAGATCCGGGAGACGCTGAAGAAACCGGGGATCTTCGTGGTCTCGGCGCCGCCGCAGCAGGGCTTCACCACCTCGTTCAACTGCATGATCCGCTGCATCGACCGCTACCTGCACAACGTCGTGACCGTCGAGGACAAGTACACCGAAGAAAAGCAAATCGAGAACGCCCCGATCACCACCTACGACCCCAAGGCCGGCGAGTCGCCCGTCGCGGTCCTGCCCAGGCTCTTGCGCACGTACCCGGACGTCGTCTGCGTGCGAAACGTGGTCGACACGGAGACGATGACGCTCTTGTGCGATCAGCCGCGGCACGAGCGGGTGGTGGTGATCGGCGTGCAGGCGCTGGATGCCATCGAGGCCCTGCCGCGCGTCCTGGCCTACAAAGGCCCGCGCGACAAGTTCGCGCAGAACGTGACGGGCGTATTGAACCAACGGCTGATCCGCAAGCTGTGCGAACACTGCAAGCAGGCCTATCCGCCGCCGCCGCCGCTTTTGCAAAAGCTCGGCGTGCCGCCGGGGCGGATCCAGGCGTTCTATCGTCCCGGCCCGCCGCCGGCCCCGCCCACCCCGCCGGGCGCCAAGGAGCCGATCCCGCCGCCGGCCGTCTGCCCGCAGTGCAACGGCATCGGCTATCTCGGCCGCACGGCGATCTTCGAATTGCTCATAGTGAACGACGCCCTGCGCCAGACGCTGGCCACGTCCAACAAGCTCGACGACCTTCGCCGCGTGGCCAAGGAATCGGGGCACAACACGCTCATGGAGGAAGGCGTCGTGGCCTGCGCGCTGGGAGTGACTTCGATGGAAGAGCTGCTGCGGATCATGAAGCTCACCGGGGGGTAGCCTTTGGAGTGCGGCGACTTGTCGCCGC
>JACOUI010000097.1 GCA_016177915.1 Planctomycetia bacterium
CGACGGCGACGGCCTGCTGGAACTCGAGCGAAAAACGTACCGCATCTCGCAGCCGCTTTTGCTCGATTTGACCAAACGCGGGCCGATGGCCGTCCTGGGCGCCGGCGGCGCCTCGCGGATCGTCATGGCCGGCCCAGGTCCCGCGCTCCTGGTCACGGGCGATCACCAGGGCACGGCCGCCCCGCCCAGCGTCCGGCCGGCCACGTGGGAAAGGGAGCGGTTCCCGAACATCAACGGCCTGGAAATCGTCGGCGATCACGCCGAGGCCGACGGGATTCGCCTCGTCCGCACGATGCAGCCCACCATCACCAACGTCGCCATCCGCCGCTGCCGCACCGCCCTGCACCTGGCCGAGCGCAACCGCAACCTCCTCCTCGCCGATTGCCACATCTACGACAACACCCACTACGGCGTCTTCTTCGATCACTGCAACCTGCACCAGGCCAACATCCAGGGCTGCCACATCAGCTACAACGCCAAGGCCGGCATCTATTCGCTCCATGGCGACGTGCACAATGTGCAGATCACCGGCTGCGACATCGAATACAACAACCCGCGCTCCGTGACCGGGGCGGTTCGGCCCGACCTGCCGCCCGACGCGCCGCAGTCGGCGGAAATCTGGCTCGACGCCTCCGAAGGAGCGATCAGCGAACTCTCGATCGTCGGCTGCACGATCCAGGCCACCGTCGAGCCGGGCGGGGCCAACGTGCGAATTGTCGGCTCGCCGCAGGCGACGGCCGGCGCGCCGGGCGGCGCCTGGCTGATTACGATCGCCGGCAACGTCCTGGGAAGCCAGAGCCGCGGCATCGAGCTAGTTCATGCGCACCGCATCGCCGTCTCCGGCAACACGATTTACGATTCGCAGGAATTGTCGATCCTGGCCAAAAACTGCCACGGCCTGGCCGTCACCGGCAACACGTTCTCCTGGCGCGGGGACGATTCGCAAACGCCGCGCGACGGCATCCGTTTGGAGGATTGCGACGGGGCGGTGCTCAGCGGCTTGTCCGTGCAGCGGGCCTGCGCCGGCAGCGAAGAGCGGGGAGCGGCGATCGCGCTCGTGCGGTGCCGCGACTCGGCCGTCACGAACTCGCAGGTGCTCGACCCGCTCTATCGGGGCATCGAGCTGGAGGACTGCGTCCGTTGCCGCGTTTCCGGAAACGGCGTGTCCGACCGCCGCAGCCAGCCGAAAATGCTGGAGGGGATCCGCGTCGTCGGCACGAGCCAGGGCAACGTGGTCCAAGGAAACCTGGTCTTCGGCGCCGTGCGGAAGCCAATCGAGGCGCCGGCGAACGGTGTGACGGTCGACGGCAACGTGATTTCGTAGCCAACACGCTCCGTCGTAGCCATCACGCTCCGCGTGATGTGGCCTTTGGTGTCAACGATTCCGAATTGGGCACGATGCGACTCCAGCGCACGCCGCTGTCGTGACTCGGGCCGCCTCACGCGGAGCGTGAGGGCTACAATCCGCCGGCTCACGCGGAGCGTGAGGGCTACAATCCACCGGCCCGCGCGGAGCGTGAGGGCTACAGCGTCACACCGTCAGCCGCCGGATGCGCCGCAACAACTCGTCCGCCCGCGCCGTCACCTCGCGATTTTGCTTCAGCACCCCGCGCACGAAGCTGTGCTGTTGGAACGTGCCGCGGACCGCCTGAAAATCGGCGATGGCCGTTTCGGGATCGTCGATTCCGTAGCCCACGAGCGTCCCCTGCGTGAACTCGCCCTCGGCGTCGCGGAGCACCCAGTTGTTGCACTGCAGCGTCGCCGCCTTCCACTCCTGGACGCACGTCTCGATCTCGTGGAGCGTGAGGCGATCAGGCGGAAGTTGCAACTCGGCCAGCCAGGCCATGACCACAAACTCCCATTGCAGCTCTGCGTACTTCTGATGCAATTCGCGCAGGGCCGCTTCCAAACCCGCCAGATCGCACTTTCCGGCCGCGACGTCATCAAGGATGTTATCGACGGCCGACTGGGGCGCGACCATGCCGCAAAGGTCGACCCAGGCGCCGCGTCCGGCCGTGCCGCACCGCAACAGATCGTCGATCAGCTCGCCGCCGGAACGGGGCAAGGAGTCGCCGGCGACGACCGGCGCGGGCGGCGCTTCCGCGTGGGTCGCTTTCGCCTCGGCAGTCGGCGGCAAAAGCCGTTCGATCCGTTCCGCAATGTGTTCGCCCAGGTAGAGCTGGATCGCCATCTCATAAACGCCTGCCCCCTTGTGCAGCCGCGAGCAGGGAATGGACACGCCCTGGCACGAGGCGAACTCCTCGTCCGGATGCACGGAGCCGGCCAGCTCGCGCAGCACGCTCCGGCCCTCGATCATCCGGCCCACCGTGACGGGGTTGAGCGGCTCGAATCGCACCAAGTCGAGCTGGTCGGGATCGGTCCGCCGGTCGCGGGCCGGCCACTTCGCGGCGTCGCGCCGCGTACCGCAGGTGTAGAAATTCGCACCGGGAATCAGCACGCTCTTGCCGGCGACCTCGCGAAGCTGCGAGAACGGAAAAATCGCCGTGTCGATCCGGCCGGCGTGTCTTCCCAGAATGACCGTGAACGCCCCCACGCGGGCCGGCCAGAGCACGTAGGCGCTCGAACCCGTCTTGCAGCCGCGCTCCAAGACGCCCGAGTGCAGCGGGCCGAGCTTGTACATGTGGTTCGAGTGGTTCGTGCCGCTGCCGGCGTTGAAGAACGAGTACAGGCCGGCGATCAGCAGGCTCGATTTGTGGTGCGAGACCGTGTAGGGACCGGCCAGGACGGAGCAGGCCTCGCCCTCTGACAGCTCGGAATTCGCAAAGACGAGCGAATGCTGCGCCGAAAAATTCCGCCCGAGGCGCGCTCCCTGCCCGACGAACACATGCGACAGCCAGGCCCCGCTCTCAACCGCGCTCCCGGCCGCCAGGAGGAAGCACTCGGCCGTGACGCCCTCGCCGACGCGCGTCGGCGCGGCCGGCGAGCTGTGGATCGTGCCGTTGGACAGGCGCAGCGCGCCGGCCACGACGGCCGACTCCCCCACGCGCACGTTGACCAGCGATCCGCTGTCGAGAATGCGAGCGCCCCGGCCGATCGACGCGCGCTGCGTCGGAATGCGGTGGACCGCATCGACGATCAGGCGATCCAGCGCATCGACGACATCGCGGCGATGTCGATACAACGCGAGAATGTACGCCATCTGGCTCGAGAGCCGATCGAACATGAGCACGCTGCGCCCGCCGGCCTCGTTGAGCGCCTCCACGCGCACGCCGCTGCCAAAGGCCGTGTTGGGCGGCGCGGCGGCCGGGTCGGCCGCGATGAGTCCCACGTTGTCGATCACCACGTCGTCCCCGACGTCGAGATGCGCCAGGTGCCTCCCCACGTTGCGGATGAAGACGTTATGCCCGATCGTGCAGTCGCAAAGCGCGGCGTTCGTAATGCCGCTGGCGACTTCCACGCCTCCTTCGAGCGTCACCGTCTGCTGCAGCGCGCCCAGGCGCACGGGCCCGGAAAAGGCCACGCTCCGCAAGGCCGCCGGGTCGAACGTCTCCGCGACTTTTACGTCGCCCCAGTCGCCGGCCGTGCAGCCGCCGCGGACGAGCGCCGCGATTTCGGTCTCGCGCAGCGGGCGGTAGGGCCCGGCCTTTGTCGCAATGGCGGAAAGCGTGGGGACCACGGCCTACCTCGAAGAAGTGCGAAAACCGACGGCCGGCGGCCCTTTGCAGGGCCGTCCCTCGGAAGAATAGCCGCGCGCGGGGTGCGGGCAAGGTCAGGAGAGGGGGTGCTGCCTATGCTGCCGGTGCTGTCGGCGCGACGCGCCGTCGCTGGCTCACGACTTGTCGTCCTTCAGCCCCAGCCACGAGAACCAGTTGCCTCCCTTTTTGCCGCCGCGCTTGTCCTGGCCCGCGGCGCCTTGCGACTTCATGCGCTTGGTGTCCTCGTCGATCTGCCGCTCGCGGCCCTCGATTTCCACGCGCTGGCGGGAGATCTTGGCCCGCTCCTGGGAAAGCTCGACCTCGGCCGTGCGGAGCTTGTCGCGCCATTCGTTTTGCAGCGCGGCGAGATTGGCGCGTTCCTGGCGGATGACCTCATCCTTGTCCAACAGGTCGGCGACCGCCGAGGCCCCCACAGCGATCGAACCCCAATGGGCGCTTTGCTGTTCCAGCAGCCGCTGCAGCTCGGCCACTTCGCGGTTCTTCGCCGCGACGGCCTGGTCGGTCTGGCGGATCACCTCTTCGATCTTGAGCTTCTCCTTTTCGGCTTCTTCGTCCTGTTCTTCGTCGGCAAAGTCGGATTCCAGCGTCGCCAGCAGGCGCTTCTTTTGCGATTCCCAGTCCATCGGCTCGGCGCCGCCGGCGGCGGCCGCCGCGGGCGCGGCTGGATTGGCTCGCGCCTCGGCGAGTTGCGCCTCCAATTCCGCCCGGCCGTGCTTTTCCTCCTTCAGATCCTCCATGGCCATCTGGTACCGGCTCTTCATGTCCTGTAGCGCCTCTTTCAGCTCGTCGCTGGGCGCGGCCGCGGGCTCCTTCTCCTTGGCAGCCAGCTCCTTGCGGGCGTGGGCCAGCTCGCGCTGCAGGGCCTCCGTCTTTTCCCGGAGCTTGTGGTGATCGCCCTTGAGAATGTTCAGGGCCTGCTCGGTCGCCGTCAGGCGCTTGGCCGTTTCCTGCTTTTCCGTCTGAATGGCCGGCAGTTGCGTGCGGCTCTCCGCCAGCTCCTTTTCCAGCCTTTCAACCTGGGATCGCGCCTGGGCGGATTTTTCCTCTGCCGCGGCCAGCGCGGATTGCAGCTCGGCCGCCTTCGCATCGTCGGCGGCCGGCGCGGCGGGCCGCTCCTCGAGCAGCTTCTTCAGCCGTTCCACCTCGGCACCCAGCTCCTCGCTGCGCTTTTGCTTGGCGCCGATCTCCTGCTCCAGCTCATCGGCGCGGTTACGCACCTTGCCCGCCTCGGTTTCCAACGCCAGGGCGCGCGCCCGCCAGGTCTGCACGTCGGCCTCGAGCGACTGCGAGCTTGAGCGCCATTGATCGGCTTCGGCCTGAAGCTCGGCGATGCGGGCCTTGTCCTCGGCGTCGCGCGCCTGACACTGCTCCTTGGCCCTCTCCTGCTCGGCACGCAGCGCGTCGCGCTGCCGGTCCAGGTCCTCGCGCGCGGCGGCAAGCTGCGCCTGTTGCGCGGCCAGGTCCTGTCCCTGGTTCTCCAGCCGCTGGGCCAGGTCCCGCAGCCGCTCGGCCTGGGCGGCCAGGTCGGCGTCCTGCTGCTCTTGGCTGGCGAGGCGGAACTCCTCGGACGCCAGCTCGTGGCGGATCGTCTCCAGCCGGCTGGCCAGGCCCGTCTCCAGCTCGTGCAGGTGCGCCAGGTGCCCCTCGACGAAGTCCCGCAGTTCCCGCCGCTGCTCTTCGACGACCGGGATCAGGTCCTCGATTGCCAGGTCAGCCCCAACGAGGTCCGCCTGAACAAGTTCGGCGGCATCAAGTTCAGCGTCGCCGTCGGTGATTTTCGGGTCGTCCATTGCTGTCAATCGCGACGAAGCGGCAATTTTCTCGGCCAGACCCAAGCAGCAGGCGGCTGGCGCCTAGCGGCAAGACGCGCCGCAGCGCGGGCGAAGCGGCCCCTTCCCCCGGCTCCGGAAAACGGGCCGTCACCAGGGTCCCTGCCAGCCGTCCACGTTCGCCAACGACACACGGCCTGCTCGGGCCGAAGTCCGTAAGCACCTAATTCGTATACGTCACCGCCGTTGCGTCGTCAAAACCGGCCCGTCCGTCGTGTTCCGGTTCTGCCGTGGAAATCGAATGCGGAGATAAGTTCGCTTTGCCCGCCGGGACCAGCGTGCCATTGCGGCACACTCCACGGCCGCCGGGCGCGCCAAAGAAGCCCTCATGCTCGGCGTGAGGCAGCCCGAATGGCGGTCACGTGCCGCCCCGCCTCGAATGCGTCGCGAGCCGCTGCAATTGCGAGCCGCAAGTGACCGCGACGGATGTCGGAGCGTGACGGCCCTGGCCCCTTGCCGTAGAATCCACTGGGCGACGGCCGAGGCGACTTTTGCACCCCGCGCGCTGGGGAGGGAAAAATGCCGTTCTATCACCGCCTTGGAAACCTGCCCCGCAAGCGGCACACCGCCTTCCAGCGCGAGGGCGGCGGCCTCTACCACGAACACCTGATGGGAAACCTCGGGTTCTCCGGGCCGGCCTCGCTCCTCTATCACCTCCGCCGGCCGACGGCCGTCATTTCCGCGCGGCACATGGCCCAGGCGGTCATCGAGGAAGACCCCGACCCCGCCCTGCGGCTGCGGCACTTCCAGCTCATGGCCGTCCGCCCGGCCGAAAGCCCCACGCTCGACCGCACGCCCGTCCTCTTCAACGCCGACTGCACGATCTCGTTCGTCGCGCCGCGGGCGACCGACCCCTTCTTCTATCGCAACGGACAGGGCGACGAGATCGTTTACGTGGCCGAGGGTCAGGGCGTCTTGGAAAGCGAGTTCGGCGAGCTTCCGTTCACGAGCGGCGACTACGTCGTCGTCCCCCGCGGCATCGTGCACCGCTACCGCCTGCCGGGTCCTGCGCCGGGCGAGGCCGCCTGCCGCCTGCTCGTCGTCGAAGGGGCCGGGCACGTCCGCCCGCCCAAGCGCTACTACAACGAGTTCGGCCAGCTCGAGAAGCACAGCCCCTATTGCGAGCGCGATCTCCGCCCGCCCGAAAAGCTCGTCACGCACGACAAGGAGGGCGAGTTCCGCGTGGTCGTCAAGCAGCGCGGCGGCTACCACGACGTGCTCCTGGACCATCATCCGCTCGACGTCGTCGGCTGGGACGGCTTTTACTATCCCTTCGCTCTGTCGATCCACGACTTTGAGCCGATCACCGGCAGCCTGCACCAGCCGCCGCCGGTGCACCAGACGTTCCAGTCCGACGGGTTCGTGCTCTGCTCGTTTGTGCCGCGGATGCTCGATTACCATCCGCAGGCGATCCCCGTACCCTACAACCACTCCAACGTCGACTCCGACGAAGTCATTTTCTACGCCAACGATCAGTTCACGAGCCGCAAGGGGATCGCCTTCGGCTCGCTGACCCTGCACCCCGGCGGGCTGCCCCACGGCCCGCACCCCGGCCGCGTCGAAGAGTCGCTGGGCAAGAAGCGGACGGAGGAATTGGCCGTGATGGTCGACACCTTCCGGCCGTTGAAGGTGGCGGCGAGCGTGCTGACGATGGAGGACCCGGAGTACGTGCGGAGCTGGCTGACTTCGTAATTCCTTTGAATCAACTGGGGCAATGGATACAATGACGAACGTCATTTCCCGCACGTTGGGCATTTCAAGGTAGGTGTCGCATGCCCTGTCAAGTCACCATTCAGACTCCCGACGGCACCTTCGTCGGCGCGATCAAGGATCAGCGAACGATCGCCCTCCAGGCGGACTTGCAGCCGCCGTCGCCGGGCGCAAGTTATTTCTGGCAGATCATTGGCGGCCCAGGAGGCGGCACGTTCGTCGGGCGTAATTGTTTACCGCTCGAAAGCACCTGTACACTATCATTTTCCCGAGAAACACGTGCGTTGCCGCAGTTCGCTTCCGAGTTCGCGTAACCACCACTCGACTCCGATATGGCTTGACTATGTTCGGTTTGAGAATCCTCGCTCGGCCCTGCTAGCACGCAGTGTACGCCTGCTTTAAGGCGGTAAACAATTACCGTCGGGCAAGGTCAGAACGTGCAGTTCCTGGGCACGCAAATGGGAAAGACGACGGTGAAAGTGGTCGTCACCGTTCCACCCGTTCCGCCCTCGACGTGCGAGGACACGCAGGACCTGGTGGTCATCGAGATCAACGATCTGGGCAGCGTCCAGGACCAGCTCATGGACCAGGTTTTCATCACCGGCGAGACGAGCGGCTCGCACCTGGTTCCCTACAACACGGCCGACGGCGACCTGCGGCGCGTGGGCATTGTGCCACCCTACGACGCTGCCGATCCCTACGACTGGGGCACGGACTTCAAGGCCGAAGTCGACCACGCCGACGGGCACATGGACATGACCTTTTACCGGGCCGGCACGTACATCGTCGAAGTGCTGCGCGTGAAGAACGAGGGGCAGCCCGACCAGAGCTACATGCAGCAGCTTTTCTCGGTTTGGTACAACGCTGGCGACCTAACGACTGAGGATCCGAAACGTGAGGACGGTCCCTTTCAGGTTTCAGCCAGGCCCACTGCCGATCTCGTGTTGATTTCATCAAGCACTTCGGACAACGGATCGCTCGTCAACGCTAGGTCGCAGTACGAGAACGAGGTGGCCATCGGTTCCGTCAGCGATGTAATTACCGCGATCCAGAATTACTCGCAGGCGCATCCGGGCCAGGAATTCTCCGTATTGATTGTCGACCATGGCAACGTGGCACTGCAGGCCATGGGGTCCGGGCAGAAGTGGCCGGCTCCAACGGGGAAGTACATCGATAACACGTCGGCGTCGCAGAACGACGTGAACGCGTTCACGGCAGCGTGCAATGCGAACAACGTGTCGCTCGTCATCTTCGGGGCATGCGAGGTCGCACGCGACGCTGGAGATGCGTGGCTGCAAGCAACTCGCAAACAGCGCCCACTGCGCATTTCGCGCATGCACTGCAAAGAACTCTTACATGAGCGATGGGAATTACGGTGTGATGAAAAACAACGCCTGGGTTCAGAAATCGCCTCAATAGTAGTCCGGGATCTCGTTTCGACGGGGAGGAGATGCCATGCGGTCGGCGCTAATTCAGTCGATGATGATCGCTGTTTTCTGTTCGGGTTGCGGTGGCGGTGGGGACCCGCAATCCAGCTCAAGTTCTGCTGGGGAAACGACAGTGACAAATGGTCGCACGGCTGAATCCAAGAAGACGGACTTCATCTGCGCTCGGATTTCCCGTTACTACTCTCTGGACCCCGACGTCGAGCAGCAACAGCGAGTGGCGGAACCGGTGGTGCATGTCATTTCAGACCCGCAGGATCTCCAGCGTCTTGTTGTGCACTTTGAGCGACTCGGAGAAGGTGTGAAGTCGCCGCGCGCGGGATTATGGCTGCCCTACGCTCAGATCGAGTTTCAACGGCGTGGCGGCGACGCCGTGATGGTGCGAATCGACCCTCACCTTGAGGAGTGGACGGAAGGGGATGGCAATGGAGACCACTGGCTTAAGCCTGGTTTCGCCGAGTTCTTTCTTGACCTCCTGAAGAGGCACGAAGGGCGCCCGGATTCGAGTTTTGTGCGCGTCCGAATCGCGCGCTACTACACGCTGGAACGCGAAGTGGGGAAGCAGCGCGTTCTTGAAAAGGCTGTAGTTCACGAAATCACGGATGCCAAGGAAGTCGAGCGGCTCGTCGGCTTCTTCCCGCATCTTGGCGAGTACCGACAATCGGACCGAGCAGGAGGCTGGTTGCCCTACGCAGAAATTGAGTTCCAACGCGCCAAGGGTGAGGGCGTTAAGGTGCTTGTCGATCCAGCGCTCGAAGAATGGACCGAAAAAGGCGCCGGCAAGGGGGATAAGTCGCTCGCAACCGGTTTCGCTGATTACTTTCTCGAGTTGCTGAAGACCCACGAGGGCCAGCCGGTCGACGCGCCAGAGCCGAAGTAGTCGTTGCACGGCGATGCATCGCGCCCGGGTGCAGGGCGCTGCGCTCGCAAAGTGTTTCCGCGCACTCTTTGCCAGCCCGCGGTCCCCACAGTGCCATTCGCGGCTTCTCCCGTTTACGATGGAGTCGGTTTGCCGTTCGAAGGCGGCAAAGCCTTAGGAGCACCGTCCATTGATCGGGAGTGCAGCCATGAGCGCGACGAATGCAATCACTGAAAAGCAGCTTGATACACGTTCCATCCACACCACAAACACCGTGCGTGACTCACAACGCTCGGGCCGGCGCAGCCTCACCCGCCGCGATTGCCTCCGCACCGGCCTTCTCGGCGCAGGCGCCGCCGGCCTCGCCTGGCTCGCCGGCGGAAGGCCCACGACGCTCGCCCAGGCCGCCCAGGGCCGGAACCTGCCCGCGCTCAAGATCACCGACATCAAGACCATCCTCACCGCCCCCGCCGGTATCCGCCTCGTGGTCGTGAAGGTGACGACGAGCGAGCCGGGACTCTATGGACTCGGCTGCGCCACGTTCACCCAGCGCGCCCGCGTCGTCGAGACCGCCGTCGAGAAGTACCTGAAGCCCTTCCTGCTCGGCAAGGACCCCACGAGGATTGAGGACATTTTTCAGTCCGGCTTCGTCAGCTCCTATTGGCGGAACGGCCCGGTGCTCAACAACGCGCTGAGCGGGGTCGATATGGCGTTGTGGGACATCCTGGGCAAGCGCGCCTGCCTTCCGCTTTACGAGCTGTTCGGCGGCAAATGCCGGCAGGCCGTCGATGTCTACCGCCACGCCTCGGGCAACACGTTCGCCGAGGTCGAAGACCGCGCCCGCAAGTTCATGGAGCAAGGCTACCGGCACATCCGCGTGCAAGCCGCCGTTCCCGGCCTGGCCACCTACGGCGCCCGAGCCGGCGACCCGCCACCCAAGAATGACGACACCCGCACCTGGGAGCCAAAGCCCTACTGCCGCATGCTCCCCAAGCTCTTCGAGCACCTGCGCACGAAGCTGGGCGACGACGTCGAGCTTTTGCACGACATCCACGAGCGCGTGCCGCCGATCCTGGGCATGCAGCTTGCCAAAGACCTGGAGCCTTTTCGCCTCTTTTTCCTGGAGGACCCCTTCAGCCCAGAGGACATCGGCTACTTCCGCCACCTTCGGCAGCAGACGACGACGCCGATCGCCATGGGCGAGCTTTTCAACAGCCCGCACGAATGGCTGAGCCTCGTCACCGAGAGGCTGATCGATTTCATCCGCGTCCACATTTCGCAGATGGGCGGGCTGTCGAAGGCCCGCAAGATGGCCGCCCTCTGCGAATTTTTCAACGTCCGCACCGCCTGGCACGGCCCTGGCGACGTCTCGCCGGTCGGCCACGCGGCCAACGTCCACCTCGACCTGGCGATTCCCAACTTCGGCATCCAGGAGGCCCGCGAGTTCACGGCCGGCGAGCGCGAGGTCTTCCCCGGCTGTCCGGAGCTGAAGGACGGCTACTACTTTGCCAACGACAAGGCGGGCCTGGGCGTCGACCTGGACGAAAAGGCCGCGGCGAAATTCCCGATCCAGGACGATCCGCCCTTCGACTACAACTGGGGCAACGTCCGCCGTAAGGACGGGACGATCGTGACCCCGTAGGGCCGGCGTCCCGCCTGCCGCCATTCGTAGGGCAGGCGGCTCGCCTGCCATGTTCGTGGGGCAGGCGTCCCGCCTGCCGCTCGTTTGCACGCGCGGCCCTCCCCACCCTACGGCCCACCCTACGGGGCGGGCTTTTTCTTCGACTCGCGCACGGCGAAGACGCCCAGCTTGCGGTCCTGCTGCAACGTCGTCCCCGCCATGTGCGTCTTGTGGCCCGTCCAGAGGTAGAGGTCGAACGCCTGGGCGGCGTTGGCGAATTGCACCTCGCATTGCAAGCGGTTTCCCTCGGTGATCTTGCCCGAGAGGGTAAACGTACTCTGCGTTTCGTCGGAGAGGTGCTGGCCGTCGACGTTGCCCTCGTCGTCGACCGCGAGGGTCCATTTTCCCTTGAGGCGGCCGTCGGCATCGACGATCCACGTGCCGGCGAAGTCGCGCGGCAAAACGCCCGGCCCGGCCGACGGCTCGCTTGCTTCGTCCGCCGCCGGCAGCGCCGAACCGGAAAGGCCAAACAGTTTCGCCTCGCCCAAAGGCAACAGCCGCCGCTGGTCGTTGAATGACAGGTCGCCGCCCAGCTTGTCGGGAACGACCTGGCCGATGTCCAGGTCGAACTGGAAACCGGGAAAAAGCATCACGTTCTTGCCGGCGGCCAGGGCGATGTTCGGCCGGTCGCGGTCGTAGGTCACGAACCGCTCGATGACGACGACGGGGACGGGCTTGGGGTCGCTCTTGCGGAATCCAAAGCTCACGAGCGCCTTGGCCACGTTGCCGTCGCCCGTGCGGACGACGACGCAGGGGGCGCTGACGTCCGGCCCGAGAAACTTCAGCTCGGCCGCCTGCCGTGACGACATTTCGGCGACGGCCGTGCCTTTCTTGGTGACCTGATCGAGCCAGTAGGCGGTATGGCGATCGAAGGTGTCGAGCCCGAGGGCAGGGGCGGCGGCAACGAGCAGCGCGGCGGTGAGGACGAGTGCGGGGGCACGGCAAGTCGCAAATGCGGAATGTGGAATGCGGAATGGGGAATGGGGGATGGTCATGAGTGCTCCGGGTGAGGACAAACGCATCGTGCGTTCGGGAAATTCTCTCCCCACCGACCTCGCGTCGACCTCGCGTCGGTGGACATATGATTGGCGGCTAAGGCAAGCCACCCGAGGACGCCCTGACCGAGCCGCACAGGTCGGGTGCTCGACGCGGAACGGTGGCATGGTTCATCGTCTTATCATAATCACAACGTCACTCCATGACGCCGAAGCATAAAGTCGGCAGCCTGCCCTGTAGCGCCCAATCGTCAACCCACCGACGCGAGGTCGACGCGAGGTCGGTGGAGAGGAGTAATGTGCGGTGGAAGCGGTATGGACGCCGGCCGATTAGTGAGTTAGCACTACAGCGCGGGTTTGGAGCTGACGTGAATCTGGGTAAGACCGTTTCTCAAGTTGGGGGCTGTGGGTGACGGGCGATCTTCCCCATGTTGTCATGGTTCGTGAACCCGCGCTGT
>JACOUI010000057.1 GCA_016177915.1 Planctomycetia bacterium
CGTGATGAGGAGATGGTCGACGGAGCGGACCTTGGCCGTCTGCGTGGCCAGGCGCCCGATGCGGTCGGAGCCGCGGAAGCCGGGGTTGCCGGTGTCGATGAGCACCGTCTCGCCGGAGGGTGTGACGATGAGCGTGGCCGCCCCGCCTTCGACGTCGATCCAGTACACGTCCAGCCGCTTGTCGTCGCCGCCGGCCAGCGCGGCGGCCGCGAAAGACCAAAGCCCAACCGCCACCAGGGCCGTCACCGTTCGTCGCATGGCTTGCTACCTTCGGCTGCGGCCGCACGCGCGATCGTGGCGCCGTCGTGCGGCCTGGGGATGCGAATCCTCGCGGAACAGCATACCGCGACGGCGAGTCGTCAGCCACTATTCGGGCGGCAAGTCAGACCCAAAAAACGAAAAAGCCCCTTGCCCATGGAGAGGCAAGGGGCTGATTTTCATCGCGAACCGTCACTGTCTCGCCGGGCCACGAGCCAGCCGCTGATGCTCTGACAATTGTCGAAGCTCCGCCTCCGTGACCGGAAACTCATCGCCTGGTTCCGCATCTCTCGGAGCACGCTTGGCGTGAGTTCCTGGCGCCGGTGCGGCACATTGACACGCGGGCACGACCACCCACTTGTAACTGGGGACGTCCCGTTTGACGACGTACTTCGTGAGCTTCTTGCGGTGGTACGGCGCCGCACAATCCGGGCACCATTCGGTCCAGCGCAGGTGGCAAAGTAGATCGCACTTGTCGATCGGTTCACAATGCTCCTGACACTTCTCGCTCGGGCCCGGCATGCAGAAGTCCTCGCACTTGTAGCCGTAGCAAGTGACCTCGACGGTCCTCCAGGTGCAGACGAGCTTGCACACGAGTTGGCAGTCGGCACATCCGCAGTCGTCGCCGGCCTGGAGGACCGCGGCCATGGCGGTGAACACGACGACCGAACAGAGAACGATGGTTTTCATTCCTTGTCTCACTGGAAGTCCTCTTCGGAAACCGAACCGTTTTTCTCAGCGTGAGGCTGGCCGAACCGCCTTCATCACCATTGGACGTGGAATCGCGTCCCGAAGTTGTTGGCGACCCCGCTCATGCCATTTACGAGCCGCACGTCTTCGTACACGTACTCGAACATCATCCGGGCATAGGAATTCAGGTACCAGTTGACGCCGACGCTCCAGTTGTCTTGCACGCCACGGAGCGGGCCGGCGCCGTCCTCCAAGTCGACGTGCGACCAGCGGGTCTTCAGTTCCCAGCCGCCGGTGCCGCACACCAGGCCCGAAAGTGTTCGAACGCTGAAGAAGTCCTCCACGATGACCGGCCTGGTGAGCGTCTTGTCGGAACGGCGATAGCCGCGGTGGTCGCCGGTCAGGAAGTAACTAGCCTCGACGTACCCGCCCCAGAACGATGCAGGACCTGTCGGGACGAACATCCACTCGGACTGCACCGACCAGGGTCCCCAAATGACCAGGAATTCCGGAACAAACAGCGAGTAGTTCCTGTCGCCCGGCACGGTCGTGGCCAGGAACCCGCGCTGGTTGCCCAGCTCCGAAACGGTCTCGAATTCCACGAGGGTGGAATCCGTGCGAAAGCTGTAACCCATTCCAACGTGAACCAAATAGCGGCCGCCCGATGGCTCGTCATAATAGGGGTTCCAAGCGATGCGCCCATCGGCGACCCAGTCGCCGGTGTCACCGGTGATCGTCCCGCGCGCGGGTGGGCTGTCGTCGCTCTCGTGGCGGAACATGCCGACCGCCCAGTAGATGTCCTCATCCAGAGCCGTGTTTTGCACCATGTACCCGAAGCTGCGGCTCGGGATGAAAGCCGTCACGGCCAACGAACGCTCCATGAACATCTGGTAGTTGCTGCCGCTGTCCTCGTCCAGGCCGGCCAACGGCTCGTAAAAGTGGCCGGCGCGGAAGCTGCCCAGCCAGGGGAGCTCGTTGATCTGGCAATAGACGGTCTTGAAATCGACTTCTGTGCCCTCGAATTCCAGCTCGATTTGGTACTCGACATTTTCGTACACCTTGCCTTCCACGCCGATTCTCGCCGTGTCGAAGCCCGTCTCCGTTTCGCGGTCGACGCCCAGGGCGGAAGGATCGTCGAAGGTCACATGGTCGAAGAACAGTCGACCGCGAATGTGGTAGGTCGGCTTCGTCTGGATTTCGACCTCCTCGACGCGGACGCGTTCATCGTGCGGAGGGGGAGCATCGTCGGCCGGCAGCGGCAGCTCGTGCGTGGTGGGATACGGCGCCGCGGGCAAGGAGCTTTCGCCCTGCGACCGATGGAGCTGATTGCGCAGGTCTTGCAGCTCGCGCTCGTACTGCTCCATCCGCAATCGGAGGGCATCGAGCTCGGTGGAGCCTGACAGAGCCGGCGGCTCGTTTTGTTGTGGCGCGAATCCGCCGCCGGGCGTTTGTGCAAATCCAGTCGCCGCCCAGCTCCCAAGGCACAGGCCGATGATCGCCGCGAGTCGTAGATGTCGATTCATCCGTGTGCGCCTCCCTTACGCGCCGACTGTCATCCGTGTACGGCAGGGCTGTGCCGATGCGACTCGGCGAGCCCACGTGCGATTGGGATCGGCGAGCGCAATTGTCCGACTGTATTAAGATTGCGCTCAGAGAAGCCGTTGGCTCGTTTCGTGGACGATCCGCGACTCGATTCTTCGGGACAACCGGCGCAGACTGTCCCGCGGCTCCCGGCTCGGAGCGGACAATTCGAGCCGCAGCGGAAGTGCTGCTTGTGTCGGCGGCGCCAATAGCGCCGATTTTGAGGCCGGCAAGGACCTGCGCACGCCCGACGGGGGCCTACTTTTTCTCGGGCGCCAGCGCCTCGACCGGCTGACCGGGTTTCAGATACTCCGCGCGATCGAGGACCACGGTGTCTCCGTCGCCGATTCCCGAAACGACTTCGAGGACGTCGCCGCTCCGCAACCCGACTTCGATTCGCCGGCGCTGCGATTTTCCCGACTCAACGCAAAAACAGTAGGTTTCCCGACCTTCGCGGACCAGGGCGGCCACGGGCAGCACGAGCGCGTCGCTGCGCTGATCGAGCAGGATCGTGACCTCCGCGTACATGCCGGGCCGAAGAGCGCCTTGGGGGTTGTCGATGTCGATCTCCGCGCGAAGCGCATGGTTGGTCGAGCTGAGCGTCCAGCTCGTCCGCGTCACGTTGGCGTCGAACTGCCGGCCGCCGAGGGCTTGCACTTCCACGCTGGCCGGATCGCCCTTCTCTCCGCCGTCGACCAGCGCGGCCTCCTCTTCCGGCACCTCCACGAAGATCCGCACTTTCTTGGTTTGGGCGACCTTGATCAGCGGCCGCGCCCCAGCGCCGCTGGCCGGCTGCACGAAATCCCCTGTATCGACCAAGCGCGCCGAAACGACGCCATCGTAGGGAGCTTTGATCGTCGTATAGCCGATCATCGTTTTGAGATGCGCCAGGTTGGCCTTGGCGACGCGGACGCGCGCTTCCGCGGCCCCTTGGTCGGCGATGGCCTTGTCCACGTTCCGCTCGCTTTGCTCGATGGCGGCCTTGGCGGCATCGACGGCGGCGGCCGCCTCGGTGCGGGCCGCCTCGGCCGCGCGCAACTGGCTCGCGGTTTCGTCGGCCTTCTTTTGGGTCAGCGAACCGTCCGCCGCAAGCTCGGTGATACGGTCGCTTTCGGCCTTCCACCGGTCGTATTCGCCGTCGGCGCGAATCACCCCCGCCTCGGCCTGGCTCACCTTCGACTTGGCAGTGGCGACGGCGGCGGTTGCCGCGCCGACGGCCGCCTTGGCCAGCCGCACTTCGGCCTCGGCCTGGGCGACGAGCGCCTCTTTCTGTTCCAACTCGTCTTCCATCTCCGGAATCGAGAGTTCGACGAGCGCTTGGTCCTTCACCACCGGATCGCCGATGTCGACGAGGACGTTTTTGACGTAGGCCGGGAGTTTCGCGTGCAGCGGCGTCTCCTCGAACGCTTCAATCCGGCCCGCCTGGGCCGTGTAGAGCTTGAGGGCCTTGCGCGGCAGTTTTCCGGCCGTCACGCGTTCGACTACCGCCGACGGTTCCCCCGCAGCCGGCTTGCCACAGCCACTCGGGATCAGGAGCAGCGCGGAAGCCGCGACCAGACCAAACAACGCAAACGAGCTGCTCATGGCGTCTCTCCTTTGGGACCGACGACTGCACTCGCCGCCAGGTAGTGGGAACTGCCAGGATCGCCGGGGTCGAGCGACGCTGAAGCCGTGGTTGCTTGTCCCTGAACGAGAGCAAACACACTTGGCAAGATGAACAATGTCGCAAACGTGGCGGCGATGAGTCCGCCCACGACCGCCCGACCGAGCGGGGCGTTCTGCTGGCCGGCTTCACCCAGCGCCAGCGCCATCGGAATCATGCCCGCCGTCATGGCGCAGCTTGTCATGAGAATGGCCCGCAGGCGGCTGCCGGCCCCTTCGATCGCTGCGTCGGCCGTGACGGCGCCCCGTCGACGGCGGATCTCGGCGAACGTCACGAGCAAAATGGCGTTGGCCATCGCCACGCCGATCGCCATGATCGCCCCAATGAACGACTGGATGTTGAGGGTTGTTCCCGTCAGATAGAGCATCAGGGCCACGCCGGCGACAACGGCTGGCACGGTCGAGACGGTGACCAGCGACAGGCGCAGCGACTGAAAATTGGCCGCCAGCAGCAGAAAAACGACGACCACGGCGACAGCCAACCCGAACGTCAGCCCGCCCTGCATCTCGCGCATCGGCGGGATCTGACCGCGAAGCTCCAGTTGCGCTCCGCGCGGAGGCTCGCCGGCGCGGGCCAGCGCCTTGGCAATCTGCCCCGATACGGTCCCAAGGTCCTCGCCGACGATGTTGGCCGTCAGGCTCACCTGGCGCCGCATATTATAGCGGTCGAACTGGCCGGGCATCTTGCCGCGCTGGATGCTGGCGACGTCGCGCACCAGGATGCGGTCGTCGCCCGCCTGCCTGAGGGGCAGGCGGCCCAGGTCCTCGGCCGAGTCGACGGTGCGGACGGCGTCGGGCGAGCGGATGATGGGGCGAGGGATTTCGACCTGCACCTGGTAGCCGATGCCCGTTTTGGGATCGGCCCAGAAATTCGGCACCACGAACCGGCTCGACGACGTGGCGGCGACGACCGCCCGCGACACGTCGGAAGGCGTGATGCTGGCGTAACCGGCCCTCTCGCGATCGACGTTGATTTCGATCGTGGGGTAGTCGAGCGACTGGGCGAACTGCAGGTCGCGCAGCGACTTGATCGTAGCCAGCTCGCGCCGAATTTTCTCGGCGTATTCACGGTTTTCGGCGAAATTGGGGCCGCTGACGGCCACCTCGACGGGGGTCGGCGAGCCGAAGCTCATCACTTCATTGACAATGTCCGCCGGCTCAAACGAGAACCGCACGCCCGGGATTGCCTTGGGGAGCTTGACGCGCAATTGCTCTTTGAGCTGCTCCACGTCGATGCCGGATCCCTTGCGGAACGAGACCAGCAGGATGGCTTCTTCCGGCCCGCGGGACCATTGGAACACGGCATTGATCGGATAGCTGGACGGGATGGTGCCGACGTAGCCCAGGGTCGTGTCGACCTTTTCTTTGCCCACTTCCCTGGCAATCAGGTCGAGCGCGTCCAGCGCGATCCTCTCGGTGCGAGCGATGTGAGTGCCGTCGGCCGCACGTAGCCGCAGCCGAAACTGCCGCGCTTCGACCGACGGAAAAATCTCTCTTCCCAATTGCCATGCGCCGAGCGCGAGGATCGTTCCGCAGACCGCCAGGTAGATCGACACGACCGCCAGACGGCCGCGCACGAACTTCGCGAGCACCCGCTCGTAACCGCGGCGCAGCCGTTCGAAAACCGTCACTCGCTCGTCCTTCGCGTCGCCGTGGCGGTGCCGCAACAGCCACACGCACATGACGGGGACAAACGTGCTCGACAGCACATAGGAGGCGAACATCGAGAAGCCCACCGCCAGCGCCAGCGGCACAAACATTCCGCGGGCCGCACCTTTCATAAAGATCGACGAGAGGAACACCGCCAACACGCACAGCATGGCCAGCAACCGCGGGATCGCCGTCTCGGCGGAGCCATCGCGAACGGCGATCGCCAGCGGCTTCCCGTGTTGCAGGTGCGTGTGGATATTCTCGATCGCGACCGTGGCTTCGTCCACCAGCACGCCGATCGCCAGCGCCAGGCCCCCCAACGTCATCACGTTGATGGTCTGTCCCGTGAGCCAAAGGGCCAGCACCGCCACCATCAGGGCCAGCGGGATGTTGAGCACGACCACCAGCGCACTCCGCCAGTCGCGGAGAAAAAGCAGGATCATCAGTCCGACCAGGACGGCACCAAGAGCGCCTTCAAAGGCGACTCCCGTGACCGCGCGCGTTACATACAGTGACTGGTCGAACTGAAAACTCACCTTGATGTCCGGCGGCAGCGCCTCCTGCATTCTGGGAATCGCTTCGCGAATCTTCGCAATCACGCTGAGCGTCGAAGCGTCGGCTCGTTTGGTCGCCAGGATGTACACGGCGCGGCGGCCGTTGGCCAGGGCGTAGCCCGTGGGGGCGTCCATGAAGTCCCGCACGTAGCCAATGTCGCGCAGAAAAACCGGATCGGCGCCCATCCGGATCGGCACGCGCTCCAGATCGCCCACGTCCTTGACGACCGAGTTGATCGGGACGATCGGATATCGATCTCCTTCCAGAATGTTCCCGGAGGGGCTGATGGTGTTCCCCCTGGCCAGCGCAGAAACGACTTCGTCCGGCGACATGCCATAGGACTGCAATCGCTGCGGGTCGACAGTCACGACGACCGTCCGCTGGCTTCCGCCGAAAGGCGGCGGGGCCGACACGCCCGGCAAGCTGGCAAACATCGGCCGTACGCGAAACAACGCCAGGTCCTGGATTTCGGCAATCGTGCGCGTCTCGCTCGAAAGGACGAGATACCCGACGGGTACGCTTCCAGTATCGAAACGCATGACGAACGGCGAGACCGTTCCGGGGGGCATGAAAGCCTGCGAGCGATTCACGTAATTGATCGTTTCGGCCATGGCTTGCGCCATGTTCGTGCCCGGATGGAAGAACAGCTTCATCAGCGCCACGCCCTGGATGTTCTTGGACTCCACGTGGTGGATGCCGCTGATGTACAGGAAGTGGTACTCGTAGTAGTTGGTGAGGTAGCCCTCCATTTGGGCCGGGTCCATTCCGCCGTACGGCTGGCAGACGTAGATCACGGGGAGATTCAGGCTGGGAAAAACGTCCACTTCCATGCCCTGCGGCAGCGCCTCGGGCCAGGGGAGCCCGAGTGTGTCAAAGACGGGTTTGCCGATTGACGCCGCACATGCCAGCACAATCGCGAAAATCACGACGAGTACAGAAATGGGGCGACGGAGGGCAAAAAGAATGAGGTTCATAATGCGCGGACATTCTCAAACGGGTAGCGGGACTCGGAGAGCGATCCCCCGGCGGCTTCCCACGCTGCACGCCGGACAACTCGTGCACATCCACAGATGACCATTGTGCTTGCACATTCAACCGCTGTCCATCACTTGGACCTGAATGACGCACGACGCAAAACCAAGCGCGAGAAGAATGTTGCGGCGAGCCTCGGCAGGGTGAGGGGGCAGGCAGATGGCCCGGCAGCGTCGTGCCACGCTAGCGGCAGACTTTGCGGGATTGGTACATCCGCTGTTCTCGTTAAACCTTGCCCCGACTGCCGGTCGATCGTGTTGAAGAGCGGTTATCGTTCCCGGACGTAATCGCGGCCCCGACCAGCCAAGCAAACGGCGAGCCGACTGCCGATGAAGGAACGCACTCGATTGCCGAGGTCAACAGGTCTGGTGATTTGCCTTTGCCTGATGATCGCGGGCTGCGCTACGGATCGGTGCTTGCAGCCTGCAGGCCTCGGCCCGCAGCCAGAGGTCGCGGAACGCGCGGCGGGCATCGGCGCAGCCGATCCTTCCAATCTCCTAGGGACCGCTCAGCCCGAGAAGGCCGACGTCGAGCTGGCGCTGCCTGCGCCCGCTGAAGAACCAAGCGACCAGGGCCCCCTTCCGCTGTCCGGCCCTCCCATCGAACAGTTGAAATCCGCAGAGGCCGTAGGTCCTGCCGAGGAGATGCCGGCGGCGCACGACGACACCAAGGAGGCATTCGCCCAACGCGTTCCGATCGACCTGGCCACGGCTTTAGCACTGGCGGCCGGGCGCAATCCGCGGGTCCAGTATGCGGCGGAGCGGATGCAGGAGGCCATGGCCCGCCTCGACGGGGCCGAGATTCTCTGGTTGCCCTCGATCCACGGAGGGGCCAGTTACAACAAGCACGAAGGGCCGCTCCAGGAAACCGGCGGCGCGGTGCTCGACGTAAGCCGCGGCGCCGCGTTTTCAGGCCTGGGGGCGCGGGCCGCTGGGGCCGCGTCGCCGGCCGTTCCCGGTGTGTCGGCCACGTTTCATCTGACGGATGCCATCTTCCAGCCACGCGTCGCCGGCCGGCTGACGGCCGCCTCGCAATACGCCGCCAGCGCGGCGACCAACGACACACTGCTCGACGTTGCCTTGTCCCATCTGGATTTGCTCGGTGCCCTTGAGCAGAGCGCCATCGCGCAAGAGACGTTGAAAAACACACGCGAACTGACCGACCTGACCGAATCCTTCGCCAAGGCTGGACAGGGCCTGCAGGCGGACGCCGACCGCGCTCAGGCTGAACTGGCCGTGCGCAAGAACAACCTTGCGCGTGCCGCAGAGCAAGTCCGCGTTTCCCAAGTCCGACTAGCGCAACATCTCAGCGTCGATCCGACGTTGCCGCTCGTCCCGGCGGAGCCGACCGCGGCCCCAATGGAACTGGTGCCTCTCGAAATGCCGCTGGGCGAACTGGTCGCGACGGGGCTCTCGAACCGTCCCGAGCTGGCCGAAAGCAAATCGCTTGTCGCGGCCGCGGTCGAGCAATTCAGGCGCGAGCGATACGCGCCGCTGATTCCCAGCGTGGCGCTGGGCGTGAGCTATGGCGGCTTCGGCGGGGGCAGCGGCGGCGACATCGACAACTACCGGGACCGCCTCGATGTCGACGTGGCGGCTTTCTGGGAGCTGCGGAATCTCGGCTTTGGCGAGCGTCCGGCGCGCGAAGGGGCCCGGTCGCGGATTCGGCAGGCCCAGTGGCAAGAGGTTCTCGTCATGGACCGTGTCGCGGCAGAGGTCGCCGCCGCCCATTCCCAGGTCGTGGCCCGAAGACCCCAAATCGACACTGCCAAGGTCGGCATTCAAAAAGCCGTTGACTCCTATCGGCGCAACCTCGATCGGATTCGTCAAGCCGAGGGTCTGCCCATCGAAGCGCTGCAGTCGATCCAGGCCCTCGATCAGGCACGACGGGAGTATCTCCGCACGGTCATCGACTACAACGAAGCCCAGTTCCGCCTGCACCGGGCCCTCGGTTGGCCGGTCGATCTGGCAACGCCATGAGGCCGACCGCTCCGATTTGCGCTTCCAGCCGTTTACGACTCCAATCTGGCTGGTACATACCCTTGGCCCTCTCTCCGGCGGAACCTGGGATTGCCCGTTCGGGCGGTTCCTGAGACACTCCGCCCCGCCCCGAGGGCGGGACAGGGCTGATTCTCTCGCCGCCTTGAAGCACGCCAGCAGCGCATGCACCGCACTCTCCACTTCGCAATGAGCACCGTCGCCCTGGCCGCACTGGCCGCGGCCTCGGGCTGCTCGTCGTGGAGCTGGGAAACGCCGCAGCCCTTTGCCGCCGCGCCCGTGGTTCCAAACCCGCTCGTCGTCCCGTACACCAATCCCGACCTGGTCTGGAACCAGGTGGTGGACGTGTTGGACGACTACTTTGCAATTGCGCGGGAGGAATCGCCGCGGGTGGGCGAGCTTCTGACGGAAGGGCGGCTGGAGACGCACCCGAAGGTAGGGGCCACGGTTTTCGAGCCTTGGCACGGCGATTCCGTCACCGCCTACGACCGTTACGAGAGCACGCTGCAGTCGATCCGCCGCACCGCCCTCGTGAAGGCCACTCCCGTCGAAGGGGGCTACGCCCTGCACGTGGCGGTGATGAAGGAGCTGGAGGACGTGCGCCGGCCGGAGCAGTCCACGGTCGGCGCGGCCACGTTCCGCAACGACAGCTCGCTGGAGCGGTTCGCCGAAGCGGCCGGCCCGGGTCTCGAGCTGCGGGCCTGGATTCCGCTGGGCAACGACGTGAGCCTGGAGCAGGAGATCCTGGCGAAGCTGCAGGAGCGCTTCGGCCTTTGCGCTCCGCCGGCGAGCGGTGTTGCCACCGCACGCCGGTAAAGCGGACGAGGCCCGTCAATCGCTGCCGTAGGGCCGGCTGATGCCGCTGCTGCCACGCTTGCGGCCCTGGGCGTTGCGCCTATAATTCATGCGGGCGAGGAATCGGCGGCCCGCACGCGGCTCGCCCGGCTGAAGCCGGTACTCCAACGGCGCACCCATGACGCGGTGATGCTCCCATGCAGTCGTGGCGGAACTTCAAAGGCTGGCTCTTCGACATCTACGACGCGGTCTACACGGTCGGCAAGGGAATGTGGGTCACGCTCCGTTACTGGCTCAAGACCTACGACCCCGACCGCCGCACTTTCACCGAGCATTTTGAATACCCGGAGCTTCCCGTCGCCGTCGCCCCGCGCTATCGCGGGTTCCATCGCTTCGACCTGACGACCTGCATCGCCTGCGACCAGTGCGCCAAGGCCTGCCCCGTCGATTGCATCTACATCAACAAGGAGCGGGTGACGAAGGGGAAGGGATTCAAGGTCACGGGCTTCGTCATCGACTACACGAAGTGCATGTTCTGCGCCTTGTGCGTGGAGCCTTGCCCGGTCGATTGCATCTTCATGGGCGCGACGCACGACCTGAGCTGCTACAGCCGCGACGGCTGCATTGTCGATTTTTCGCGCCTGCCGATGGAGATCGCCTGGGGCCGCGCCACGCTCAACCCGACCGCCGTCGCCCAGGCGAAAGTGATCGCCGATCCCGTTCACGGGGGGCCGAACCAGTAGCGAAGCCCCCACCGAGAGTTGCCTCCAGAGATTTGCCCGCGAGGTTGGAAATGCAGAGCGAGGTTAATCAGAAGGTTTTCACGATCGCCGAGGCCAACGCCGCGTTGCCGCTGGTGCGGGCGATCTGCACCGACCTGGCGCAGCTTTCGCAGGAGGTCCTCGATCGCCGGCAGCGGCTGGCGGTCCTGTCCGCCAACCGCCCCGGCATGCGCGACGTCTACTCCGAAGAGCTGGTCCAGATCGAGGAAGAGCTGGAGCGCGATCAGCTTCGCCTGCGGGAGTACGTCGAGGAGCTGATCGCCCTGGGCGTGGAGCCGAAGGACCCGCTGCAAGGGCTCGTCGATTTTCCGTCGATGAAAGACGGGCGGCTCGTGTACCTCTGCTGGAAGCTGGGCGAGGCGGAGGTGGGCTTCTGGCACGAGGTGGAGGCGGGCTTCGTCGGCCGGCAGGCGATCAAGCGGACGATGGCGGACGCGGGGCAGAATTAACGTCGCGGCAGTGGCGCAGTGCTGTTGTCCAAAGCCCGCCGGTTGCATCCGGCGGGACCGTCGCCCCGTCGGTGCTCCGCGAGCACAATCATGTCTCCGGAAAAAGTCCTCATCGCCGGCGCTTGGCGCACCGCAAATGCGGCCGGGACGTTCCAGGCCGAGAACCCCGCCACGTGCGAGCCGCTGCCGCCGGTTTTCCCGGTGAGCACGTGGGCTGATTGCGACGCGGCGCTGGCGGCGGCCGCCTCGGCTGCAGTTGTCCTGCGAGACACTCCTCCGGAACGGCTGGGCGACTTTCTCGACGACTACGCGCGGCGCATCGAGGCGCGCGCGGAGGAACTCGTCGAGACGGCGCATGCCGAGACGGCCTTGCCCAAGACGCCGCGCCTGGCCAATGTCGAGCTGCCGCGCACGACGAACCAGCTTCGCCAGGCTGCCTCCGCCGCCCGCGAAGGCTCGTGGCGGCTGGCCACGATCGACGCCAAGGCCAACATCCGTTCGTGCTACGCCGCGCTCGGCCCCGTCTGCGTCTTCGGGCCGAACAATTTTCCCTTCGCATTCAATAGCATCTCCGGCGGAGACTTTGCCGCCGCGATCGCCGCCGGCAATCCCGTCGTCGCCAAGGCGAACACCTCGCACCCCGCCACGACGCGACTTTTTGCCGAAGAGGCGCAGAACGCCGCCGAGGCGACGGGCCTGCCGCCGGGCACGGTTCAGTTGCTCTATCGCCTTCGACACGACGATGGCGAGCGGCTCGTCGCCGATCCGCGCGTCGGGGCGACGGCCTACACGGGCAGCCGCGCGGCGGGACTGGCGCTCAAGGCCGCCGCCGACCGCGCCGGCAAGCCGATCTATCTGGAGCTTTCGAGCATCAACCCCGTCGTCGTCCTGCCCGGGGCCCTCGAGGAGCGGGCCGAGAAAATCGCCGAGGAGTTTTCCGGAAGCTGCCTGATGGGGACGGGGCAGTTCTGCACGAACCCCGGGCTGGTTCTGCTCGTCGCCGGACCCCCAACGGAGGCGTTCATCGGCGATCTGGCGAAGCGTTTTGCGGCCGCACCGGTGGGAACATTGCTCTCCAGCGGCGTAGCCGGGTCGCTGCAAGAAAACGTCGCCGCGCTGCGTGAAGCGGGCGCGCAGCTCGTTGTCGGCGGAAGTTCCGGCGGAGGCCGCGGTCACAGTTTTGCCAACACGCTCCTGCGCGTCTCCGGCCGGCAGTTTTTGCAGCAGCCCGAGGCGCTGCAGACGGAGGCCTTCGGCAACACGTCTCTCCTGGTCGTGGCGGCCGACGCCGCGGAATTGGAATCTGTTCTTGAGCGACTCGAAGGCAACCTGACCGGCTGCATCTACTCGCACACGGCCGGCAACGACGACGAACTCTATGCCCGGCTCGCGCCGCGGTTGCGAGCGCGCGTCGGACGGCTGCTGAACGACAAGATGCCCACCGGCGTGGCCGTCTCGCCGGCCATGAACCACGGCGGACCCTATCCCGCCACCGGCCATCCCGGCTTCACGGCCGTCGGCATTCCCGCGGCGCTGCGTCGGTTCGCGGCGCTTGTGTGCTTCGACAACGTCCGGCCGGCACGGCTGCCGGAGGCGCTGAAGGACAAGAACCCCAATGGAAAGACGTGGCGGCTGATTGACGGGGCGTGGACGCAAGGCGACGTGATGGCAAAATAGTCCCGCCGGATGCAACCGGCGGGCTTGGGAGGCGATTGGTTGCGTCATTCGTTCTGTTGCGCCGCGTCCCACGGCTCCGGGACGCCCCAGCGCTGCATCAATCCCTGCGGCACGCCAAGCTGGTCGCAAATCCGCCCGACCACGAAATCGATAAGGTCGCCGATCGAGGTCACGTTGTGATAAAAGCCCGGCATGGCCGGCAGCACGACCGCCCCGGCCAACGTGCAGAGCCGCATGTTCTCGATGTGGACAAGCGACAGCGGCGTCTCCCGCGGCACGAGCACCAGTTTGCGGCGCTCCTTGAGGTGTACGTCGGCCGCCCGGCAGATTAGGTTCTGCGAAGTGCCATGGGCCACGGCGCTCATGGTCCCGCCCGAAGCCGGGCAAATCACCATCCCGTCCGTCAAAAACGACCCGCTGGCGATCGGCGAGATGAAGTCGCGGTGGTGGTGATACTCAAGTCGCTCGATCGCCTCGCGCGGGTCGCTCGCCAGCATTCCGCGATAGCCGCCCAGCACCGCCAGCTTGCTTTCCGACGGCAGCGACTTCAGGTCGGGCAGGAGCGCCGCCGGATCGAAGGCTTCGAGGTCGATCGCCAGCCCCAGCTCATGCTCGATCACGTCCCGCCCGGCCGGACTGATCGACAGGTGGACCATCGCGCCCGACGCGAGCAGCACCTCCAGCAGCCGGAGCGAATAAATCGCGCCGCTCGCGCCGGTGACGCCGACGACGAATCTTCTCCCACTTGAATTCGTACTCGCCATCGTACTCTTACTCGTACTCGATTCGCCCTCGCCGCCGTCACGTTCCCGCGAGCGCCTTTTCCCTTTCGGCCGACCATTGCGTCGTATTGCCCGGCGGCCTGCGTCCCACGTACAGCGTCGCCGCCCCCAGCGGAAAAAGCGGAAAGAACTCCACGTCCGCCATGCCCGCGTCGCGCATCATCGCCGCCAGCCCCGGGCCGTCGGGAAACTCCTGCACCGAGCGGGGCAGGTAATTGTAGGCGTCGAACCGGTCGCGGGAGAATAGCCGGCCGATCCTGGGCAGCACGCGGCGGAAGTAGAACCGATACGCGGGGCCGGTCAGCCGCCCGCGCGGCTGCGAAAACTCGAGCACGGCCATGCGCCCGCCCGGCCGGCATACGCGCAGCATCTCCTTCAAGGCCCCTGCCGGGTCGGACACGTTCCGCAGGCCAAAGCCGATGCAGACGATCTCGAACGTGCCATCGTCAAAGGGGAGGTGGAGGGCGTCGCCTTCGACCAGCGACAGCCAAGCCTCCGCTCCCGCCCGCTGCGCTTTCTTCTGGGCGATGGCCAGCATCTCCGGGCAGAAATCGATGCCCACGACCTTGATTTTCTTCTTTCCCGCGCGGCAGTAGGCCAGGGCCAGGTCGCCGGTGCCGGTGCAGACATCCAGAACGGGTCCATCGCCCGGCGGGACTTTTTGCACCGTCCGCTTTCGCCAGCGCTTGTCGATATTGAGCGACAGCAGGTGATTCAAGAAGTCGTACCGCCGCGCGATCGCGCCGAACATGCTCTTGATCTTGGGGGCCGATTTGTCGAGGGACATGGCGGTTCCAATGCGGCGTTTCGTGGAGTGCCGCACTTCTCCTGGGCGGCGCCTCCCCTAGCATAACCGCACGGGGAGGCGCCTGTTAACTGGCCCGCACGGCTGTACGTCGGGCTCGACAGCGGGGTATAATTGCGTCATGGTCACGAATTCGAAGATCCTTGACGAAGTCCACATCTTGTCCGATGTGATTGCGCCGGACAACGGCGACCTGCCGCCGGCAGTCGCCAGGACCGTCCTCAAGTGGCGGTTCAGCGACCGCGCCGTTGCCGAGATGAATCGCCTGGCGAAGCGAAACAACGACGGCACAATCACGCCAGGCGAACTCGATGCCTTGCACGAATACGTGCGCGTCGGCACGTTCATCAATCTCGTGCAAGCCAAGGCGCGCCTTTCGCTCAAATCGACCAAATCTGCCAAGTCTAAGTGATGGCCCTGTCCCGGCGACGACTGGTCTACGAACGGGCAAATGGCCGCTGCGAATATTGTCAAAGTCCCGCACTGCGCGACATTCTGCCGTTTCAGCTCGACCATATCCGCTCGCGGAAGCACGGCGGCCCGACCAAGCTATCGAACCTCGCGCTGAGTTGTCTGGCATGTAACACATTCAAGGGGTCTGACATCGCGGCGATCGACCCGGAAACCGACACACTGCAGCCGCTCTTCGATCCGCGTCGCGATGTCTGGAACGTGCATTTCCGCTGGGATGGACCAATCCTCGTCGGCAATACGGCAATTGGCCGCGCGACTGCCGCGTTGCTGCGAATCAATCTGCCGACGCGAGTGGACTACCGCCGATCGCTTATGCGCGCGCGATTGTTTTGAAGAAATGTGACCGCGGCAGATCGCGAGCGGCCGTCGGCCGACTACGCGCTGCCGTCCGCCATCTCCAGAATGTGAATCTTCGCCTTTCCCCCGTCGTACTCCCCGCCCTTCAGCATCCGCCCGTTGCCATTCGCCGACAGGCACGTGAGATACGCCAGCCGCTTTTTGTCCGGGTGCAGGCTCACGCTCCGCCCGTTGGCGATGTCGCCCAGGTAAAACGGCTTCTCTTCGCCCGGCTTCCAGAACCAGAGCCTCCCCTTGCCGGGAAAGGCGCACGACGCGGCCATCACGAACCCCGCGTGGTGAAACCGCGCGTCGTAGATGAATCCGTCGTCGTTGGCCCCGACGGCCAGCTCCTGCTCGACCTTGCCGCTCTTCCAATCGAAAAGCAGCACGCACGGCTGGCCCGTCACAAACCCGCCGGTGGAATTCCGGATCCCGCCCACGACGAGCCGCTCGCCGGCCGCATCGAAGGCCATCTGCCGCGCCCCGCCGACCTCCTGGATCCGGTCGAGCTTGTACAAGACGCCGCCGTCCAGCTCGCGCTCGACCTTGCCGGTTTCGAGGTTCATGCGCCGCACGATGCCCTTGCGGTCGCCCGTCGCCAGCGATTTTCCGTCCGGATGAAACGTGACCGAAAACACCGGCGGCGCATGCTCCGCCAGCTCGCGCAGCGGCTTGCCGTCGACGGCCGAAAACAGCCGCACGCGCGGGTCGTTGCCCACGACCGCGACGGTTTGGCCGTCCGGGCTGACCGCCAGCCCACGAATCCAGCCCGCCAGGGCCTGGGCCTCTGTCCACACCGGCTGCGGCGACTCCTCGGCATAGCGCCAAGCGCAGAGCTTTCCCCAACTGTCGGCGGAAAGCAAAAGCTCGCCCGCCGGCTGAAAGGCGAGGCACGTCACCCACGCGCTGTGGCCGGCAAGGGACGCAAGCGGCTTAAGTTCGCCCTCGCCGACTTCCCACCGCGGCACGAGTCCGTCGTACCCCGCGGCGGCCAGGATTTTTCCGCAGGGGCTGAAGCGGGCCTCGAAAAGCTGGTGGGGATACTCGACGGCCTGGCCGGCTTTCGGCTCGAAGGATTTGAGGTTCGTGTCGGCCATGGCGGGGGGGAGCCGTTCGGTGGGAAGGACGAACTATGCTCAGGCGGGCTTCCGCCATTGTAGCCGATCGCGCCGGCCGGCGAAAACAGAAATGCCGCTGGCGGCCTGCAGCCGTTGGCGGCGATAGGTTGTCCCGGTTAGGGTTTCCCGCCCCCCAAAAACTGCTGGTACGCCGCCACGGCCAACTCGTCGCAGCGCTCGTTTTCCGGGTGGCCGCTGTGGCCGTAAATGTGCTCGAATCTCACGCGGTGGACCTGGAGCAGCTCGTCGAGGCGCCGCCAGAGATCCTCGTTTTTGACGGGCATGAGCTTGCCTCTTTCGCGGCGCTTCCAGCCGTTGCGTTTCCAATTCGCCATCCACTCCGAAACGCCCTTGCCGACGTACTCGCTGTCGGTGACGAGCGTGACCTCCGACGGCATTTGGAGCGTCGCAAGCCCTTCGATGACGGCCGTCAGCTCCATGCGATTGTTGGTCGTTTGCGGCTCCGCCCCGGAGCGCTCGAGGACCTTGGCGGACGCGGGATGCTTGAGAAGGAACGCCCAGCCGCCGGGTCCAGGGTTTCCGCTGCACGCGCCGTCGGTGTAGAGGACGACCTTGGGGAGGGCGGCGGTTTTCTTGCTCGAAGGCTGGCCAGGCATCGCGTCAACATACGCGGCGCGCGGCGAGTTTCGCAACCGGGAAGGGCGAAGTTGTGCCGCTGCGGGACAAAACGCGTCGTGGGGACGACCTGCTGGTGCGGTGTCGCCATGCCTGGAACCAGCCAACCGCCGACCGCGCGAAGCTGGGGAACTAGGATTCGAACCTAGACTAAATGGTCCAGAGCCATTCGTGCTACCGTTACACCATTCCCCAATGTGTGCCGCGCTCTCAAGTTACGGGCGGCCGGCGGGAACGTCAAGCCGAACGGTGGCGGCGTTCAGCGGCGCACGACGCGGAAATCAACGGACAGCTTACGCTGGCCGCTCGCCTGTCGAATCGCTGCTCGTTCATTGGCCGGCACCCTGTTTTCGCAGCGCGCGGCCGACTATCCTGATCCCTTGCCTACCGCCCTCCGGACCCGACGTGCATGCCCGAAAAGCCCCGCCGCGCTTCTTTGTTCGTGCTGTTCCTGACGGTCTTCATCGACCTCTTGGGTTTCGGCATCGTCATTCCGCTGCTTCCCATTTACGGCCGCGATTTCGCCGGGGCGTTTTACAAAGGCGACAGCGGGCTCGTCATCGGCCTCTTGATGAGCAGCTTCTCGGCGATGCAGTTCCTCTTCTCGCCGATGTGGGGAAGGCTCTCGGACCGCATCGGCCGGCGGCCCGTGCTGATGATCGGCCTTTCCGGGTCGGTCGTTTTCTACGGCATGTTCGCCGTGGCGACGGTGGAGAAAGACATCTGGCTCTTGTTCGTGTCGCGGATCGGGGCGGGAATCGCGGGGGCAACCATCGCCACGGCCCAGGCCTACATCGCCGACGCCACAACGATCGACAAGCGGCACAAAGGGATGGCCCTGATCGGCGCAGCCTTTGGACTGGGGTTCACGCTCGGCCCGCTCGTGGGCCTTCTGGCAGTCGCCTCCGGCAAGGGGCATCCCGGGCCGTGGGCGGGCATTTTCGCGGCGCTGCTTTCGCTGGGCGCGCTTTTGGTCGCGATGCTCGCGCTGCCCGAGTCGCTCGACCGCAGCCGGCCGGTGACGCACCGCCCGTGGTTCGGGTTCCATTCGCTGCGCGACGTGCGGACGCCATCGGTGGCCATGCTGCTTCTGTCGTCGTTCCTGTGCGTCTTTGCGTTCGCCGCGCTGGAATCGACGCTGTCGCTGGTGCTCAAGGGAACGGCCGAGGACGGCCGCACGCTCCCCACGCCCTTTAACTTCTCGTACACGGAGATCTGCCTCACGTTCGCCTACATCGGCGTGGTGCTGCTCGTCGCGCAAGGGGTCATCGTGCGCCGGCTGGCCGGACGAGTTTCGGAAGGGGCGATGGGCGTGGCGGGCACGATCGCGCAGGCCGGCGGGCTGTGGCTGATCGTCCGCTCGGTGCAGATGGCGTCGGTGACGACGGAATCGGTGACGACGGTCTACCTCGCCCTGACGGCGGGATTACTCGGCGACGGCGGAGGCGCCAACGTCGTAAAGGAAGCCGTCGCGCGCGAAGCGGTCAAAGTCGCCCACTACCGCATGGACACCCTGAACCTCGGTTAAGAGTGGCGCGTCATTGCTACCAGGGTTCGGGAAGGTAGACTTGCCTGGGAAAGCGGGGCCGCAGCCGGCACCGGGCCCTTTGTGATGTGACCGGGCAGATGCACGCAAAAACGAAGACAGACGTGAAAGCCTCGGGCAAAAAACGCGCTCGAAAAAACGGCCGCCCGGACAAGAAGGTCCTGGCCGACATTATTCGGCGAGTCGTGCGAGCGGCGCGGCCGGAGAAGATTGTGCTCTTCGGCTCGGCCGCGCGCGGCCAGATGGGACCCAACAGCGACGTCGATCTTCTCGTCATCAAGGGAGGGAAGTTCGACCGCGGGCGCATTGTCGAGCGGATTTACTCGCACTTGCACGGCGCCGGCGAAGCAGTCGATGTGATTGTCGTCACACCGGAGGAAGTCGAGCGCTATCGAGAGACGCACTGCTTGGTGATCTGTCCAGCCTTGCGCGAGGGCCAAGTCGTCTATGCCGCGTAAGCGCCTGCCTCCGACCGACGCGCGCGAGTGGCTCAACCGTGCCGGCAGCAATCTGGCTCGCGCGCAAATCGCCGCGCCGGGGAACTTACCTGGAAGACCCGTGCTTCGACGCGCAGCAAGCGGCTGAGAAGCCGATCAAGGCCGACTTGACTCGGGGCGAGTGTGGCGGCCCTGATCGACGAGTTCCGCAAGCTGTGCGGGGGTTTGTTCGGGATGACTTGCCTCTGAACACCTGTGTTCGTAGAAAATGCAGGGCCAGGGCAGTTGCTCGACGCGCTGATTCCGTTCCGTGCGTGATGAGTTTTGCGGGCCAACAAAATGAAGCCCTTTGAAGAATTCGTTCTTCATTTGAGGGAGAACATCGTTCCCATCATTCGGAAGGGAACGGTCCCGTTGTACGTGTTCCAGGACCAACAGATTAAGCAGGGCTATACCGGTGTGTTCCTCTCAGGTGGACCCACTTTGTTGGACCAAAAATGCCCCGGTATTTGGTATGGATCTCCAACTAACCCCGGCCCCCCCCGGGGGGGGCCGGGGTCGCCGCGGCTTGCGTAGCTTGCCAAGTCCTCTCAATTCGCCTCGCTC
>JACOUI010000058.1 GCA_016177915.1 Planctomycetia bacterium
AACCTCACTTTGCGGGGCCACAAATGCACGGAGCCACGCAACGCGGCGATGCAACGAAGCGAACTCCCAAACAGTCAACTGATAGCAGCACCAACATCAACGCCGACAACGCCTTGTGCTAAAGCTTGTGCCATTCGACGCGGGGTCGGTGGAGGCGGCGCGAGCGGCTATTTCTCCGCCGTCGTCGGGTCGATGATCGCCTTGACCTCGCTCACGCGGTTGGCCGGGAAGCCGCCCCGCTTGGCGTGCTCCTTGATCATCTCCACACTGGGCGCCACGTAGACGCAATACACCTTGTCGCCCGTCACGTAGCTCTCGACCCACTGGATCTGCGGGCCCAGCTCCTTGAGGACGCCGCACGACGTCTGCGAGGCCGCCTTGAGCTGCGCGGCCGTGAGGTTTCCGGCCCCGGGCATTTCTCGTTCGATGATGAACTTGGGCATCGAGGTTCCTTTCCAAAGGTCTCGGTTTCGTTAGGTGGAACGAAAAACGAATGTCGTCTTCCGCGGAGCGAAAGAGCGTCCTTTCGCGGAGCGAAAGGCGACTTACTTGACGGACTCCGCAATCAGCCGGACGTCCTCCTCGTCGTATTGCTGCGCGTCCAGGATGATCATCAGCATGGCCGGGCCTTCCTTCCCCTCGAAGGCGCCGCAGACCTGCCACATTTCCTTGCCCGAGGCGTTGTCCTTTCCCTTGATGAGCACGAATTCGCAGGGCTTGCCCCGGACGTTGTAGGTGACGACCTGCCGGGACTGCACCGAGAGGTTCACCGGCGCGCCCTGCATGGCCGATTGCTGCTCCATTTGCCGCTGCACCTGCTCCCGCTGCCTCTCGTCGAACAGGCCGGCGCCGAGTTGGTAGAAAACGATTCCGCCTCCGGCGTTGTCCGTGTACACGACCATCGTCGTCACGTTCTCGCCCGAGAGCGGGTTCTTGAGCTTCATGGACACGGCGGGGCTGAAGCCGGTGGGGGCCTGGAAGTCGGCGATGTCCTTCGCGCGGGCGCGGACGGCGGCGGGGCTCGTCGTATAGGCGTCGCGGGCCGTCTGCACGACCTGCCGCCCGGTGCGGACCGCAAAGTAGACGCCGCCGGCGCAGCAGCCCAGCATCAACAACACGGCCGACAGTCCCACGATCAGAAAGATGAGTGGCCCCCGGTTGGACGGCGGCGGAGGGGGCGGAGCGTAAAAGACCGGGCCTTGCTGCATCGACATGGCAACGGACCTCCGTCAGCTCCTAACCGACACGATCCCGCCGACGCTATCCCTTGGTGACTTTGGCCACCGCGCCCTTGGCAACGGTGCCCTTAGAAACCTTGTGGGGCGGGTCCGTCTCCTCATCGGCCTTGTCGCCGCGGCCGAAGCAAAGCAGGCACATGTCGTCCGACTGCTTGAAACCGCCGACGAACTTGGTGACTTGTTGGAGAATGTGCTCGCCCAGCTCGCGAACGCCGCCCCCCTTCGCCGCCACCTGTTTCTTCAGCTCCGCCAGGCCGAAGAGGCTCCCGCCCGCGTCGGCGGCCTCGCTGAACCCGTCCGTGAAGGCCGTGAGCGACTCGCCGGGCTTGAGCGAGAGGGCGCATTGCTCGTAGGGATAGTCGGCGTCGACGCCCAGCGGCACGCCCGTGGCCTCGTCCCCGACCGCTTCGACGGCGCCGTCGGCGTGGCGCAAGAGCGGCGGGATGTGGCCGGCATTGACGAGCGTCACCTCGTGCTTTTCGACGTCCACGACCGCCAGGAGGAACGTCACGAACCGGTCGTCCCAGCCCATGGCGCTAAAGGCCCTGGCCAAACGGCTGACGGCGGCCGCGGGCGTCGGTTCGCTGGCCAGGCAGTAGCGCGCCTCGGCCAAGAGCCGCGCCATGAGGAGCGCCGCCGAGACGCCCTTGCCCGAGACGTCGCCCAGAAAGACCGCCAGCCGGTTGCCGGGCGCGAGCGTCTCGTACTGAAAAAAGTCCCCGCCGACCTGGCTGGCGGCCTCGTAGAACTGAAAGAACTCGTAACCTTTGATCTGCGGCGGCGCCTTGGGCAAAAAGCCCTGCTGCACCTCGCGGGCCACGGCCAGGTCGCGCTCGATGGCCTGCTGCTCGAGGTCCTTCTCGTGGAGCCGGGCGTTCTCGATGGCGAAACCGGCCTGGGCCGCCACGCTGGCCAGCACCTCCAGGTCGTCCTCCTGGAACCGGCTGCGCTGGTCGAGGGTGTCGATCTGGATGACGCCCAGCGGCGTGCCCTCGCTGGTGATGAGGGGCGCGCACATCATCGAGCGGATGCGGAAGTCGGCGATGCTCTCGCTCATGGCGAACCGCGCGTCGCTGGCGGCGTCGGCCGAAAGGATCGCCTGCTTGCTCTCCATCACCTGCCGTACGATGGTCCTGCTGATGCGGATGCTCTCCTGCTCGCCCTCGCGGCGGTAGCGGACGGCCTTGGGAACAGGCTTGCCGTTGGCGTCGGACAGGACGATGAACCCGCGGTCGGCCTGGATGAAGACCTTGAACAGGCTCTCCAGGATTTTCGGCAGCACTTTTTCCATCGCCAGGGAGCGGGCCAGGTCCTTAGAGATTTCGATGAGGGCCTTCAGCTTGACCTCCGGATTGACCGTGACGCGGAAGCCCGAGCCGCTGCTCCACACGTCGATCTTGGACATGATGGTGGAGGTGCCGCCGCCGTCGCGGTCGTCGACGAGCGTGGCCCAGGTGGGCTCGACGACGGTGTCCTTGCCCGGCGGCCCCGGTTCCTTCTCGTGGAACGAGAAGACCAGGTCGCAGATTTTGATTTCGTCGTTGTCGGCGAGCTTTTGCTTGCCTTCGACGCGCTGGCCGTTGAGGTAGGTGCCGTTGCGGCTGCCGAGGTCCTGGACGAAATAGCCGCCCTGCTCGATGAGCAGTTGCGCGTGCTGCCGGCTGATGGCGCCAACTTCCAGCACGACGTCGCAGTCGGGATGCCGCCCCAGCACCGTGCAGGGCTTCTCGATGGCGAACTGCTGGTGGGGGCTGAGCCCCTTCACGGAGCGGATAAATGGCATGGCTTGCGCCAAGAGGACAAACAAAAAACGGCCGGGCGGTCGGAGGCCCGCGCCCGCTCAAATAGCCGATTGTATTTGCGGCGGATCGGCCCCGTCAACTCGCCGCCGCGGGATCGGCCGCGCCGGAAAAGTCTTCGCAGACGGCAAACGCGCCCGCCTCCGCCAGGTTTTCGCGATCGCGTCGAGAGGCGCCGCCCGCCGGCCGAGTCGGGCGGTTGTGCCGGGTATTTCCGGATGCACGTGTGTCCCGGACGGCCCCAGTCGAGTCTTCGCTTCAGAGCGCGGCCCGGCCGAATCGATGGTTAGCTCAAGGAGGAACGTGCCATGAACATGCTCCAGTCGCTCTTTTCCTTCCGCACCGCCCGGCAGGTCCAGAGGCTTACCGTCGAGATCGCCGGGCGCTCCTGGCCGCGGATCTGGCAGCGCGTGGCGCACCGCGCGCCGCAGATGAGCACGGCCGAGGCGCGGGGCTACGTGCGGGCGCACAGCGCGGCGGTCGTGCAGGACCTGGTCGCGGCGGCGCTTCGCTCGCGGCCGGGCGTGCCCGCTTCGCTCGCCGACGTGCTCGTGGAGCGGGTCACGGACCTCGTTCTGGAGCAATCGGCCGCGGAAATCCAGCGCATGCGCCGGGCGGTCCCGCTGCGCCGGGCGGCGTAGTATTTTGGCCGGCCGCCACGGCCGTCAATTGCCGCGGAATTCGCGCGCTGGCAGATCCCGTTGCGCGCCGACACACGCCTGCCGCGAGATCGTCTTTGCGGCCGCGGACGATACTCGCTACCATTGGACGGTATCCTTGAAGTCCGGCACTGACATCTCGGAGCGGCTCCATGCGCGGTGCATTTGCGTTGTGCCTGATTCTGTCGCTGGCCGTCAACGCCGGCTGCGGGCGCGAAAGCCCCGCGCGCGGCCCGGCCGTCACGGCGGCGTCGTTTCAAGATCCGCCGCGCGAGGCGCAGCCTCCTCCCGACGCCGCACCCGGCGACAAGAACGAAAACGCGCCTGAGATCGGGGCGCCCGCCGCCGGCGGCTCGCTCGCGCTCTTCGAAAAGCGCATCCTGCCGATCTTCCAGGCCGCCCGGCCCTCAAGCTGCTCCGAGTGCCATCTCTCCGGCGTCGACCTGAAGGACTATATCAAGCCCTCGCAGGAAGAGACGTTCGCCTCGCTGGTCGCGGCGGGACTCGTGAACGTCGATAAGCCCGATGACTCGAAAATCCTCCAGTTCATCCGTCGCCGGCCGGAAAAGCCGAGCCTGGTGACGGACAAGGTCCGCCAGGAAGAGTTGGAAGCATTCCGCGCCTGGATCGCCGCGGCCGTGAAGGACGAAAAGCTGCTGACGGCCAAAGCCGCTAGCGAGCCGATCGGCCCGGCCCTTCCCGCCGAGGTCATCCGTCACGCCCGGCAGGACCGCGTCTTGTCGTCGTTCATCGACAACGTCTGGTCGGAGGTCGGCCGCTGCGCGGCCTGCCATTCGCCCGACCGCAACCAGAAGCAAGTGAAGGAGCACGGCGAGCAGGTGTCGTGGATCACGCTCCGCGACCCGGCCGCGACGATGCAGTACATGCTCGAGGCGGGACTCATCGACCCCGAGGAGCCGGAAAACAGCCTCATTCTGCTCAAGCCCACAATGCAGGTGAAACACGGCGGCGGGCAGAAGATGCTCGTCGGCGACCGCACGTACAAGCAGTTTCGGAGGTTTCTCGACGACTACGCCGCCGTCGCCAAGGGAATGTACCAAAAGGCCGAGGACCTGCCGCGGCCAAGCGACGAAGTCTCAAAGGTCAGCGAAATCTGGCTGAAGCTCACGGAAGTGCCCGCCGGGTACGACAAGCTGCTGTTGCAGGTCGATCTTTACCGCCGCGAGGGGGACGGCTGGTCCAAAACGCGCTGGGCCACGTCCGACCGCGCCGTCTTCGGCCAGGGAAAGCTCTGGCAGCACTCGCTGACAATCACGGCCGAGCGCGGGACACAGCGGGCCGACGAAATCCGCCGCACACCCGCGCTGCCGCGCGGGCGGTATCTCGTCAGGATCTACGTCGACAAGACCGGCAAGCTGGCGCGGGACTTCAAGGCGGAACTCTCCGCTGAGGACCTCGTCGGCGAAGTGGAAGTGGACACCGCCTGGCCGGCGGGCTACGGCAGCATGACGGCCGCGCGGTTCCCGGCCCGGTAGACGCATGAAGAGCGCCGACTCGATGATCACGACCGGCCGTGCAGGTATTCCTCCAGGTAGTGGATCGTCACTTCCTGCGTCGTGGTCAGATAGGCGTTCAAGTCGCCGATGGAGACGAGTCCGGCCACGTCGCCCTCTTCGGTCACGACCGGCAAATGGCGCACGCGGCGGTCTTTCATCAGCGAGCGGGCCTGGTCGACCGTCGTTTCCGGCCGGCAGCAGATCACGTCGCGCGTCATCACCTCGGCGACGCGGACCTCCGTGGGCGCGCGGCAGGCCGCCACGACGCGCCGCAGCACGTCGCGCTCGGTGAAGATGCCGACCATGCGGCCGGCGTGCGTCACGACCAGGCAGCCTACCGAATGGTCGTTCATCAGCTTCGTGGCGGCCAGGACCGTTGCTTCCTGGGAAACGGAAAGCAGAGGCCGGTCGGCCTTGGCCTGGAGGATTTCGCCGAGCGTTCCCATGGCGCTGCCCAACTGCGGAGGAGTTGTCGGAGCCAAGTTACGGGCGCCGGGCCGGGCGTGACGGCCGGGCGGCCCGCGCGAGGTGGTTTCTTCAGTGTAGTAGGCGCCAAGGGGGAAAGACAACCTCTGGCCGAAGAAATGGGGGGACGGGCGGCCGGCGGCCAGGTTGCCAGGGTTAGGGTCGAACGAAAAACAAGTGTCGTCTTTCGCTCCGCGAAAGAGCGTCCTTTCGCGGAGCGAAAGGCGACGATTCGGGAAGTTATTTTTCGGCCGCTCCTTAAATGCGACATCCCGCAAATGGAAACGCGCGGCGAGCGAAGTTAGAATGGCCGCTCGTCCCTAAGCAACCAGCCCGACGATCCGCCCCGATACGGTTGACCGCCGAATCACGCATGCCCATCAAAGTAACCTGCCCCGGCTGCCAGAAGACCTACTCCGTCCCGGACACGACGGCCGGGAAGAAAGTGAAATGCCCCGCCTGCCAGCAGACGATCGACGTGCCGCCGGCCGCAACGGGAGCGTCGGCTGGTGCGTCGTCGGCCGGCGGATCGTCGGCGGGCGGATCGTCGGGGCTCAGGGACATGTGGCGCGTGCGGACCGGCGACGGCCAGGGCTATGGGCCGATTGGCAAAAAGGAGCTGGATGAATGGGTCGCCGAAGGGCGACTGGACGCCAACTGCCAGGTGTTGCAGGACGGCACGAAAGAGTGGCGCTGGGCGACTGAGCTTTACCCGCAGCTTGCCCAGCAGGAGCAGCCCACGACGCCTTCCGCGCAGGCCGCGGCGGCGCAGGCGGCGGTGACGCCGGGGATGGCGGGCGCCGCCGGGATCGGCGTCGCACAAGCAACCAATCCCTACGCGTACACCGGCTCATCTGCCGCAGCGAACGTGTATGGGGTTGCCTGCCTACCACACAGAGGTGCCTTGTCGCTTACGCTCGCGATCGTCGCCGCAGCCTGCGTCGTGATTACTTTTTTTGGTTGCGTATTCAGTATGGTTTGCCCACCGTTGCCCTTGATTACCGCCGTTGCGGGAATTGGGTTCGGCATCCCGCCATGGCTGATTAGCATGTCGGACCTGAGTGGCATGCGCGTCGGACGACGAGAGACTTCTGGACGCGGAATGGTCCTGACCGCGTACATTATGGGACTCGCGGCCGCCATTGTCTCCTTCATTCTGTTGATTCCTGCAATTCTCGCTCTTTTTGGCGTGGTGCTTTGTTGCATGCCGTTTCCCTTCGCCGGAGCCCAAGCCCAATGAAGCCCAACTGGACCGGCACGAGGGATCGACGAGAACGAAAAGACGGCAGCGGAGGTGCGGCCGCGCTTCGGAATCGCTGTAATTGATCCTTCAACTGCCAGGTCGAAATTGCGGCCTTTGCGCGGGCGGCGTAGAATACCAATGGTGTTCGACGCGGTGCCGTTCTGAACGTGCGTCGAACCGAACCAGCGAGGGGTGTGCCATGACCCGTGTAATCGTCGATGCGAACTTGCCCAGCGTGCTTCCCAGCCTGACCGAGACGGTGGAGCTTTGCGATCCTTCCGGCCGCGTCCTGGGGCAGTTCATTCCGAAGTTCGACATCTCGCAGTGGGAATTCGATTCGCCGGAGCCGACCGAAGAGGAGTTGGACCGGCGCGCGGCATCCAATGAAAGGACGTACACGACCGCGGAAGTGCTGGCGCACCTGGAAGCGCTGTAACGGCTGCTCGAGCGCCAGCGATCAATCGAGCTTCTTCGCGCCCGCTTGAGAATCGACGTCGCCGGTCTCGCCCGCCGCGTCCGGCTTCGCTGTTTCGTCGCGTTCGCCGTGAATCGGAATCGCGGGCAAGCTTTGCGCTTTCCGGTGCTCGTGAACGAGGTAGACGAGCGCGCAGAAGTCATAGAGCGCATGCGTGATCATCGGGGCCAAGAGGTTGCCGTCGAAATAGAGCATCAGGCCCCCCAGGTAGGCGCCCAAGAGCGCGGCCAGGACGGCGTAGGTCGGCGTCACGAAGTGCGCCAGGCCGAAGATCACGCTGGCCGCCGCCACCGCGCCAACGACGCCCAGCGGCCCCTTAAGCCACGTCTGCACGAACCCGCGGAAGAGCGCCTCCTCGCCGATCCCGGCCAAAAGCGCGATGCCCGCCAGGTCGATCCAGGAGCATTCGGCGAACATCGGGACGATGAACTCCTTCACGATCCGCTGCATCCGCTGAAACGGCGCAAACGGCAGGCGGTCGATCAGGAACATGACGACGAGCAGCGGCAGCGTGGCCGCCAGCCCCCCCAGCGCCGCGCTTGGCGCCGGGTGGAATTGGTCCGTCGGTCGCGTGTCGAAGAGCCAGCCCAGGAAGAGCGCCAAGACGACGAGGCCGCCCTCGAAGAGCGCCGCCATGACGACGATCCGCCGGCGCGAGTCGCCAGGCGCGGCTTGGGGCTTTAGGTCGGCGTCTTCACGCGGGTTCATGGGCGGTCCAAGGGATGGCAGCGCCACTCGTTGTCGTTTCTGCGCTGAAAACGTGCAAGGGCCATCGGACGATGGCAGCGGACGTCGTGGATGACGTGCGTCGTGTGGCCGGTCTAGCGCGCGGCGAGTACAATCGAACTCGGGCCAGGGCGCGCGGCGCGGAAGGGGAGATCGCGCGGCGATGTCTTCGGCCGGAGAACGTCCTATGCGAGCCGGTTTGGGATTGAGACCTAGTCGCCTGCGCGGCGCGCTCGTGGCGGGATTCTTCGTCGCGCTCGTGTCGGGATGCGGAAGCGATCCGCAGCCGACGCCGGCCGTGCGAACGCCCGCGCCGGCAACGCCGAGCCTGCTGTCGGAGAGCTGGGAGGTCGTGCAGCTTGCGGACGTCAAGGCCGGCTACATCCACACGCAGGTCTTCGAGACGTCCGACTCCGCCGGCAACGAGCTGCGGCGGATCGATTCCGAAATGCAGCTCAGCGTGAGCCGGTTCGGCGACAAGAGCCGGCCGGCCGTGCAGTTTTCGTCGCTGGAAACGCCCGCGGGCCGGCTCGTGTCGTTCGAGTCGACCGAGCGCCTGGGCGGCGCGCCGGTGACGCGAAAAGGTAAAGTCGACGGCGACAAGCTGGAAGTGGAAATCGTCTCGCAGTCCGGGACCAGCACGACCACGCTCCCCTGGTCGAACGACCATCGCGGGCTCAACGCCGTGGACGACGAGCTGGCGCGGCGGCCGATGCTCTCCGGCGAAACGCGCGAGCTGCGCTGTTATGACGCGGCCCTGCGGGCGATCGTGCTCGTGAAACTGGAAGCCGAGACGCTCGAGGAAACGCGCCTGCTGGACAAAACGCAAAGCCTGCTGAGGGTCGAGGCGACGCTCGAGGTGGAGGGGATGGACGCGGCGGCCGGACCGATGCGGCTGACGTTCTGGGTCGACAAGGCCGGCGTTGTCTGGAAGCGGCGCAACGATTCGCTGGGAATGTTGCAGGAGAATTTCCTCGCCACGCGCGAGGCCGCCCTGGCGGCGCCCTCCGGCGAGCTGGATATCGGACTGACGAGCACGGTCAAGATCAACCGCCGTTTGTCGCACGACGCCCGGAGCGTCAAGTACGTCGTCGAGCTGAAGGACTCCAACCCGGCGAAGTTCTTCGCCTCCGGCCCGTCGCAGCAGGTGTTTCCGCTGTCGCAAAAGTCGGCCGAGATCGTCGTGCGGGCCGTGCGGCCGCAAGCGGGGCTTTCCGTCTCAGGTTCGGCCCGCGCGGAACCAGCGCCCGAAGACCAGCAGCCGGGCGAATACATTCAGAGCGACGACGCCAGGATCGTGCGGATGGCCCACGCGGTCGCGCAGGGCGAGAAGGACCCTTGGCGGGTGGCGTTGTCGCTGGAGGGGCACGTTCATCGGTCGATGCGGGAGCGGAATTTCTCGATCGCCCTGGCCTCGGCGGCGGACGTGGCCCGCTCGCTCGAGGGCGACTGCACCGAGCACGCGGTGCTGCTGGCGGCGCTGGCGCGGGCGCGCGGGATTCCGGCGCGGATCGTGCTGGGGCTCGTTTACAGCCCCGGCGCGGGCGGGTTCGCGTTTCACATGTGGAACGAGGTGTGGATCGACGGGCTGTGGGCGCCGGTGGACGCGACGCTGGGCAGGGGCGGCGTCGGGGCGGCGCATTTGAAGCTGACGACGACGTCGCTCTCCGGCCCGGCGGCGATGGTGGGCTTTCTGTCGGTGGCCAAGGTGATGGGCCAGCTCAAGATCGAGGTGGTCGAGGTGGACGGGATTTAGGGTGGGAGTCTGGCTTCCTCCCCGTTCGCGTGTGTGCCTGCTACTGTGCCTTCTTCAGTCGGCTTTGCGCGGCCGCCACGAGCTTTTCGCGCAGCGCCGGCCACACGCGGTCGGGCGTCAGCTCCTGCATGCAGGCCAGCGAGCCGCATCGCTTGAGGTAGCTCGACGCGCACGGCACGCGCGTCTGCACGATCGCGTGATCGAGCGAGCCCGAGGGACCGCCGCGCGGGCGCGGGCCGGCGCGCAAGGGGCTAGTGCACGTGAAGAGGGCCACGACGGGCGTCTCCACCGCCGCCGCCAGGTGCATCGGGCCCGTATCGCCGGAAAGGAAAACGTCGGCCAGCGACGCGACGGCCGCAAGCTGCGTGAGCGACGTCTGACCGGCCAGGTTGACGAGCGGCCCGTCGAGCCTTGCGGCGATTCTCTGGCAGCGCTCCGTGTCGCCGCTGCCGCCGACGAGGACCACGCCCGCGCCCGTTTCGCCCATCGATCGCCCGGCCAGTTCGGCAAACGACTCCGGCGGCCAGCACTTCGTCTCCCATTGCGCGCCGGGATGGATCGCCAACAGCGGCCGGGGCAAATGGGCGATCCGCTGCGAGGCCCAGAGGAAATCCTGTCCCTTGACGGGCAATTTCGTCGCCGGCAGCGGGCCGCGGCAGCCCAGGGGCTCGATGATTCGCAGATAGACCTCGCGGCCGGGGATTTCGCGCCACGGCACGTGGACCCGGTCGGTGTAGGCCCAGGGGGCGCCTTCGCGTGCCGCGGCCATGCCCAGGCGCCGCGGCGCCCCCGAGAGCCACGTCACAAGGGCGCTGCGAAACAGGCCCTGCATGTCGATGACGAGGTCGAACGCCTCGCCGCGGACTTTGCGGACCACGCGAAAGAAACCGGCGAGGCGCGCGAGGCGGCCCTTCGCGTAGGGCAGCTCGATCACGTCGTCCAGGTCTTCCTGACCGCGCAAGATTCCCGCCAGCGGCGCTTTGACCAGCCAGGCGATGTGCGCTCGCGGGAAGCGGCGGCGGAGGAGCGACAGCGAGGGGATCGTCTGCACGATGTCGCCCAGTGCGCTCGGCTTGATAAGCAGGATGCGCCGCGGCTCAAGGTCGGCAAGCGGAATGTTTGATTTGGGGAGCATGGCGGAAGTGCGATATACTACCTGAGGGGCCACGCGCGCGCAAGCGCGGATCGTTTCGCCCGGGGGAATCCAACGTGAACCGCGCCGCTCTTACAGCGTTGCTGCTGTTGCTAGCAGCCGGCGGCGGAGCGAATCGATTGGCTCGTTCGGCCGAGGACGAAGTCCGCCGCGGCGAAATCGACTTTCAGCCCAAAGGCTCGCAGGACAACATCCCCGAGCGGTTCCGCCTTGCGGCCCACAAGTTCCCGTTCGAACAGCGGCCGGCCGAGTGCGTCTCGGACAAGATTTCGCTCTCGACCGTGACCTTTCCCTCGCCCGTCGAGACGCCCCACAAGGAAAACAACCACTGCGAGTATTTCCGGCCGGCCGGCGACGGCAAGCAGAAATACCCCGCCGTCGTCGTGCTGCACATCCTGGGCGGCGATTTTGACCTCTGCCGGCTCTTCTCGCGCACCTTCGCCCACAACGGCGTCTGCGCGCTCTTCCTCAAGATGCCCTACTACGGCCCGCGACGGCCGCCGGGCGTTTCCAAGCGGATGATCTCCGTCGACCCGCGCGAAACCGTCGAGGGGATGACGCAGGCCGTGCTCGACATCCGCCGCGCCGCCGCCTGGCTGGCGGCCCAGGAGGAAGTCGATCCGGAGCGGATCGGCATCTTCGGCATCAGCCTGGGCGGGATCACGGCCTCGCTGGCGACGACGGCCGAGCCGCGCTTCACCTCCGCCGCCTTCATGTTGGCCGGCGGCGACATCGGCTCGGCAACCTGGGACGCCCCAGAAGGAAAAGCGGAGCCGGAGATCCAGCGGGCCAAGCGCTTCTGGCTGGAGCAAGGGCGGACGCGGGAGGAATACCTCGAGACCCTGCTTCCTGTCGATCCCGTGCGCTACGGCGAGAACGTCCGCGGCCGGCGGCTCCTCATGCTCAACGCACAGTACGACGAGGTGATCCCGCGCCGCTGCACGGACGCCCTCTGGAAATCGTTCGGCGAGCCGGAGATCGTGTGGTACGACGGGGGGCACTACACGAGCGCGCGGTTCTTGTTCGAGGCGCTGGGGAGGGTGACGAACTTCTTCAACGGGGACGCGAAAGCGTCCGGAGAACGGTCGACTGCGGCCGGCAATTGAGCATTGCAATTGTCAATTCTTGACTTGCAACCTCGATCAGCGCAGCCCGCGGCGGATTTTGAGGCCCACTTCCGGATCGACCATCACCGCCGTCGCCAGGTGCACCGCCGAAGCGCCCGCCGCGAGATACGCTCGAACGTGCTCCGCCGTGCTGGCGCCGCCGACGCCGATCAGGTCCAGCCGCCTGGCCGCGGCGCTGTGCTCCCGTTGCAGACGGTCGAAGTGCGCAACCTGCGCCACGGATGCTTGAAACGTGGCTGACCCGCAGATGCCCCGCCGCTGGCCGTCGAACATTTTCTCGCCGTCCGGGCCGACCACGAAGGTCGCAATGCTGTTCGTCATCGCCAGCGCATCGACGTGCGGCCGAAGCGCATCGAGCAGCGCCCGCGCGTCCTCCTCGCTGGCAACGCGGCCGATCTTCACGATCAGCGGCTGCTTGCCGATCTCGCACCGCACTCGACCCGCCACAAGCGCCGCCCCCGCCGCGTCCTGGTAAAGCTGCCCGTCGCAGGTCGCGACGTTCGGACAGGAGAAGTTCATTTCCACGCAGTCGGCCCCGCTCTCGACCGACCACAGAGCACAACGGGCGTAGTCGGCCGCCAGGTCGTCGATCGTCCAACCTTCCTGAATCGTGCCGACGACGGAAACGCTGAGCAGCTTGCCGCGCGGCAGCCTGGCCCGCGTCCGCTCGATGTCCGCCCGCCACACGCCCGGCTCCTGCGAGGGCATGCCGAACGACACGGCCCAACTTCCCTGCATCGATCCGGCTACGTGTACGCGCTCCTCGGAACCGTCCATCGGGCCGACCGTCACCGGCTGCAAGTTCGGCAGCGGGTAACAAGGGCGAAGGCCGCTGCGGACGGTTTTGTAGGTCAGGACGTCGAACCCCAGGCTGGCGTAATACAGCACCCAGCGGCCGTTGAGGAGCGGCCCGGCGGCGACGCCCAGCGGCGACGCGACCGGCAGGCCGCAGAACGTCCACGACGCGACCGCGCCAACGCCGCCTGAAGGCGGGACTCCAACGCCGCCGGCTAAAGCCGGTACTCCAACGAATCCAACGGGCGGCACGTCGACCTTGACCGGCTCGGGCGCGTGCTCATAGTTCCAGGCGTAGTCGCGCGAGATGTCGTAGCGCGGAAGCGTCAATGTCGACGGCTGAATCATCGCTCAAGCCTTCGCCATCAGCTCCACGAACTCGCGGAACAGGTAATGGCTGTCGTGCGGCCCGGCCGAGGCCTCCGGATGGTACTGCACGCTGAACGCCGGGACGCGCTTGTGCCTGAAACCCTCGATCGTGTCGTCGTTCAGGTTGACGTGCGTCACTTCCAGCTCCGCCGGCAGCGATTCCGGATCGACCGCAAAACCGTGGTTCTGGCAGGTGATCTCCACGTGGCCGGTGAGCTTGTTGAGCACGGGCTGGTTCGCGCCGCGATGGCCGAACTTGAGCTTGAACGTCTTGGCGCCGCAGGCCAGCCCCAGAAGCTGATGCCCCAGGCAGATGCCGAAGATCGGCTTCTTGCCCAAGAGGCCGCGGATTGTGTCCTGGGCGTAATCGAGCGGCTCAGGGTCGCCGGGTCCGTTCGAGAGGAAGACGCCATCGGGGTTTTGTGCCAGAACTTGGTCGGACGTGGCCGTGCCGGGCAGGATCGTCACGCGGCAGCCCCGGTCCGCCAGGTGCCGGGCGATGTTCCACTTCATGCCGTAGTCGAGGGCCACGACGTGCGGCGCTTTAGCCGCGCCCTCACGCGGAGCGTGAGGCGACTTTGCCGTCGCCTCGAGCGTCGTGGATCGCACTGGCAGAATGCCAGTGGCACCCGAGATTGGCAAGATGCCAGTGGCACCCAGCGTCGTCGCCGGGGCAAGCTTCGTCAGCGGATTGAGTTTTTCGCACCAGTCGCGCGACGCCTCCGGCACGACCTCCCGCACGAGTTCCCGCACGAGGTCGCGGCCGACGAGTCCCGGGCTGCCGCGGGCCTTTCGCACGAGGCTGTCGCCGTCCAGGTCGGTCGTCGAAAGCACGCCCTTCATGGCCCCGCGAATCCGCAGCCGTCGAACCAAGGCCCGCGTGTCGATGCCAGAGAGGCCGGGAACGCAGTACTTCTGCAGATAGGAGTGCAGGTCGCCCTGCGCCCGGTAGTTGCTATAGCGCCGGCTCAGCTCCCGCACGATGAAGCCCGCAAGCTGCGGCTTTCCGCTCTCCACGTCCTGCCCGTTCACCCCGTAGTTGCCGATCTCGGGGTAGGTCATGGCGACGATCTGGCCCTTGTAGCTGGGGTCGGTGAGGATCTCCTGGTAGCCGGTCATGGAGGTGTTGAAACAGACCTCGCCGTCGGTTTCGCCGGCGGCGCCGAAGGAATAACCCTCGTAGACGGAACCGTCTTCCAGGGCGAGCTTGGCGGCAAGGGGCATCGCGATCGACCTTTTCGGAGGCGCGTTGGGCTTTTCTTGATTGTACCGTGCGCGCCTTCGATGACGAGTCCCCGGCACGCGCCGCGGCGCTTTCGCGCGACAAGCTCCCGCCTGCTCAAGTGCCTTCGCGCCCTCGCTCGATACACCCTGTAGGCTGTGGGTCTCCGGACCGAGCGAAAGCGAAGTTCGGGCAGCCAAACAAGGAGGCTCTTGCGCCGGCGAGCAAGGGCCTTCTTTGTTTCTTGAGGCCAGTGATGTCGGGTGCGCCGGAAAAAGGACGGACTGAAGTCCGTCCTACGGTCAGCGCATCGGGCAGACATTCGACACGACGACCCGCTTGCCGTCCCGGCGCTCCTCGACGACGTAGCTGCGATAGGGCCCGTTCTCCGGCCGCCAGCCGTCTTGCAGGAGCAGCAGATTGTCGTCCTGCTTCAACTGGGGGATTTGCGTGGAGAGGCGGAAGCCCGCGGCGCCTTCAACCACCCAGTGGAACTTCGCGTAGCGGGCCTGGCCGTGCAGCGAGCCGGCGATGAGATAATAGTCGACGGAGAAGCCCATCAGCGTGCCGTTGGGTCCGGTCTGAGGGAGGGCGACGCCGGCCTTGAGGTGCAGTTGCACGTCGGCGCCGGGCGCTGTCGTGGCGCCGGGCGTCGAGGAAGATGGCGCAGGCGTGGTCGGCGGCGCCGGATTGGAACCCGGATCGACGGGGAACGCCTCAGGCGAACCACCGCCGGCAGGGAAGGAGGGCGTGTTTTCCGCCGTTGGCGCCGGCGCTGCATCGAAGGCGGTCGAGGGCGCCGCCACCGGCGCGGCGGAGGGGGCGTCGACCACTTGCCTTTGCGCCGGTTTGGCGCTCAAGAGATCGAAGAGCGCGTCGGCGCAGCCGACGGTTGCGGTCAAGAAAAGGGCCGCCGCCCAAAGCGCTGCCGCGCGACAGGTTTTCGACCAGCTCATACGGCGCCTCCCGGACCCCAGTGCCCCTTCGAGGATAACGCCCGCCTGCGCCGTCCCGCAAGCGGCAGGGCGAATTGTAACAAATCGCCGGCAATTCCGCCGCAATTTGGGGAAGCGGCCCTTGTGCCGCCATGCTAGAATCATCCGTTCCGCCGGCGGACGCGCCTGCGATCGAACCTTCTTTATCGTGAAAGGAACCGCCATGTTTCGTTTGTGCCTCGCCGCCGGACTGCTCCTCATTTCGGCCGCCGCGCTGGCCCAGGACCCCGCGAAAACCCCGGCGAAAACCGCCGCCAAGCAGCCGCCGGCCCCGCCCGATCCCAAGGCGCTGGAGGAGAACGCCAGCTACCTGATCGGCCAGGACTTCGGCAAGAACCTGGCCAACGCGATGAAGCAATACGGCCTGGATCAGACGGCCCTGATGAAGGGGTTTCAGGACGGCCTGGTCGGCAAGAACCAGCTCAAGGAAGAGGAAATTCCCACGATCATGAAGGCCTTCTTCGAGCTCTACTCGCAGAAGGTAAAAAAGTCCGGCGAGGACTTCCTGGCCGCCAACAAGAAAAAGGAAGGCGTGGTCACGACGAAGAGCGGCCTGCAATACAAGGTCGTCAAGCAGGGCAAGGGCAAAACGCCCAAGGCCACCGACATCGTGGAGGTCCACTACCGCGGCACGCTCATCGACGGCACCGAGTTCGACAGCTCCTATGCCCAGGGACAGCCCATCAAGCTGCGGCTCAATCAGGTCATCAAGGGCTGGACCGAGGCCCTGCAGCTCATGAAGGAAGGCGACAAGTGGCAGCTTGCCATCCCCACCGAGCTGGCGTATGGCGGACAGCCGCCGGCGGCGGCCATTCCGCCCAACGCGGCGCTCCTCTTCGAGGTGGAGCTGATTGCGGTCGTGGCGGCCTCGCCGCTGCCGTTTGAGAACAAGTAGCCGCTGGAGTACCGCCTTCAGGCGGTCTTCTGTTCGTAGTGGCCGCCTTCAGGCAGTCCGTGTTCGTAGTGACCCGATTCATCGGGTCCGGGGCACGGTGCAACGCCCCACGCCCCAGGCGCGCGGATCCGGCACTCCCTCGCCCAAACGACCGCATGGATGCAGTCATCACGAACACGCGGCAAACACCGCGCCTTGAACCGGCGCGGAATCTGGTATAAATAGAAAAGACGGCGCGGTGAGATGACGGTTCTCGCCCGCCGCGCCCATTGCTCTGGTGGCGGAATTGGCAGACGCGCATGGCTCAGGACCATGTGGGGGCAACCCCTTGGAGGTTCGACTCCTCTCCAGAGCACATTCCCAGGGGAAACCGCCCACTACTTCGGGCGGTTTCTCGTTTCTTGCCGAAGCCCGGCGATCAGGCGCTCTTGCGGGACGATCGCCTGGTGCGACGTCGGGGTCGCTGTTCCGCGGCCTTCAGCGCTCGGTCGAGCTTGTCGATCGTCGGGACGCTGGGCGTGTGCTTCCCCGTCTCAATGCGGCACAGCGTCTCCACTCGAATGCCGGCCCGCAACGCAAGCTGCCGCTGGCTCAATCCGGCCGCCACGCGGTCGCGGATGATTTTTCGCGCCAGGCTGACGCGGGCGTACTCGACGGCGGGGTAATGGCCGTCGGCGTCGGGCTTTGGCAAACGGGGACTCATTGCTTGCTCCAAATCGCACGGCGTGGTAGAGCACCCTACTTCGATTCCTCGGGCAACCGTCCCGGCGGACGGATGCCCTTGCCCTTCCGCTTCGTCAGGCTGTCGCCCAGGTCGTCGCGCGCCTTTTCGGCCAGAAGTTGCAGGCGCGCGACCACGTCGGGGTGCTTCTCGGCCACGTTGGTCGTCTCGCCCGGGTCGGCCGCCAGATCGAAAAGCGAAAGCTCGATCTTCGCCTGCTGGTAAGGTCCCGGCTGGTCGCCGCGGCCGCCGGGCTTGCCCGCCAGCGTGCGATAGCCGTGCGGAAAATGCAGTTTCCAGTTGCCGCTGCGCACCGCCTCGAGCCCCTCTCCCCAGTAGAAGTAAAGCGCCTCGTGCGGCGACTTTGCGTCTTTTTGGCCGGAGAGGAGCGGCCAGATATTGAGTCCGTCGATCCTCCGCTGGCTTGGAATCTCGTCGATCCCGGCGAGTCGCGCAAACGTCGGCAAAAGGTCGATCGTCATGGCCATCTCGCGGCACACCTTGCCGGCGGGGATTTTTCCCGGCCAGCAGGCCACGAAGGGCACGCGCACGCCCCCCTCGAACGACGTCCCCTTTCCCTCGCGCAAGCCGCCCGCCGAGCCGGCGTGCTCGCCGTAGGAGAGCCAAGGACCGTTGTCCGACGTGAAAATCACAAGCGTCTTTTCCGTCAGGCCGTTCTGCTCCAGGGCCTCGACAATCTGCCCCACGGACCAGTCGATCTCGGAGATCACATCGCCGAACAGGCCGCGCTCGGTCTTGCCGGCGAACTTGTCGGAAACGAAAAGCGGCACGTGCGGCATGGCGTGGGGAACGTAGAGGAAAAACGGCTTGTCGCGGTTTTGGTCGATGAACTTCACCGCCCGCTCGGTATACCACGTGACAAGCTGCGTCTGGTCGGGGTTCTCGGCGATCGTCTTTTCGCCCTCGATGAGCGGCAGGGCCGGAAACTTCGCCGTCGGGTGCTTGGGCCACATGTCGTTGGAGTAGGGCAGGCCGAAGTAGTCGTCGAAGCCGTGCCGCGTCGGCAGGAACTGCGGATGATGGCCCAGGTGCCATTTGCCGTAGATGGCCGTGGCGTAGCCGCGCGACTTGAGCACCTCGGCGATCGTCGTTTCGCTCTCGTGGATGCCGTGCCGCGACTGCGGACCCAAGGCCCCCAAAATGCCGACGCGGTTGGGATAGCAGCCGGTGAGCAGGGCGGTGCGCGAGGCCGAGCAGACGGCCTGGGCCACGTAGAAGTCGGAGAACCGCACGCCGCGCGCGGCGAGCCGATCGAGGTGCGGCGTCTGGTAACCCTTGGCGCCGTTGAATCCGACGTCGGCATAGCCCAGGTCGTCGGCGTAAATGACGACGAAGTTGGGGCGGTCGTCGGCCTCAGCGGCAATCGCTAGGAGCGGAAGCAGGAGCGGGACGAGAAAAATCAGGAGTTTCATGGTGGGAAAATCGTCGACGTGGTGGTGCGGGGCCGTCCGGTCACGCATTGCAAATTGAAAAATGAGAACGGCAATCGAAAAATGGGGACGCGAGTTGCGCCGGTGCGACGGTTACGTCTTCCTCCCCTGCGCCCGCTGAAATTGCTGATAGATGCCCGTCGACAGCGCCGGCACCCACTGGCCGGCGCCGCTACGTACCATGTCGTGCGGCGCAAGCTGGCCGGCTTTGCAGATGGCCAGGAAATCGTCGGGCGACATCGGGCCCAATTCCTGGCCCAGGATGCGGCAAAACCACTGCTCGCTCTCGTCGAGCTTGGCCTGCGCCGGCGGCTGAAATGAGACCGACTGCGGGCCGGGCGCCCCGCCGGCCGACGTGCCCAGGAGCCGCGGCGAAGGCCCCGTGATCGCCGGCGTGCGGCCGGGCTTTCGCTCCAGGCGGCTTTCCCAGCCGCCGTAAAGGAACTCCAGCTCCAGGAGGCCCTTCTGGATCAAAAAGTCGAGGAACGACGGCAGGTAGCCCGTCGGCAGGAGGCGCCGGCCGTCGCGGAAGTTGAAGATGTCCATCACTTCGACCTTCTGCGATTCGTGGTCCAGGCCCGTGATTTCGGCGATCTGCGTGACCACGCGCTGGCCGCTCGGCAACCGCGAGATTTGCACGATGAGGTTGATGGCCGAGGCAAGCTGGCGATGGATCGAGGCGATCGGCAAATCGGCGGCCATCAGGACGAGCACTTCCAGGCGCTCGATGACCTCCGGGGCGCTGTTGGCGTGGACGGTCGTGAGCGAGCCGTCGTGGCCGGTGTTCATGGCCTGGATCATGTCCAGCGCCTCGCCGCCGCGGCACTCGCCGACGATGATCCGGTCGGGCCGCATGCGGAGGGCGTTTCGCACCAGGTCGCGGATCGTGTAGGCGCCGGTCCCTTCGACGTTGGGCGGCTTGCTCTCCAGCGTCACCACGTGCTCCTGGTGCAGCCGCAGCTCCTGCGTGTCCTCGATCGTGACGATCCGCTCCTTGTTGGGGATGAAGCTGGAGAGGATGTTCAGCAGCGTCGTCTTGCCGGTGCCCGTCCCGCCGCTCACCAAAATGTTCTTTCGCGCGATGACCGCCGCGCGCAAAAACCGCGCGGCCGATTCCGTGATGCTGCCGAAATCGAGCAGGTCCTCCATCGTCAGGCGCTGGAGGGGGAACTTGCGGATCGTCAGGCACGGCCCGCGCGTCGCCAGCGGCGGGATGATGGCGTTGACGCGCGACCCGTCGGGCAGCCGGGCGTCCACGAGCGGCTGGCTCTTGTCGATCCGCCGGCCGACCTGGGCCACGATCCGCTCGATGATCGACTCGGTCACCTTGTCGGAGATGAACCGCCGGCCGGATTTTTCGATCAGGCCGTCGCGCTCCACGTAAATCTGGTCGCTCTTGACGACCATGATCTCCGTGATCGTCGGCGCCCGGATCAGGTCTTGCAGCGGCCCGAACCCGAACACCGTGTCCTTCAGGTCCTTCTTCAGGCTCCGCAGGATGATGTACTTGCGCAGCTCCTTGTGGAGGTGCGGGCGGACGAGGTGGAAGTGGCCGGCGAATTGCTTTTCCACGCGCTGCACGCGGCCGCTCGTGTCGGGGAGCGTACCTAGCTGGAGGCGCTCGCGGACGAACTGCAGCAAGGCGTGCAGCTCGGTTTCGCGCTCGGCGACCAGCGTTGCCGGCACGTCGAATTCGTTGGTCGTCAGGGCCGCCAGGTCGAAATACTCGTCCTCGCCGCGCTCCATGATGAGCTGGTTGATGAGGTGGTCGCGGAGCGTGAGTCCGGAAAGCTCTTCCAGCAAGGCGTCGTTCGTGCCGGCGAAAACGTTCATCTCGCGGCAGACGTCCTCGATGTTGTTCTCCAGGAGCAGGATGTTTTCGGGATTGCTGATCCGCGAGTTTTCCAGCTCGTAGAGGTCCAGCCGCTCCAGGAGCTTGCGGTGGATTTTCAACTCCAGGTCGGCCATCACGGAGCGGAGGTGGGCCTCCAGTTCCTGCTGGCTGATGATCGGTGCCGTCTCGGTCTCGAAGGTCAGCGTGTAGGGCCAGATGCGGACCTTGACGCCCGGCAGAAACTCGACCTTCTCGCCCCCCAGGACCTCCTGCTCGCCGACGAGGCAACTATTCAGGCCGACGTTTTCGAGTTGAAGCTGCCCGTTGGACGAGCGGACGACCGCGTGGTGCCGCGAAACGAGAGGGCTTTTGAGCACGACGAGGTTGTCGGCGTCGCGGCCGATGGTGACCTCGGGCTTGTCGGATTCGACCAGCGCCCGGCGGCTTTCGTTGACTTTGTTGTACCAGACTTTCACGGGGTTGTCGCGCTATGGGTTGGTCTTTGGCTTTTCTGTGGGCGCGCGGATCACGATCATGTTGCGCACGCCCACGCCCACCAGCAGGTTGGCCAGCTTCTGGGCCTTTGGCTCGTAGTTCCCCTTGTCGTCCACCTTGACCACGATTTGCAAGACGTTCTGCTGCGAGATCGGCTGGTTGGCGCTGCGGGCGACGCTGACGCTCGCCATCCGGTCGCCCACGCTCCAGATCTCGAAGGGCCCGATCGACTCGGTCTGCGCCTCGGGCGCGGCGCCCGGCTCGGCCGCCAGGCCGCTCCGGGGCACCATGAAGTAGACGAGGTCGCGCGACTTGTAGAGTCCGGCGACGAAGGTGCGGGAGTCGACGGGGACGGGCATCAAGCGCTCGTCGATATCCAGCTCGCGGCCCTTCTCGGGGGGCGAGACCAAATCGCTCTGCAGTACAAGCTCCGGACCGCGGAATCGACGCGTGGCCGGAACGGCGAAAACGGTGGGCAGGTTGTCCCACAAAACGGCGAAGTCGCGCAGGCTGCCCTCATGGGACTTGGGAACCAAGATCTTCTCCAGGTCCGACTCGCGGAACAGATCTCCTTGGTTGACCACGACGCCCGTCTTGACGCCGACGTAGTGCACGGTGTCGGCGTGCCTGGCCCGCTGGTCCAGGTAAAACCAGTTGACCAGCATGCCGGCCACGCCCAGAGCCAACGCTACCAGCAATCCGTAAATGCCTTTCATCGCTTGATCCGCTCCGGGTTAGTTGCGCCGCCCTGGGTCCTCGGGCGAAAGAGTCTGCGAGACGTTCACAAGGCCGATCCAGGATTCTCCGTTGGGGGCGAACTGCACGTCGACCTGCACGTCCAGCGAGGCGCCGGCCTGTGTGTGGCGCCCGAGGTAGCGCGCGTGCCAGACGCCGTGCCAGCGGCTCCACGGCGCCCCGCCCACCGCCATCGCCACCAAGCCCCGCTTGGCGAACCAGCCGTCGAAGTGCCGTTGCCAGGCGGCAGGGTCCGTCGGCCGGCCGGCAAAGCCCGTCACCGAGCCTTCGCGTCCCCGCAGCGTCAGCGTGCGGCGTGCGCCCTCCGGGAGTGCGACCTCGAACCGCTGGCCGGCCGTGCCTTCCGCAGGCGCGAGCCGGCAGACGTACAACGTCCACCGCCGCTTTGCCGTTGGCGCCGCCAATCCCCAGGCTACCATGCGGCGCGCGGGCGCGGCAACGTCGTCGTCGGCCGAATCCGGGGCCAGGCGAACGGCGGCCACGATCGGAAACGAGCCTTCCAGGGCGAACAACTGCCAGGCGCCGGGGCGGGATTCCGTCGGCGAATGCCGCGTTGTTTCCTCCAGCAGGCGGCGTTCGGCGTCGATTTGCGGGCCGGTGGGAAAGGGCGACTGCTGGGCGATCTGGCGGCACGACGCCAACAGCGCCTTTTCCGCCGCCGCGCGGTCGCCTTCCACGGCCGAGCGCTCGATCGACTGCGCGTCGTCGCCGAATTGCAGCTCCTGCGGGGCGTCCAGGAGAAAGCTCGCTGCTTGAAAGCTCGCTGCTTGTCCGGGCTGGGCCGAGGGCGACGGCGGCGCGTCGTCCCATTCCAGCACCCACTTGCCGACCCCCAGGCAGATCAGGACGACGAGCACCGTCGCCAAGAGGTTGCTGGTCCAGCTTGAAATGCGCTTGGCGAGACGGCCGTACGTCTTTGAGTCCTTCGGCGCGGAACTTGATCCCGCCTCGCGCGGTTCGCCGGCGGATGCGCGTGTCCCAGGCTGTTTGGAATCGGGCACGTTGGTAGGACGGCCTTTCCAGGCCGTCGCGGAAATGACGGCCTGGAAAGGCCGTCCTACAGGGCACCTCTAATTCTGCATCGCCTGGGCCATCTCCCGATACATGTTCTGGAAGAAGCTCTCCATGACCTCCGGGACGCTTGGCACGGGCGGCATCTGCTCGCCTTCAATGTGGTCGATCAGATCCTGCAATTCGTCGGCGTGGACCGACTGATAGTCGAGGCTGCAAAAGCTCGGCATCCGCGGGTGGAAATCGACATAGTAGCCGTACCAGGCGTAGATCTCCTCGTCCCGGTCCAGCGGGCGAAGCTGCGGCCGGAACGGCGCGCTGAGAAGCCGCTGCGCCGCGCTGGCGAAGGCCTGGGCGTATTGCGGGTCGGCCTTGGGCAGCTCGTAGATGAACGGGATGCGGCGGTAGCGGTTCGTGGGGATCTGCATCTCCCAGTAGCGGAACTGGTCGTCCAGGAGCGGATGGAAGACCTCGAAGTTGTACCGGCCCAGCTTGCCGAGCATCGGATAGTTGTGCGACATCTGGAAGTAGCCGATCCGCGTGCCGCGCGAGAAATCCAGGAGGTCGCGGTTGACGCGGAAGTTCTCGAACATCGGCCCGCGGACGACCTCGCGATCGATGCGCGGGTCGTTGAGCTGCGCGATCGGGGCATGCGCGCCGGCCCAGAGGACGCCGTCCGTCGGGACGTTTTGCGGCTTCAAGAGGTCGCCATTGCGGCCGGAGCGCGTGCTCCAGACGGCGTCGCGGGCGACGGCGGCCGTGCGCAGCTTCCACACCGCGCCGTTGCCGATGACGACCATCAGGGCCATGACCATCAGCAGGATCGGCAGCCACAGGACCAGCTCCATCGGGGCCAGGCCGCGGCGGCGCGCGGCGCTTGGCCGGACGGCCTGCGACGATCGGAACGAATTGGAAGCCGTGATTCTCATTGCGATCAACGAAGAGCTTCGTAGTTACACCCCCGGCCTTGTGCCGGGGGCTTGCTGACTGGTGGCTAGACGTCGGTCCCCCCCCTCTCCGGACTGTGCCGCTGGGCGCACGACTGAAAGCTGCGCTGCACTGCCAGCCGTCAGTCGCGCGCTCCA
>JACOUI010000059.1 GCA_016177915.1 Planctomycetia bacterium
ACCGTCAGCGCCGTCATCAGCTCGACCAGCGAGACACCCCGGCGGCTCCCTCCCCCCTTGCGGGGGAGGGTTGGGGTGGGCGGATGAGGGCTAACCAAGGCGCGGTCAGACATTGCTACGTTGCCGTTTAGATCTCGGGAACATACGAAAACACCCGCTTCACGTCGGCCAGCGTCCTGGTCACGCCGTTGCCGTAGTTTTTGAACACGCGCACGCGCACCGCCCGGTGGTAGCTCGTCTGCCCCGCCGCCAACGCCACCGAGAAATCGGCGCTGCTCACGTAGAACACGTCGATTCGCGTGCTCCAGGCCGAAAAATAGCCGCTCCGCAGCCGGAAGCTCGCGTGCCGCAGGCGCCCGAGCGTGTCCTCCTGCCCGACGGCCACGTCCCACGGATCGACCGGCGGCTGCGACACCTCGCCCACGAAGTCGTCGATGTCGTTGTAATTGTCGCGGTGGGGACCCTCGCTGGCGTTGGGTCCCATCGGCCATTGCCGCGGGTTGGAGCCGGGAGCGCAGTAGCGGGCGCCCGAGACCTCATCGAGAATCTGCTCGGCCAGCCCGGCCGCGATGGTTTGATCGACGGAGTCGCTGGTCGTGTTGGCGCTTGTTTCGGCCGCCAGCAAGAGCGCCGCGCCCAGCGTCACCGTCACGGTGAGCGAGACGAGGGCCTCGACGAGCGTAAAGCCGCCGCGGCGGGAAAAGACCCGCCCCGGCGCTCGGCCCAAACATTCCGGCCGGCGGACATCGACGCGCATCGCCGCTGCTCGTGGTGAAAGTTGCCCCTCTATAGGGGAAACATAGCATTCGCCGCCGCCGCCCGCGGCGGGATATACGTGCGATCAGGCCGTCCTGTGTTGTTTCGCGGCAACACCGACCGCTTCTGTCGCTGGGCAATCGACGCGGGTATAGTTGTGACACGCTCGGCCGCCGAACTATGGGCAAATCCTCGCCGGCCGCCGCACAGGAGTCCTTCGCATGCCCCGTACTCCCTCCGGAATTGTCCTCAGTTCCTTGGTTCTCGCGCTTGTTTGCGCAGCCATCTTGCCAGGCGCGTCGCCGGCGAAAGCCCAGGAGCCGCTCCCCGGCACCGAGCGGCTGACGCTGGAGGGCGACCTGGCGTCGCGAATGGTCGACGGCATCGACAAGTTCCTGCTCCGCGAGACGAAAAAGTCGCCGGAGCGGCGCGCCGCCCTCTGGCATCGCGACACCAGCTCGCCGGAGATGTACGAGGATTCGGTCATCGCTAACCGCGAGCGCCTGGCGAAAATCCTCGGCGTCGTCGATTCGCGCGTGCCACTGCAGGGCGTCGAGTTCATCGCCACGACGAGCCGCCAGGCGCTCGTCGGCCGTGGCGAGAACTACAAAATCCTCGCCGTCCGCTGGCCCGTGCTTAGGGGCGTGGACGCCGAGGGCCTGCTCATCGTCCCCGACCTCCATGCCACGCTGGCCGACGTCGTGGCCATCCCCGACGCCGACCAGGCCCCCGAGCTTTTGGCGGGGCTGCTGGGCGGCGAGCCAAACGTGCAGTTCGGCCGCTGGCTGTGTGAAAACCGCTGCCGCGTGCTCATCCCGACGCTCATCGACCGCCGCGACGCGAAATCCGTCACCCGCGCCGGCCGCGCCACGAACCAGCCCCACCGCGAGTTCGTCTACCGCCCGGCCTTCGAGCTGGGCCGGCACGTCATCGGCTACGAAGTGCAAAAGGTCCTGGCGGCCGTCGATTTCTTTACGCGCGATTCCCGCGGCGACCGGGCGATCGGCGTCTTCGGCTACGGCGAAGGAGGACTCCTCGCGCTTTACTCCGCGGCCCTCGACGCGCGGATCGACGTCTGTTGTTGCAGCGGCTACTTCGATTCGCGGCAGGACCTGTGGCAGGAGCCGATTTATCGCAACGTCTTTGGACTCCTCGACGAGTTCGGCGACGCCGAGGTCGCCAGCTTGATCGCCCCGCGGGGACTCATTGTCGAGGCCTGCAAGTTTCCGGAAGTCGCCGGCCCGCCCGCCCCCCGCGACGGCCGCGGCGGCGCAGCCCCCGGACGCCTCGTGACTCCCGACCTGGCGCGCGTGAAAAAGGAATTCGCCCGCGCGCAGCAGCTTGTGGCCGGTCTCGATCCGGCGCCGAAATTCGAGCTGGTCGTCAGCGGCCCGAACGGCAAAGGCCCGCACGGGACGCAAGAGGCGGTGGCCGCGTTCATGGGCCAGCTCAACGACCAATGGAAGCTTCAGCCGCCCGCCAGCACTCCCCAGCCCGCCCGCAAGGATTTTGATATCGAGGCCCGGCACGACCGGCAGCTCGAGCAGCTTCTGGAACACACGCAGGACGTGCTTCGGGACTGCGAGTACGTCCGCGACGCGGCCTTCCGCGGCGACCGCAGCTCGCCCGAAAAGTGGGCCGAGAGTATGAAGCCCTACCGCGAGCAGTTTTATGGCGAAGTCATCGGCCGGTTCGATTTGCCGCTCTTGCCGCCCAACGCCCGCACGCGAAAGGTCTTCGACGAGCCGAAGTACACGGGCTACGAGGTGGTGCTCGACGTGTTCGAGGACGTGATCGCCTACGGCATTCTGCTCGTGCCCAAGGGGATGAAGGACGGCGAGCGCCGGCCGGTGGTCGTCTGCCAGCACGGCCTGGAGGGCCGCCCCAAGGACGTGGCCGACCCGTCGGTCGACAACAAGGCCTACAACCAGTACGCCTGCCGGCTGGCGGAGCGCGGCTTCATCACGTACGCCCCCCAGAACCCGTACATTTTCCGGGACCGCTTCCGCACCTTGCAGCGCAAGGCCAACCCGCTGAAGAAGTCGCTCTTCAGCGTCATCGTCCAGCAGCACCAGCAAACGACGAATTGGCTGGCGAGCCTGCCGTTCGTCGATCCCGCGCGCATCGCCTTCTACGGGCTGTCCTACGGCGGCAAGACGGCCATGCGCGTGCCGCCTTTGGTCGAGAACTATTGCCTTTCGATCTGCTCGGCGGATTTCAACGAGTGGGTCTGGAAAAACGCCTCGCTGCGGGCCCCCTACAGCTACGTGGGCACGATCGAATACGAAATCTTCGAGTTCAACCTGGGGCACACGTTCAACTACTTCGAGATGGCGGGCCTGATCGCGCCGCGGCCGTTCATGGTGGAGCGGGGCCACAAGGACGGCGTCGCCCCGGACACGCAAGTCGCCTACGAATACGCGAAAATCCGGCGCCTCTACGCCGACCTGGGCATCCCGGAACGGACGACGATCGAGTTCTTCAACGGCCCGCACACGATCCACGGGGTGGGGACGTTCGACTTTTTGCACGAGAAGCTGAACTGGCCGAAGAAGGAGTGAACCAAGCTGCTGCCGGCGCCCTCCTGGTTGAGTAACCATTGCCGGCGCGGGCGAAGGGTGCGGCGGCTTGTACAACGGACGTTGCGGAGACACGCATGGCGCGAACGAAGGACTTCATGAAGGTTCTGGACAAGCGACTGCGCCAAGACCCGGAGCTTGCAGTCCTCGTGGATGCCGAACTCGTCAGGTCATCGATCGCCCGCCAGATTTACGCCGCGCGCACGCAGAGGCACCTGTCGCAGCAGTCGCTTGCGAAGCGCGCAGGCATCCGTCGTTCAGTCATCGCGGACATCGAAGACGCCGACTTCGACGGTGATACGATCCTGGCGCTGGCGCGAATCGCAAAGGCAATGAAATTGCAGGTGTTTGTTTCGTTCGAGCGCGGAAGCGCTCTGAATCGACCCTGAACTTGAAACAAAGATGCTCCAAGCCGCCTCTCCTCACGCCCGCCGCGCCGCCGTCCAAGCCGCCGCCGCGCCCCCTGAACCGAATCTCCGCGCTGCTCTGGCTCGCGTCATGGCCCTGATGGCGATCCCCGGCCGTAGCGGCCAGGAAGCCAAAGTGATCGAGTTCATCACGCGCGAGCTGCGCCAGGCCGGCGTCCCGCCAAGCGCCCTCAAGCACGACCGCTCGCACCTCAAAAGCCCGCTTAAAGGAGAAATCGGCGGTCTCGTCTGCCAATTTCCGGGCACGATGAAAGGTCCGCGGCGGCTGCTCATGGCCCACGTCGATACCGTCCCGCTCTGCGTAGGATCGAAGCCCGTCCGCCGCGGCGACCACGTCGCCTCGGGCAACAAAGCGACCGGCCTGGGGGCGGACGACCGGGCCGGGGCGACCGTCGTCCTCACGGCCGCCCTCGAGATCGTCCGCCGCCGACTGCCCCATCCGCCGCTCACGTTTTTCTGGCCGGTGCAGGAGGAAGTGGGCCTGCACGGGGCGCAGTTCGTCGAGCTGCCGCTCTTGGGAAAACCGACGCTCGCCTTCAACTGGGACGGCGGCGACTCCGACAAGCTCACCATCGGCGCGACCGGCGCCTATCGCCTGCAAATCGAAATCACGGGCCTGGCCAGCCACGCCGGCGGGGCGCCGGAAAAGGGCGTGAGCGCGATCGCCATTGCGAGCCTGGCCATCGCGCGCTTGCAGGAGGAAGGCTGGCACGGCGACGTGAAAAAAGGCGAAAAGCACGGCACGAGCAACGTCGGCGTGATCCAGGGCGGCGAGGCGACCAACGTCGTGACCGACCGCGTCTTCCTCCGCGCCGAGGCCCGCAGCCACGACCGCGAATTTCGCCGCGAGCTCGTCCGCCAGATCACCGAGGCCTTCGAGGACGCGGCCCGACAGGTCAAGAACCACGAGGGCGTGTGCGGCAAAGTGTCGATCGCCAGCCGCCTCGACTACGAATCGTTCGTCCTGCCGCAGGACGACCCGAGTGTCGCCGCCGCCGAAGGGGCCATCCGTTCGATCGGCCGCGAGCCGTTCCGCGCCATCAGCAACGGCGGACTCGACGCGAACTGGCTCACCGCCCGCGGCCTCCCGACCGTCACCCTCGGCTGCGGGCAGGAAAACCCGCACACCCTGGGTGAGCGGTTGGACATCGCGGCGTTCGAGCGCGCCTGCCGGATCGCGCTGCGCCTGGCGACGGCATCGTAGCCGTCACGCTCCGCGTGACGTGGCCCGAATTGCACGGATCGTTGCGCCGAAGCCCCAATCCAGTCGTCGAGCGGTGTCGGCCCCCAGGCTTCCTCACGCGGAGCGTGAGGGCTACAGTTGGCGTGAGGCTTCCCTCATCCGCGTACTTCCGTGATCGATCCGCAAAAAACCGCCGCCAACCTTGCCCACATCCGCGAACAGATCGCCTCCGCCGCGCTGCGCAGCGGCCGGCCCGCCGGCGCCGTCACGCTCGTGGCTGTCACGAAGTCCGTCGGCGTCGGCGAGATCGCCGCGCTTCTGGCTGCCGGCTGCCGCGACATCGGTGAAAGCCGCCCGCAGGACCTGTGGCAAAAGCACGCGGCCCTCACTCCCGCCGATCCGCCGGTCCGCTGGCACCTGGTCGGCCACCTGCAGCGCAACAAGGTCCGCCGCACGTTGCCGATGGTGGAGTGGATTCACTCGGCGGACAGCGCACGTCTGTTGAATGAAATCGAATCGGAGTCCGAGAAGCTCAACCTGGCGCCCAAGGTGCTGCTGGAGGTCAACGTCTCCGGCGACGCGACCAAACACGGGTTCCGGCCTGACGAGGTCCTGCCGCTTCTGCCCACGCTGGCCGGCCTCGTGCGCGTGCAGGTCCGCGGCCTGATGACGATGGCCAGCCTGGAAGGCGGGCCGTCGGCCGCCCGCCGCGACTTTGCCGCTCTCCGCGAGCTGCGTGACCTCGCGGCGCCGCTTTGTCCGCCCAACGTCTCGCTTCACGAACTCTCGATGGGCATGAGCGGCGACTTCGAAATCGCCATCGAAGAAGGCGCCACGATGGTCCGCATCGGCTCGGCGCTTTTCGCGTAGTTGCACCGCAGCGATGGTGGGCGTCGCAAGCCGGCGGACGCACAGACCGCGCAACTCGCCGTCGCGACGTCGCAGCGCGCGCGACCAAAGGCCCACCGCGATCACGGCTTGCTCCACCCACCCTACTCTCGACGCTCCTCCTCTAGCCTCTTCCCCTCCGCTAAGATGCAGCCATGTCCCGCCCCCGCCGCCGCGTTTTGCTCGTCCAGCTCCCCATCCCGCAGCCGGGGATGGCGCCGGCCAAGGGAAATGTCGCCCTGGCCGCGGGCTATCTTGCGCTCATGGCGCGGCTGCGGGGACTCGACGCGGATTATCAGATCGAGATCCTGCCTACGCGCGAGGCCAACGAACTATCGGACCAGGGCCTCGTCGCCACGATCCTGGACCGGCAGCCGGACCTGGTCGGCTTCACGTGCTATCTGTGGAACGTCAACCGTACGCTCTTTGTCGCCGAGCGCCTGAAGGCCGCGCGGCCGGACCTCTTCGTCCTTCTTGGCGGGCCGGAAATCACCGCCGACAACGCCTGGGTCCTCTCGTCGCCGTGCGTCGATTTCGCGGCCATCGGCGAAGGGGAGCAGACGTTCGTGGAGCTGCTGGCGGCGCTGCGGGATGGCACGCCGCCGGTCGGCATACCGGGGTTGTTCGTTCAGCGACCCCCCCGGCGTGTCCTACCCCCCCTTCGGAAGGGGGG
>JACOUI010000060.1 GCA_016177915.1 Planctomycetia bacterium
CGTGCCCCCCCTTCGGAAGGAGGGGAGGAGTTCGACACGACGGCGGACGGGCGAAGGCAGGCGATCTGATTGGACCTGGCAGGAGAGGCAAGGCCCATCGAGCGCGGGACGAAGCAGTGTGGCGACGGGACGGGCAGGGTGTGGACAGGGTATGGAGCAGGTGTGGACACGGTGTGGACGCGGTGTGGAGCAGGTGCGTGACGGTGTCGGGAAACGGTTTCTTGCCAGGGGTAGTGGTCGGGGTTCGGCGCGGGGCGAGGGGTTGTGGTCGAAGGCGGCTGGGAGGCGGCGGAGGGAAATTTTCTTGGGGTGGAAATCGTTTCCCGATTTTGGAGTAGGGAGTTTCGGGGAGTTAGTGGGGACATCGGGAAGTGGTTGGTGGGTAGTGGTTGGAGGCTGGGAGGCTAGTTGGCTAGAGAAAAGAGGGGAGGAGTTTGGAGCTCCCTCCCCCCTTTGCGGGGGAGGGTTGGGGTGGGGGGTTTGGAGTTCGGGAGTGGGGAGTTCGGAGCTCCCTCCCCCCCATGCGAGGGAGGGTTGGGGTGGGGGGGGGTTTCACGGAGCCTGACTTTTCAGGGAAGCCGAGAGACTGGGCGCCGCGGCGCACCTTGAGGTGTATTAGCGGCGGAAAGCTGCGCAGGCGTCAAGATTATTTTTGGATTGTTGTTAGTCCTGAAATGGCTTCGAGGCCCCCCTGGTGCGGGATGGGGCGAATGGGGTGGAATTGGAGCGCAATTGGAGCGCTTTCGGGACAGAAATGGCGCGAGAAATGTCTGCAAAGTGCGCCTTGGTGGCGGTTTTTGGTTGTGGATTTTGGATTTTTGATTTGGATTGCGGCGGTTTGGAGAGACGGCACCGGGGGAAGAGGGTGAGAGGGAGCGGGGGCGGCGGATGGCGCCGGCAGGGCTTGCCGGTGATCGACGGGTCGGAGAACAAGGGCCGCGCGGGCTCGCCGGCGGAGGTGGATCGAGGGTCTGGGCCGCAAGAGCCTGGCGGAGAAGCCGGGGCAGGGCGTGGTGGCCCGAGCCGAGCGGCGATCGCGGGTCCGGGGTGCAGCGGCCGAACGCACTGGCCGCTGCCACAAGTTATTGAGCGCCAAGACATTAACGAGCGCCAAGATTCAACCGCATTGGGCGCTTGCAGAGCGCGGTCGCCAATGCTAACATCCACGTGTCCAACTGTTCACTTACGCGCGTGATGGATCGCGTCGATGGCTCCGCGACGAACCAAAGCAACGTGTGAAGTGAAGCGGCCGCCGCTTCAGGTGTATCGTCGCAAGGAGTCCGGCACTATTTACCTCGGCGACGCGCTCGACCTCTTTCGCAACGAAATCAGCCCGGGCACGGTGGATCTGATCGTCACCAGCCCGCCGTTTGGATTGGTGCGCAAGAAGGACTACGGCAACGTCGATGCGCACAAGTACCTCGAGTGGTTTCGACCGTTCGGAGAAGCCTTTAAGAAGGCCCTGAAGCCGAAGGGGTCGTTGGTAATTGACATCGGCGGTGCCTGGATTCCAGGCCAGCCGACGCGAAGTCTTTACCACTACGAGCTGCTTGTCATGTTGTGTCGCGAGGTCGGTTTTCATCTTGCGCAGGACTTCTTCTGGTGGAGCCCCTCGAAGCTTCCTACACCCGCGGAATGGGTTACGGTCCGGCGCATTCGCGTGAAGGATGCCGTGAACTGCATCTGGTGGCTTTCGCCGACGCCCTGGCCCAAGGCAAGCAACCGCCGCGTGCTGCTGCCGTATAGCGATTCGATGAAGCACTTGCTGAAAAACGGCTACAAAGCCCAACGCAGGCCGAGCGGGCACGACATCAGTGCCAAGTTTTCGACGGACAATGGGGCAGCCATTCCGCCGAACCTGATCGCGCTGCCGAACACCGAGAGCAACTCATTCTATCTACGGTACTGCAAGGAACACGAAATCAAGCCTCATCCTGCCCGCTTCCCAGTCGAGCTGCCCCAATACTTTATCCGGATGCTCACCGACCCCGGCGATTTGGTGGTTGATCCCTTCGCAGGAAGCTGCGCTTCGGGAGAGGCTGCCGACCGCCTCGATCGTCGATGGGTTTGCTGCGAACTCGTCGAGAGTTACTTGCGTGGGGCGCTCGGGCGGTTCGAGGATGCGCGCGACTGTCACCAGAAGCACCTTTTCAAGAGTTGCCCGGCGCGTCGGCAGGACGGCGACGAAATGTCGTACAAACTACACCACCCGTCGGCGGGCTGGACGCATCAACACGAGTTCGGTCCGCTTCCGGCAGATGGCGGAGAGGCGCGCCCACCGACCGGACGGAGCAACGGCCGATAGGAGTGGCCCAAACGCCCCTCGTTTTCGCAAATGCCCGCGATCTCGCCGCAACAGCTCGTCGATGCAATCCTCGATGCGATCGCACAATCGCGTCACGCGGGCATTCTGGTCAGCGCGCTGCGCACTCACCCGCGAAAGTTCGCCGTCACGGGACCTTCCGGCGACGACTCTCTGCTCTGGGTGTATGCCTGGACGCTCACGTTTGGCGGCCGCACGAGCCTTCCTCACGAATTTCGGATTCAAATGACCACCGTGAGGTCGCCGCTCGCGTTGAACCCATTCGGGCCGACGTTGTTAGTTGGATACGACCCGGACCTTCGGCTCCTCGGCGGTTTCGATTTGAGAAGGCACCGCACGTTTACGACTGGGTCGCCATCCGTCCAAATCGATCGTCGAGTTCTCGAGAAGGCACTACAGGACGGACTATCGTTCGATCGCAAGGGCAACGACGAAATTGCGGTTGGAATCCGTCCGGACCAATTCATGGACTACGCGTTGACCGCCGAACAGTTGCACCGCTATGGCAAACAGGCGGCGACCTTCGGCTTGCTGGAAAAAGCCGCGTCGCTGAAGCGAATTCCGCCACAGGAAATCGAGGTCCTTTCACAGGAACGGCAGAGGATCGTGCAGACCGTCTCGCGTTTGTCGAGGAACGCGAACTTTCGACAGCAGGTGATCGATGCCTACCAGAACCGCTGCGCCGTCACACGCGCGCAGCTCCGCCTCGTAGACGCGGCACACATTTTGCCCGTCGGCGTGCCCGGGAGTGTCGATCACGTCCGCAATGGAATCGCGTTGTCGCCAACCTATCATCGCGCTTTTGACGGCGGCCTGATTTTTCTGGACGAGGAATACCGCATGCACACCAATCCGCTACGCGAGCGCCACCTTCAGGAACTCGGGCTCGCGGCAGGCCTTGAGAGCTTCAAGGCGACGCTGGGGCGAATTCACCTGCCACAGGATCGACAGCAATGGCCGCGGCCAGAGTTCATTCGAAAGGCCAACGAGCACCGCAGCATTCAGGTGGCGTAGCTCCTCGCGCGCGAGCTGGACAAGCTGCGCACCAACTGGCTCAAGAGCATCCGAACGGACCCGCGAGGAGGTGCTGGAGTTTCCCGGCTCGGCCGACGGGCCCTGGGCGCGGTACGTCGTCAAGCCGGAAAAGCGGGGCATCGGCACCGTCCGCTACACCCGCCGCGTGCCGATCGACGAAGACACGGCCCGCCAGCTTTCCAAGCGCACGTTGACGCGCCTCTACAACGAGCGACCGACCTGGCTGGACCTGGCCCACCGCCGCCTCGACGAAGCCGTCTTCGCCGCCTACGGCTGGCCCGCGGCCATGGGGGATGAGGAGCTGCTGGGGAAGTTGCTGGAGTTGAGTCTCCAGCGCGCGGCCGCGAAATAGGGAGGGCACCACCACGGTCTCGCTCGACCCTGGCGCGACGCAACCATCATAATCGAATGCGACGCGCCGGCGACCGCTATACGCTTTCCGCGAGCGTGATCATCGCATCTTTGAGAAACGCATCGAAGTCGGCCGCGATGACTTTGACACTGCCCACTTGATCCGCCGGATAGCGATAAACGGCCTTCCACGTTGGAGTGATCTCAGGTTGCGAACCATGCCTTTGTTGCAGATCGACGCGAAGGACGACCGATTCCTCCCCGTCGTTGACAACGCGGTAAGCGCACGTGCGCCACATATCCGCGCCTTCGAGCCGAATGTCGAAGCCGACAGCAAGCAGCCTGTCATAGTCCGTAAGACCGTCGGGCAGCGGAGGCAATTGGATTTTGCGAAGGTTGTAGCCGGTGTCGCCGACATGGAAGCCGGCTTTTCCAAGGTCCCCATACTTTGCGCCGACGGGTCGCAGGTTTGCGGCGTACTCCTGCGCCAATCTAGTGTATGTAATCAACCTGACCTTCCTACTTTTTCCAAACGTCTCCTTCCGAAGGCGCTCAGCGAGTTCCGACACCGATTCCGCTGGCGCAGCGACGGCCCCGACGCGCATCGCCTCTAACCGGCCGATGGCGTCGTCGATGCGTTGGAATCGTCGCTCGATCTCGTTGGCCAATCCCTTCGAAAAGAAGGAGTCCAAGTGGGCGCGCGCGGCTTCGTCGGGGACCGAGATTTGGAGTTGCTTGAGAAAATGTTCGCGTCGGTGCGGTGCCAAGCCACGCTCATCGAGCAACGGGCCGACTCGCAGGGCCGTCAAGCAGTAGTACAAAATCCCGCAAAGCGCCGTTACGTCGCTTTCCGGGCGGTGCCGGTCTCCAGACGCATGGTGTGTTTCCGGCAGATCGATGAAACTGTTCTTTATCGGCTCATCGACGCTGGTCAGACTTCGGTCTTCATCCTTGTTGAATGACAGCCCGTAGTCGACGATGAACGGCACGCCGTCGCGGACGATAATGTTGTCGGGCTTCAAGTCGCGATGGAGAACGTTAAACTCGTGCCCCTTTTTCAGGGTTTCCGCGACGCGCAACGCGAACGGCACTGCCCCGGCGAAGTCCATTGGCCGTTCAGGAGTCACGTGTTCGCTAAGGCCTGGGCCCGAGATGAACTCCATCGCGAGAAACAGAGGAATCTCGGGCTCCCCATAGCGCTCGGTGTTGTGACCAAGCACTCGCGGAACCAAGCCCCCAGCGCCATGCACGACTCCCAGATTCGTAGCCTCCTGGTGCATTCTGAGCCGCGTTTTCTGCGTGTCGTTCTTGAGCAACTTGACCACGGCGCGCCTGGGACTCCCACCTTCGTCCGACCGCTGACCGCTTCCGCCCCCGGCCCACAGATCTTCGATTCCGCACCCGTGGACTGGGCAGGAAAAACATGGACTCCTCTGACCTCGACGCCCGCGCAGCCTGGAACGCGGGCGCCGATGCGTTCATCCAGTTCGTGGAGTCCGGGGCCGACTACTACCGCCACCTCGTCCACGGGCCGGCCTTGCTCGCGGCCTGCGGCGACGTGCGGGGCCAAACCGCGCTCGACCTGGGGTGCGGTCACGGCTACTTCAGCCGGCTCTTGGCGCGGGCCGGGTCCATCGTCACGGGCGTCGACCTGTCGGACAATCTGCTTGCGCGAGCGATCGAGCTGGAGTCGCAAGGGCCGCTGCGCATCGCCTACCTGCAAATGGACGCCGCGCAGATCGGCGACCGCTTTGAGGCCGAAACGTTCAACCTCGTGACGGGCTGCATGTCGCTGCAAGACATGGCCGACCCCGCCGCGGTCCTGTCTGGCGCGAGCCGGGTGCTCAAGCGCGACGGCCGCGCCCTGTTCTCGGTCCCTCATCCCTGCACCGACCCTCCCGTCCGGGAGTGGAAGCGCGACGAGCGGGGAGGCAAGCTGGCGCTCTGCCTCGACCGCTACTTCGACACGGGACCCGCGATTTGCCATTGGGTCATGGCCCGTCTCAAATACCACTGGCGGACGCCGTTCCGCCGCTACACGCTGACGCAATGGAGTGACCTGATTCGAGACGCGGGGTTCTTCATTCAAAACCTCCACGAACCCAGGCCCTCCGCGGAGCTAGTGGCGGCGCATCCCGAGCTTGATGACTGCTTCCGGATGCCGTTTTTCTTGATCTTCGAGATCATGAAACGTGAGTCTCAAGCCTGACGCCAAAGGCGTTCGATCCAACGCCTTCGGCGTCGAGGAGAGCCCTTGACTCCTGCCTCCCGACTCCTGTCCCCTCTCCCCCCCTTCGACGAGCCACCATGCCACTACCCACTCGCCGCCGCTTCCTCCCACTTCGCCACCACGCCCTTCCGGTACGCGATGTTCCCCAGGTGCGCCGCCGACGCCGCCGAAACGCCCGCCTCCGCCGGGCAGTTCGGCTTCTTGTTCTCGCGGATCGACTCGACCCAGTTCAAAAGGTGCAGCATCTCGCCGTCCGGCGTCTTGTAAAAATCCGCCCCCCGCGGCCCGCTGCCAAGGATCAGCTCCTTCGGCTCGACGTTCCGGTTCCGCTCCGGAATGATCTCCATCCGCCCGCGGTCCAAGTACAGCGTCGCGTCCGTGCCCATGAATTCGATCATCGCCCCGTTGCGGGCGCTGATGAACGTGCCCTCGAAGTAGGCCTGAAAACCCTCCTTGTATTGCAGCAGGCACTGGATGGTGTCGGGCGTTTCCCAGACGCCGGCGCTGTTGAAGTGGTCGCCGAGCGAGGTGGCCGCGACGGGATGATCGACCCCCAGGAACCAGTGGACGACGTCGATGAAGTGCACCATCAGGTCGGTGAGAATGCCGCCGCCGAAATCCCAGAACCAGCGCCACTGCCGGAAGCGGTATTCGTCGAAGGGCTGCTGCCGGGCCGAGCCGAGAAACGTCTTCCAATCGACCGTGGCCGGATCGACGTTCAGCGGCACGCGGCGAAAACGCTCCTGGTTGCGGTTCCACGTCAGGTGTACCTTGCGGACCTGGCCGATGCCGCCGGCCGCGATGATTTTCGCCGCCTCCTGGAACTGGGGCATGCTACGCTGCTGCGTGCCGACCTGGACGATGCGTTGGTTCTTGTTCTGGGCGTCGATGACGGACTGGCCTTCCTTCAGGTCGTGCGTCAGCGGCTTCTCCACGTACACGTGCTTGCCGGCCTGGCAGGCGGCCACGGTGATCGGCACGTGCCAGTGATCGGGCGTGCCGACCAGGACGGCGTCAATGTCCGGCCGCTCGATCACTTCCTTGAAGACCTTCGTGGTGGCGGCCTTTTCGTCGGCCAGCTTCTTGCCTTCGGCCAGCGACACGTCCCACACGTCGCAGACCGCGGCGATGCGCACGTTCTTGATCTCGCGCAGCGACTCCATCAGCTTGCGGCACCGCCCGCCCGTGCCGATGCAGGCCACCTCGAGCGTATCGTTGGCGCCAAACCCGCGGGCGGTCTCAAGGTGCATGGCGGCCAGCGCCGCCGCGCCGGCGGCGGTAACGGAGAGAAAGTCGCGGCGGGGGAGGCTGCTGCCGTTCGATTTTTCATTCGCTGAGTGGGAGATCGACATGAAAACTCCTTGATTCGCGTTGTGGACGAGTCGAAAACTGTCGTCCTTAGGAAAAAGGGCCGTGTGCTGCGGCGTGGGCAGGCTGCGCGGCGACCTGGCGGCAGCCGCGGGCGATCGCTGCTTAGCGCACCTCGAACGGAATCGTCGTCACCTTCGGAACGCCCTTCTCCTCCGGCGGGCGGGTTTCGTCGACCTCGAACGGCCGGCCGATGCTGTTGCCGCAGATGTCCTCCAGGTCGTGGTCGGCGGCCAGTC
>JACOUI010000061.1 GCA_016177915.1 Planctomycetia bacterium
GGTTGTCCACCGGCGCGCTCAGCCGTCTTGGCGGCGGCCAAAACCGCCGCGCCCGCACGCCGCCCGCCAACTGCGCCACCAGGTTCTCCTGGTCGCAGCGGTCGTTGCAGCCGAACACGATCTCGGCCGGCGACGATTTCCGGTCGTTGGTGATGTAGAAAAAGTAGCGCACCTCGTCGAACAGCCGGCGCTCGCCCTGTTCCTGCGAGATGTTCTTGCGCACCACGATCATGCGGTACGCCTTCCGGCAGGCCCGCGGGCGATACTCGAACTCAGCCACTTCCTCGCTGTTGAGTTCCAGGCGCACGAACTGCCGATCGCGGACGACCTGTCGCTTCACGCGCGGCGCCTTGGCGCGCCTCGCTCCCCGCGCCACGTAGGCCGGCGGCCGCTGCAGCTTCTTCCACGCCGATTTCGGCAGGTTTTCCGCGATTTCCTGGAGGTTCTCCCGCGCGTCGTAGCCGAACTGAAAGAGGATTCCGTCCTCGTCCCAGCGGTCCAGGTGCTCCGTCTGGCTGAAGTCGCTGTCGCCGCGCAGGCGAATCACCACGAACCCCCCACGACGGCGGCCGCGGTTTTGGCCGCGGCCAAGACCGCGGCGGCGATCGCGCGGTCGGCTTCCGGCGCCGCGCCTTCGTGGTTGGGCCGGTTGCCCGAGCGGTTCACGATCGACAGCAGCTCGCCCGTGTTGACCAGCGACACCAAGAGCGGATGGTACCCCCACTCGCCCTGGTAGGAGATGTCCATGCCTTCCTTGCACTCGCCGGTGGTGACGACGAGCGTGCCGTCCATGTCGATCACGGCTTCGGCGAAGAAGTCTTTCGGCTGGCGACAGAACCACGGACATCCGATTGAGCATCGTCTTCTCCTTCATCCATGACCGCCCCCGCTTTTCGGCCGTTCCATCGGCCAACCCCAGGCGGGGAGAACTCCGGGGTTGTTCCCTTCAGTGAACTTCACTCTGTTTCTGCGGGACGCCCTCATTCCGTGCAGGCTCCTCAATGAACTGCGCCTGGTAGCCAACCTTGCGGACGGCCTCCAAGAGGGCGTTCCTCGGTACATCCTCCCCCTTGGGAACAAAGATCGTGGCTTGCTTTTTCTCGTAACTGACCGCGGCCGCGGAAACGCCCGGCACGGCCCGCAGGGCCGCCTCCACGGTTGCTGCACAGCCCTCGCAGGTCATCCCGCTGATTTCAAGCGTCGCCCGATTCATGTCGCCAGTGACAGGGGAGCCGCCGTTCGTGCCCAGAAGCAGCCCCACGTAACTTGGAAAAAACAGGAAGGCGACGGCCAGGGCGGTCACCACCCAGAGCATGACCTTGTTCATCGTCATCATGCTGATTCGCCGCTTTTTCGGCGTGGCACAGCAGCCCTCGGCGTCCGTTGGCTCGGTTGCACAGCAGCCGTGAGCAGCCTCAGAGATCGCCTTTCGCGGTCGGTAGGTGAAATAGAATGCGGCCCCAAGAAATGCGAACGTGACGACGATGAAGACGGGACGATACGCCTCAAGTGTTGAGGCGATGCCCACCCCTGACACGCCGAGTGCCAGCAGAAACAAAGGCAGCCAGCAGCAACTCGATGCCACGATCGCGGAGATGATTGCGCCGGCCTTGGAGATCTTCTCGCCGAGGCTGCCTGACGGCGGCGGCGCAGCCGGCGGTTCCCTTTCGTTCACTGCCATGGCTAGCTCCTTCTTCGCGATCTCGATTCCCCTGGCCACGCTGCCCAGGCAGCATGAGCCGGAAGGGTTAGTGACCTCGCAACGACAGCCTGGGTCTTTCATTTTCCGTCGAATGTCCTCCAGGGCTTCAGAGTGGTCCTTCGCCTTAAGCTCTTCCTTGATGCTCTCCACGGAATGGCCAAAGCAGTAGCACAAGGGGCGCTCGCCCGTCCTCTCTTTGACCCCCACCGCCACGCGCAATTGCGACTTCGTGAACCAGCCCTCGCCGCTTTCCGCGAAGTAAACCACGTCGCAGTCCGGCGAGTCGCAGAACCGCCAGCCCGTGTCTTCCGTCACCGGTTTGCACCCGGATTCGCCCTTCCCGTTCGCGGCGCAGCCTGAATCGTCAGAACTGCGAATCTCGGCGGCGTATTCATCCTGGAGAAGAGCGCCCAGCGTAGGCAGATTACCCGTTTTTCAGCCGCTGTGTCCGTCCTCATGCAACCCACCTCCACTTCCAACGCAACGTACCGCGTATGCCACGTTCTGGCCGATCGTCCCTCGATGGTGTATTATCGACCTTACACTTGAGTGTAAGGTCAAGGGGTTTTTCAAACGAGTTACCCTTGCACAGGGCAAACGGCTGCGGGCCCAGGAGTTAAGAGCGGTGTCGCACCAGTACACGATCGGCCGCTTGGCCAAGGCGGCCGGCGTACGCACAACGACGCTCCGCTATTACGAGCGCACGGGACTCTTGGAACCCGAGTACCGTGGCGGGGGGAACTACCGGCTGTACACGGAAGAGTCCCTTCGCCGACTCAAGTTCATTCGAGCAGCGCAATCCATTGGGTTCTCGTTGGAGCACGTTCGGACGCTGCTTGGTACGCAGACTGGGCAGACGCCGTCGTGCTTCGATGTTCAGTCTCTCATCCGCGAGCGTCTGACCGAGATCGACCAGCGACTCAAAGACTTACTCCACGTTCAGCGCGTTCTGAAGTCCGCGCTGCAGAAGTGCATTAAGACGCAACGGTCCGGCTGCTGTCACGTGATCGAAACGCTTCGGAAAAAGACGTAGAGAACGCCCGCAGATCGGCGGCAGCGAGTGAGTCTATTCTCTTCTTCGTGACGTGATACTGCGAGTATCGCGGGATTGTCACCGCGGTTGGTCGCCGTCCGAACGCCCTAATACGCGCCCCGCCTGGAAACCGCTTCAAGTCGAGTCCAGCCCCGTCAGCGTCCCCGTGCTCGAGCCGAAGTGGTCGGCCTCGATGCCCAGCCGCTGCAGCATCGTCACGTAGAGGTTGCAAAGGGGCGGCGGGCTGGCCGGGTCGAAGGCCAGGTGCCGCCCGTGCTGGAAGCCGCCGCCGGCCAAAAGGACGGGCAGGTTCTTGGCCGAGTGGCTGCTGGCGTTCCCCAGGTTGCTGCTGAAAAAGACCATCGTGCGGTCGAGCAGCGTTTCGCCTTCCTCCTTCGTTTTCTTGAGCTTTTCGAGCAGCTCGCGGAGGGCCTTCATTTTCTCCAGCTCGACCGTCTTGAGCTGGGCGATTTTCTGGGGGTCCTGGCCGTGGTGCGACAGGTCGTGGTGCCCCAGCGACACGCCTGGGATCGGCGGCACAAGGCTCGTGCCCAAAAGGAGCATCGTGATCAGGCGCGTCGAGTCGGTTTGCAGGGCCAGGTGAATGAGGTCGAACATGAGCCGCGTCTTGCCCACCAGGTCGGCCGAGTTCACGTTGTTTTGCGGCTGCCTGGCATCGACCTTCGGCTTGGGCTTTTTGGACCATTCCTCGCTGACGGCCATGCGCTCTTCCAGCTCGCGGACGCTCGTGAAGTACTCGTCGAGCTTCTCGCGGTCGCGCGAGCCGAGGGCGGGCTTTAGGTTCTTGGCCTGCTCGGCGACGGTGTCGAGGATGCTGCGGCCGCTTTTCAGGCGGCGTGCCTGCGCCTGGACCTCGTCGGGACGGCCTTCCAAAAAGAGCCGCGCGAAGAGCGACGCCGGATAAAGATCGGGCGGGACGAGCGCGCCAGAGCGGGTCCAGGAGAGGCCGAAACCCTCGGCCGACAGCGAGAGGCTGCGGAAGCGCGTTTCGCGGCCGATCGTTTCGGCCGCAAGCTGGTCCAACGAGATCGAGTTGCGGAAGCCGGCGCGGATTTCCGGGTGCGGGGCGGCCGTCAAAAAGCTGTACAGCGAATCGTGGCTGGAGCCGACCTCGGGATGCGAGAGGCCGGAGATGACGGTGAAGTCGTCCCGGAATTCCTCGAGGACTTCCAGGTAGGGGCCAGGCTCGTAGTCCTTGCCGGCCTTCTCCGGGAAGAAATAGGGCGGATGGACGCCCAGCGGCGTGCAGATGCAGACCATGCGGCGCTTGGGGGCAGCGACGGCTGCGCCGGCGGCGAGCGAGCGCCTCGGAGCGAGGGCCTCGAGCCAGGGGAGCGCGAGCGTGACGCCGGCGGCGCGAAGGAACGTGCGGCGGGGGAGCATGTTGATTCTCATTTTGACACCAATTCCGCGTTTGCGTTACTTCTGACGAAACAGGTCGCTCTGCACGATCTCGTGAATCAGCGCCCGGAAGCCGTAGTCCTTCTCGCGAATCTTCCCGACGATGGCCTCCACTTTGGGCTGATCACCCGACGACGGCGCTCCGCCCGTCGCGTAGGTCACGAGCTTCGTCGCCAGGGCGCGGGCGAGCTGGCCTTTGTCGTCCAGGAGGAGCTTTTTGAATTCGTCGATGTCTGCGAACCGCCGGCCGCCCTCCAGCTCGTCGGAGGGATCGACCTTTTTTCCCTTGAGGTAGGGCATGCGCCGGCCGTCGATGGTCACAGCTTCGCCGCGCCCGCTGGTGCGGTAGTTTTCCCGAAAGCCGCCGATGACGTCAAAACTCTCCAGGGCGAAGCCGGGCGGATCGATCTTCACATGGCAGCTTGCGCAGGAAGGAACTTGCCGGTGCTTGGCAAGCTGCTCGCGGATGGTCGTGGCGCCGCGGATGTCCGGCTCCAGCGCCGCCACGTTCTCCGGCGGCCGCGGTGGAGGCGTGCCCAGGATGCGGTCCAGCACCCAGGCCCCGCGGATGACGGGCGAAGTGCTGGTGCCGTTGGCCGTCACCTTGAGCACGCTGGCCATCGTCAGGACGCCGCCCCGATGACTGCCGGCCGGCAGCGGGGTCTTCTTGAATTCCCAGCCTTCGACGTCGGCGATGCCGTAGTGTTTCGCCAGGCGCCCGTTGAGCATTGTGAAGTCGGAGGCGACGAAGTTCGTGAGGCTCAGGTCGTTTTTGAGGACCTCGACGAAGAATAGCTGCGTCTCCCGGACCATCGACTCCCTGAGCATGTCGTCGAAGTCGGGGTAGAGGATGTGGCTCGGCTCGGTGAAATCGATGTCGCGCAGGCCGAGCCACTGGCCGACGAAATTCTGCGTGAAGGCCGCCGCCTTGGGGTCATTCAGCATCCGCTCCACCTGCTTGTGAAGCACCTCGGGCTGCCCGAGCTTTTTCCCTTCGGCGAGCGCGAGCAACTCCTCATCGGGCATCGAACTCCAAAGGAAATAGGAGAGGCGGCTGGCGAGAGCGAAGTCGTCGAGCTTTCCCGGCTTCTCACGGAGGAAGAGGAACTCCGGCGAGACCATGACCGCCGTGAGCCCGACGCGAACGGCCTGCTCGAACGAGTATTTCTCGGCCAGCTTCGACTCGACGAGATCCAGGAACGGCTTCACGTCGTCGTCGGTCACGGTGCGGCGGAAGGCGCGGCGGACGAACTTTTGCAGGATGCGGCGGGCGTCGGCCGCCGGCTCGTCCGAGACGACCTCCAGGCGGTCGGGGCGGTTGTAGACGGGCGCCTTGGCCTGCTTCAGGTCGCCGAAGATGCGGCGATGGCTTTCCGGCGGCCAGGTGTCGCTGATGGGGCCTTCGACTTCCACCCAATCGATCGCCACGCCCGGCCCGTCGTATTCCTCGGCCCCCACCTTGTTGACGGCTTGGGCGGAGGCCAACCCGTAGGGGAGGATGCGGATCGTGTTGCGGGCCTCGAGCTCATCGACGAACTCGACGACGGCGGGCTTGTCGGCGGGGGCGTCGAAGTAGCTCACAAGGTGCATCTTGCCGGTCATCAGCATCAGGCCGGCATCGACCTGGTAAGTGACGGGCTTGCCGCCGCTTTGCACGGCCTGGGCGGAGATGCGAAAGCGGTAAGCGCCGCGATCAGGCGGGTAGAAGGGCGACGGGCCGTGTCGGCCGCCTCGAGGTAGCGCTCCATGAGGAAGGAGGAGGTGTGCAGGGCGTCGCCGATGTTGTCGAAGCCGTCGGCCGAGGTATCGAGGGGCAGCAGGTCTTTGAGATCGGTCTTGACGCCCAGGAGATCGCGGACGGTGTTTTCGTACTCGCCGCGGTTGAGGCGGCGGAAAACGACGCGGCCGGCTGCGCGCTCGGCGGCCTCGGCCGATTCCACTTGTCCGCGAATCCATTTCGACAGGGCCGCGACGTCTTTTTCAGCGGGGCGCGGTTTTGATTTGGGGGGCATTTCGCCGGCGGCGACGCGCTTTTGCACCTTCTGCCACTTTTGCCGGGCGGTCTTGTCGGCGAAGTCCGACGGAAGCTGGTCGAGGCGCAGGTTTCCCTTGGGCTTTTCCGTGCCGTGGCAGGCAAGGCAGTGGCGGGCGAGAAAGGGACGGATCTGGTCGTCGAATTGCTTCGCGATCGCCTCTTGCTGGTCAGCCGCGGCCGCATTCGCCGGGCCGAACGCCGAGAATGCGGCGCCCGTCACTCCCAGCCAAAGGAGCACCACCGCCGCCTTAGCAGCTCCGCTCATGTTGGTCTCTCCAGGGGCCGTGCCATTGCGCGGCGTGGCCGGGCGCCGCCGGGCTTCCTTGAATCACCGCATTGAATTGTCACCTCTTCCGTTTTTGGGTGCAAGCTTGCAAGGAAATCCCACGCTTCGCCTCACTTTTCGCCCGGCTCAGGACGTGAAGCCGTAATCATTCCGCTCCGCCGGGTCGGCGGAAAAATACTGCACGAACTCCCAGTCGTTTCCCTCCGGATCGAGGAAGTAGACGCGCCGCCGGTGCGGATGGCGGTTGGGGACGGTCGATTCCTGGTAGCCGGCCGCGAGCATCCGCGCGCGAAGGGCGGCGGCGTCATCAACTTCGTAGCCCAAGTGGTTGACGCCGGGCAGGCCGCTGTAGGGCTGAAAGGGACGATCGGCATCGCCGTCGGCTTCCGAGAGGGCGATGTAGGTGTCGTCGGTGCCGACGTGTACCCAGCGGGAGCCGTCGGGGTCGGTGCGGTCGGCGCGGATCTTGAAGTCGGGAAAGGCCGTCCGCAGGAAGCGGATCATGGCGTCCACGTCGCGGACGCAGAGATTGGCGTGTTCGAGGCGAACGGTCATCGCGGGCCTCCTTTCGGGTGGTTGTGCGATGAGCCACATTTCGACGCATGGGAACGCTGGTGTTATAGGGGCCGCTGGGCAATAGGTGAAATACTTTGTTTCTATTGCATTCATAGGCGGCGCCTATGATCGGCCGTTCTGTCGAACAGGCTTCCGCAGGTGAGACTTTCGCGCTGCGAATGTCCACGGCGACCGGCCAATGGCCAACTGGCCCCGGCGGAATCACCAGGCGAAGAGACCTGTCCAAATCCACACGACCATTTTGCGCCCGTCGATGGTCGTCTTCAGGCCGTTTCGTGCCAGCGAGCGAAGCCCAAGCAGCGGCAGACGAGGGCTGGTGGGGTCGCCTTGAGGGTGGACGACGATCCCCTCGCGCAGCACGAGTTCGACGGGCTCATCCACCCCATGGCGGTCGCGTTGTCCCTTCACGTTGCGATAAAGCGCCACGTTGCACCGGCGCAGAATGACTGGCTGGTCGTTCAGCGTCGTGCGCCCGATCGGCTTGAGCGATTGCGGATCAAGTCCGGCCCACGAGCGGACGTGCTCCTCTCGGATCGAGAGGTTGAGCGAGTGGCCGGTATCCAGGATGGCTGGAAAGCGACGAGAAGGAGGTCCGCCGGCCCGAAGGCTCACCCAAATGACATTTGAAACGGGCGAATCTCGACAGTCTCGCCTGCGACCTCGACGTGCGTTGTCCGTTCAAAGAACGGACATTGGCGGACGATCGACGTCATTCGTCATAGAGCCTGATCTCGCCGGCTTCGTAAAACGAGGGGTCGATCGGCTCAAGCTCAAGGAGCTTGCGCAGCTTTTCAAATTCCTCAGCCGCGACGAGGTAGTAGCGTCGTTGCGTGTCCTCGTCGGTGATTTCGACAGGCGCACCACCGCTTTGCGCGAGAGCCCGGCGTTGCTCGTCGTTTAACCCCGTCGACATGCGGAATCTCCGCGCCCCGTCGAATCTCAGCACCTCAAGCCAATTCTACCGCCGGCTTTCGGCACTATCAGCATCATCGCTGAACGGATTTGCTTGCGGGCGCCGGCTGGCGGTAGAATACACGCTAAGTCGCCCACCGGGCGCTGCCACAATGAAAGCACGCTGCCCCTATTGCTACGAGCGCGTCGACGTCGCCGACGACACGGCGGGCGTCGACGTCACCTGCCCGACCTGCGGCAGCCACTTCACCAACCGCACCAGCCCGCCGACGGCGACCTATCACGACGACGAGACCTTCCGCCTGGGCCGTTTCGAGCTGCTGGAAATCATTGGCTCGGGCGCCTACGGCAGCGTGTGGAAGGCGCGCGACACGGAGCTGGACCGGCTGGTGGCCGTCAAGGTCCCGCGCCGAGAGCAGCTCACGCCGGAAGACGTCGAGCGTTTCCGCCGCGAGGCGCGGGCCGCGGCCCAGCTCGCCCACCCGCACATCGTCAGCGTCCATGAGGTGGGAAGCCAGAACGGCCAGTCCTACATTGTCAGCGACTTTGTGGAGGGGGCCTCGCTGCAGGACTGGATCGAGATCCAGGAGCCGACGCACGCCGAATCGGCGGAACTCGTCGCGCAGCTCGCCGAGGCCCTGAACCACGCGCACGAGCGGGGCGTCGTGCACCGCGACGTCAAGCCGGGCAACGTCCTCGTCGATCGCCAGGGCCGGCCGCGCCTCACCGATTTCGGCCTGGCCAAACAGGACATCGGCGACACCCTCCTGACGCAGCACGGCCGGCTCGTCGGCACCCCCGCCTACATGTCGCCCGAGCAGGCGCGCGGCGAAGGGCATCATGCCGACGCCCGGAGCGACATTTACAGCCTGGGCGTGATCCTGTTCCGGATGCTGACCGGCGTGCTTCCCTTTCGCGGGGGGAAGCAAGTGCTGGTGATGCAGATCCTGGACGATCCGCCGCCGCGGCCGCGCCGGCTCAAGCCGGACATCCCGCGCGACCTGGAGACGATCGCGCTCAAGTGTCTGGAAAAGTCGCCGCAGCAGCGCTACCAGACGGGTCAGGACCTAGCGGAGGATTTGCGGCGGTTTCTGCGCGGCGAGCCCATCCACGCGCGGCCGGTGGGAGCGGTGGAGCGGTCGTGGCGCTATGCGCGGCGGCGTCCGCTGCACGTCGCGGCGGGCCTTTTGGGAATTTGCGTCTTGGCGCTTTTGGGCGTCGTGCTTGCGATCTGGCCGCCGGAAAACAAAGGGACCGGGGGCAACGGGGCGCGGACTGCGCCGTCATTGCCTCCCGGAAGGCAGCTCGTAACCGTGAAGCTATCGACCGTGCCTGCGGGCGCGCACGTGGCGTTCGTGGCCGTCGACGAAACGACGGGCCGGTGGAAGCGCGACACGGTGTACCGCGCGGACGGCGTCACGCCCGTCGAAGTGCAGCTTCCCTGGGGCGACTACCTGGTCGAGGCGGTCGTTCCGGGCCGGGGATTCCATCAAGTGTACCGCCACGTGCCCAAGCCGGGCACGATCCTGCGCAATTCGTTCCGGTCGGAGTTCAACTGGAAGGAGGTCAACGGCAAGATCGAGTTGGCGGCGATCCACGTGCCGGTCGAGGCCGACGTCGTCAAGGACATGGTCCGGTTCGCCGGCGGGCCCTTCACGATGGGAGACGAACGCTTTGACGCCGGGGCCGTCCCGCACTCGCGCTCCATCGCCGCCTTCTACCTCGACGCGACGGAAGTGACGATCGGGCAGGCGCGGAGGGTGCTCACGATGCTGCCCGAGCCGTTGGGCGAGACGACGGACGAGGACAACGATAAGCCGCTCGTGTACGTCGATTTCTCGCTGGCCCGGCACTACGCGGAGAAAGTGGGCAAGCGCCTGCCGAGCGAATCGGAATACGAGTTTGCGGCCAGTAACGGGGGCACGACCCGCTATCCGTGGGGAAACGACGAGCCGCCCGAAGGCTGGGGCGACTGGCCGCTGGGGCCGGTGAAGACGCCCAACTACGACCAGACGAAGGCGCAGGCCGGCGTGTTTGGGCTTTATTCCAATGTCGGGGAGTGGACGGATTCGGTGATGATGTACTATCCGGGAACCCGCGAGTGGGTGGAGAAGTCCCGGCCCGATATCCGCATGCTGGACTTTCCGATCGACCGCAATGTCCGGGTCGTGCGCGGCGCGCCGCTTTCCGTCGTCCTGGGGCACTACAATCCAAAAGAAGCGAAGCACGGTGTGGCATTGCGTGGATCGCAGTCGGTCACGGTGTCGCTGCCGGGCCTCGGTTTCCGCTGCTGCCGCAGCGCGGAGCCGCAGTTCGTGACAGTACGCGATCAGCCGGCGCGATCGAAGTGAGCGGCCGTAAGGGAGCGGCGCCGCAGCGCGGCTACGGCTTTTTCTTGAGCTTCTCGTGTGCCTCGACCTGGTAAACCACCGCGCCCAGCTCCGTTTTCACTTCCGCGAAGAACTCGTTGTTGGGATCGTCGACGAACTCCGCTGACAAGACGGTGCCGGCGGGCAGTTTTTCGAGCTGCTGGCCGACGGCCAAATCGCGGTCGACCGTTTCGCCCGGAAAACGGCACTGCAAATGCAAGACGCGGAAATACTTCTCCTTGCCGTCGTTGGAGTTGGTGACTTTGACGGCCGCATCCAGCACGACCTTGATGGTATTCAACGGGTTGAACGTGTAATCGTGATTAGGGTCGGCCGCGCCCTTCGGCTTCATGTAATCGTCTTTGTCCTTGCCTTGATTGTCCTTGACCACGCGCATCAACTTCACCTTGTCCGAGCGCAGCTTGCGGTGGTTGTACTTCTTGCCTGGCTGCAAGAGTGCGCTCGCGCAGTCGCCAACCGGGGGCGGAAGTTTGTCGCTGGGCGAGAAAATCGGATCGCTGCAGAGTGGACAGCAGGTGGGCTGCGTGGTGTGGATCCGGTACGACTGGGCCTGCGTTTCCCCGCCTTCGACGCATTGTTCCTCCGTCGTCCAGCACGTGCTGGCCGTGTAGTAGTGGATGCCTCCCCACTCGCCCCAGTAGAACTTGGGGCAGACCGTCACGATCGCCGGATCGGGAGGGTCCGGCGGCTGCGCGAGGGCCGTGGGAAGCGACATGACGAACCAAGAGCACAGGGCAGCAATCGCCTTCATGCGATTTCTCCACGGTATGCAACGAAGTGCGCCCAGGGTGCGACAGCCCCCCGGAGCCACGCATTATCTCCCAGAATTCCCAAATTGCCACACATTTGCCGCATTTTCACAAATCCGGCAGAAACGGATTGACGACGGTTGTCGTCTAACTACAGTCTGTCGGAAAAAGGGCGATTTTCGGGCAGGTGACTCGTAGGATTCAGTGGCGGCTCGCTGTCGGTCATGGCGAAATGACCGGCTGGCACACGAATCGATGCGGTTTCCGTAAGCGTTCGCCTCTGGCGA
>JACOUI010000005.1 GCA_016177915.1 Planctomycetia bacterium
CGTGGCGGGGATGCCGTTGCGGTACTGCGCGTGGTACCACCAGTTAAAGCCGCCCGAGGGGAGGAAGTTGTACACGTCGTGGTGGTTGTGGCAGGCGATGGCCAACTGGTGCAAATTGTTCTGGCACGACGTGCGGCGCGCCGCCTCGCGCGCCGCCTGCACGGCCGGCAAGAGGAGTGCGATCAGGATGCCGATGATGGCGATCACCACCAACAGCTCAACGAGAGTAAAGCCGCGGCGCAGCGTGATCATATTTGGCCCTTTCACCAACGAGGAGAGAACGGAAATGAAAAATGAGAGAAGGGCCCCGGGGGGCCCTCTCCCCCACCATTTGTATAGCAAGCTATGTATTCAGGCCGGGGCCGTCGAGCATTTTCCCGAAGACCCCAACAGGCCACCTCACGCGGAGCGTGAGGGCTACCTAGTCCCTCTGGACCGGCAGCCCGTCCGCCCGGTAGCCCAGCCGGCGCCAAACCTCGCGATCGATGTTGTACCGGATCCCAGTCACGGACGCGTCGGCGTACATGATGTTGAACTTGGCCGGGTGCGGACCGCCGAAGCGGTGGCCGCCGTCGTGCAGGTTCGGCAGGAAGGTGTCGGGCCACGGCTCAAAGTATTGGATGCCGCCCGGCACGATCGGGTCGCGGTTCCGGTCCCGGCGCCTGACCCTGGCCGTCCAGCGCACCACGTCCCAGTCCCAGTTCGAGGCATACCCCTGGTCGTCGTCGCCGAGCCAGGCGTGGGTGTACCAGCGCGCGGGCTTGCGCTTCTCGGCCAGGAGCATCGTGTTGGAGAGCCCATCGGTGATGGCGCCGAAGGGATGGGCGCGCAAGGACTCGATGCAACCCTCGCCGCTGGCGTCGCAGGCGTAGTCGCAGGGCATGTAGCGAAGGCTGCCCGCGGCAGCCGGCCACGGGTTCGGCCAGGCCCACGGCCGAAACGCTTCCTGATGCCGCAGTTCGCCGGTGCGGCGCGTCGGGCAGGCAAACGTGGCGATGGGAGAGCTGACGGCCACGCGGCTCTTGAAGCCCTCGGGCGTGTCGCCGCTGAGGAGCCTGACGGGGAGCGGAGCGTTATGGGCCTGCGGCTGCTCCATGAACGGGAGGATCTGATACCCCCAGCCAAAGCCCTGTTGAATCCCGACGGCCGGAACGCCGTTAATCAGCGTGATGCGGAGCGCCGTCGGACGCGGGTCTGGCACGGTTCGACCATTCCAGTCCCACGAGCCGCCGTGGGGCAGGTAGTTGTAGGTATCGTGATGGTTGTGCATCGCGATGCCGAGCTGGTGCAGGTTGTTCTGACACGACGTCCGCCGGGCCGCTTCGCGCGCCGCCTGCACGGCCGGCAAGAGAAGCGAGATCAGAATGCCGATGATGGCGATCACCACCAGCAGCTCGACGAGAGTGAACCCGCGGCGCACGCCGAACCCACGGCGCAACATGATCATGGTTGGCCCTTTCACCCACGAGAGAACGGAAATGGATCAGGAAATGAGAGGGGGTGGACCGTGGAGACAGACCACCCCTTCTCCCCACCGCATAGCAGGCTATGTATTTCCGAGGGGGCCGTCAAGCATTTTTTCGGAAAATCTCAAAAATTTCGCGGACGGGTTTGGGAACGCGACGTCCTGGTCGCTGAACGACCAGGCGCCCCTGCGGCGACTTCAACGGTGGCAGGCGCAGCGGGCCCCGTCGGCGGCCATGAGCGACGAAAAAGACGCGGCCGGAACGCCGCTTACAGAATGAACTTCGAGAGGTCCTCGTCGGCCGTCACGTCCTCCAGCCGCTCCTTGGCGTAGGCCGCGTTGACCACGACCTTGCCCGACTTCATGTCCGCCGCCTCGAAGGAGAGCTCCTCGAGCAGCCGCTCCATGATCGTCGCCAGGCGCCTGGCGCCGATGTTCTGCGACGTCTGGTTGACGCGGAAGGCGTAGTCGGCCAGCAGCTCGACCGCGTCGTCGGTGAAGTGGATCGCCACGCCCTCGGTTTCGAGCAGCGACTGGTACTGGCGGGTGAGGGCGTTCTTGGGCTCGCGCAAGATGCGGATGAAGTCGTCTCGCGTCAGGTCGGAAAGCTCGACGCGGATCGGAAACCGCCCCTGCAGCTCCGGCATCAGGTCGCTGGGCTTGTGGCGGTGAAACGCACCGGCCGCGATGAACAGGACGTGGTCCGTCTTCACGTAACCGTATTTCGTGGCCACGGTCGTCCCCTCGACGATCGGCAACAAGTCGCGCTGCACCCCCTGCCGCGAGACGTCCGCCCCCTTGCTCTCGCTGGCCACGATCTTGTCCAGCTCATCCAGGAAAATGATCCCCAGGTTCTCCGCCAGGCCGATGGCCGTGCTGTTCACCTTCTCCTGGTTGACGAGCGCCTCGCACTCCTGCTCGAAGAGGACCTTGCGGGCCTCGGCCACGGTCATTTCACGGCGGGCGGTGTGCTTGGGGAGGATTTTTTCGAACATGCCCTGGATGTCGAAGTCCATCTGCTCCAGGCCGCCGCCGGTGAACATCATGGGCACGGCACGCTGCTCGATGGTCACTTCGACCTTGCCCTCTTCCAATTCGCCGGCCAGGAGCTTGGCGCGGATGCGGTCGCGGCTGCGGTCGCGGCGGCCGGTTTCGTCCTCGGATTCCTGCAGCGACGCCGGCCGCGGCAACAGCAAATCGACCAGCCGCTCCGTGACGCGCTCCTCGGCCTCGCCTTCGACGTCCTTCCGCTCCTTCTCGCGCACCAGCGCGATCGCGTTCTCGACCAGCTCGCGGACCATGCTCTCCACGTCGCGGCCGTAGTAGCCCACCTCGGTGAACTTCGTGGCCTCGACCTTGATGAACGGGGCGCCGGTGAGCTTCGCCAGGCGGCGGGCGATTTCCGTCTTGCCCACGCCGGTCGGTCCGATCATGAGGATGTTCTTGGGCGTCACTTCGGATTGCATGTCGGGGGCGAGCTGCTGCCGCCGCCAGCGGTTGCGGACGGCGATGGCCACGGCCCGCTTGGCCTTTTCCTGGCCGACGATGTGCCGGTCCAGCTCGGCGACGATCTGGCGGGGCGTGAGGTCGCGCGGGCGCAAGCCCCAAGGCGCGTCGTCGCGCGCGTCGTCGCGCGGCTTGTCGCCCTTGCGCTTCTTGTCGCGCGGTTTTTCGCTGGTGGGCTCTTCGTCGCTGGATTTCAGCTCGGGCACGCCAATTCCTCGACCAGGATGTTCGTGTTGGTGTAGATGTCGATGCCGGCGGCGATCTCCAGCGACCGCCGCACGATCTCCGCGGCCGACAGGTTGGAATGGGCGATGAGCGCGCGGGCGGCGGCCACGGCGTAGCTGCCGCCGGAGCCGATGCCCAGGACGCCGTCGGTGGGCTGGATCACGTCGCCCCCGCCGGTGACGAGCAGCGTGTGCTCGGGGCTGACCACGGCCAACAGGGCCTCCAGCCGCCGCAGCACGCGGTCGGTGCGCCAGTCTTTGGCCAGCTCGGTGGCGGCGCGCGGGATGTTCGCCGGATGTTCCTTCAGCTTGGCCTCGAACCGCTCCAGCAGGGCGAAGCAATCGGCGCTAGAGCCGGCGAAGCCGGTGAGCACTTTGCCGTCGGCCAGGCGGCGGATTTTGACCGCGTCGCCCTTCATGATGGAGGTGCCCAGCGTCACCTGGCCGTCGCCGCCGAGGGCGACCTTGCCGCGCGTGCGGACGGTGAGGATCGTGGTGGAGTGCGATGGCAATCGCAAGGAGGCTGCCTCCGGTGGTCTGGATGTTCGTGGTTCAATATGAGCGAAACATCGCGCACATGCCAGGGGGCACGCGCGCCGGCGGATTCCTCGTATACTCTATTCGTCGCGCGGAACGCATCCCCAAGCCCGCCGGTTGCATCCGGCGGGATTGGATTCACGCGCCCTCGAGGAGCTGTCCGTTTGTTCTACTTCGACCGCGGACTTTTTTTGCGCACGCCCGGGCTGGCGGTCGACGTTCCGCGCCGCCAGCCCCAGGGGTTCATCTCGCACGCGCACACGGACCACGTGGCGCGGCACGAGCTGGCCCTGTGTACGCCCGAGACGGCGCTACTTTACCAGCACCGCTTCGGCCAGCGCGACGTCCGCACGCTGCCTTACGGCGAGCCGCTGCAGTGGGGCGGCGTGACGCTCACGACGTTTCCGGCCGGGCATTGCCTGGGCTCGGCCATGCTGCTGGCCGAGGAGCGGGGAAGGCGGCTCTTGTACACGGGCGACTTCAAGCTCTCGGCGTCGCGGACGGCGGGCGCGGCCAAGCCGCCGCGGGCGGACATTCTCGTTATCGAGAGCACGTTCGGCGACCCGCGGTATCGGTTTCCCAAGCGCGCCGCGGTCGAGGCGACGCTCGTCGAGATCGTGCGCGACGCGCTGCGGGCCGGGGCCGTGCCGGTCGTTTACGCCTACGCGCTCGGCAAGGCCCAGGAGGTCACGCGGATTCTGACCGACGCGGGCATCGGCGTGCTTCAGCACAAGAGCGTGTTTGCGATCAGCCGGGTATACGCGGAGTGCGGCGTCGAGCTGGGCAAGCACGACGTTTTCCATCACCAGGTGCCGGAGAACCACGCCGTCGTGCTGCCGCCGCGGGCGCATCAGGCGGCGTCGCTGCCGCGGCGGAAGATCGTGTCGATCGCGGCCACGGGCTGGGCCATCGACCCCCGCGCGGCCCGCCGGTGGTGTACGGACCACGCGGTGCCGCTTTCGGACCACGCGGATTTCGACGAATTGGTGCAGGCCGTCCGGCAGGTGGGGGCGGAACGCGTCTACTGCACGCACGGGCCGGAGAGTTTTGTGGAGTGCCTCTGCGACCTGGGCCTGCCGGCCGAGCGGCTGGGGAAGCGGGTGCAGATGCGGCTCTTTTGACGAATTAGTCCCGCACGATCTTCAGCACCCGGTTGTTCGAGCTGTCGACGATGAAAAGCTCGCCCCCGGGGCCGATCGTCACGCCGTGCGGCTGGTTCAGCTCGACCTCGCGCGGCGGGCCGCCCACGCCGGCCGCGCCCTTCTTGCCCGTGCCGGCCACGAGCGCCGTCTTGCCGTCGCGCGGCGCGTAGCGCAGGATGCGGTGGTTCTCCGTGTCGGCGACGATCACGCTCCCATCCCGGTCGAGGCAGAGGTGCTTGGGGCCCTTGAGGGCCAGCTCGCCGCGGCCGTCGCCGATCAGCGTGCGGATTTTGCCGGCCGAATCGACGACCCGCAGGGCGCTAGCGCCGCGCTCCAGGATGTAGAGGTTGCCCTGCGAGTCCATGACAGCCGCCCGCGGATCGACGAGGGGCGAGCTTTTGGCGTCGGCGCCGTCCTGGGGCTTGCCCTTTTCGCCGTTGCCGGCGGTGGTCGTGACGATGCCGCTCGTCAGATCGACGACGCGGATGCGGCGGTTATCGAGGTCGGTCAGGACGAGCTTCTTTCCCGCCGGATCGAGCGCGACGCAGTAGACGCCGCCGAACGTGGCCTTTTCGGCCGGGCCGCCGTCGCCCGAAAAACCTTTCTCGCCCGTGCCGGCGAAAGCGGCGATCGCGCCCTTTTCCGGGTCGATCTTGCGGACGCGGTTGTTCCAGGTGTCGGCGACGTAGATTTCGCCCTTCGGTCCGACGGCCAGGCTGTGCATGCCGTTGAACTGGCACTTGAGGAGCGGCCCGCCGTCGCCGGCGCCGCCCTTTTCGCCGGTGCCGGCGAGGCGCGCAAGGACGCCCTGGCGATCGATCTTGAGCACGCGATGGCCGGAGATCTCGACGAGGAACGCGCTGCCCGACTTGTCGAAATCGACGCCGAACGGCCCGTCGAGCTTGGCCTCGGTCGCCTGGCCGCCTTCGGGCCCTGCGCCGCCGGCGACGAGCACGACTTTTTCGGCGGCAACAGACCGTCCCGCCACGACGAAAGCGCACAGGGAGATCGCAAGGAAAATCGCTCGCGGCATCGGTTCAGCTCCCGTAAAGGCGGGACGTAGAAGACAACCAGGCGGAGCCGCGATTATCGCGCCGCGAAAGCGCCGTGCCAAGCAAGTACGCCGACAGGTAGCGTCCTAATTTGACGCCGATTCTGCAACCAGACCGCGGGCCGCTCTCCGATCAAACAGAGAGTGGATCACGGGCAGCCTGTGGCTCTGGGCATTTGGTTCCAGCCAGTGCCGGTTCAGGTTCTTGAACCTGGATGGCAACCTCTGGCTCGTTGCTTGTCTGTTGCGATTTGTGAAGGTGTCGGGCCGACTTGGCGATCATGACGGCAAGGTTGACGAGCGTTTCAACGTGAAAATTGGCGATGCCTTTCGCAATTTGAAAATCGTCCTTCGCCAGGTCGTTGAGTTTCTCAAGGCACCGCTTGATGCCGCAGGCGTGAGCCTTAACTACGTCAACGAGAGACAGATCGCGGCTCTTGAACACGATTCCCAAGTCGCTGTTGGCGGCCTTCGCGTAGCCAACGAGGTCTTTGATGGTGACATCCTCATCAAAGCCATTTTCCAGTTTGGAAATGCGGCTCTGCTGGCAGTCAAGGTTGTGCGCAACCTGTTCCTGTGTCACCGAATGACGATCGCGCAGAGTTGCCAACAGACGGACCAGCCGCCTCTTGCTGATTTGTTCTGCCAACTCCTCAACAAAGGAATCGCCTTCGGCCGATCCATCCCTGACCAACTCCGAAATCTTTTCACAACGCTTCCCCGTGGTCATTTAGAATCTCCAAGGGCGTTCAGCCAAAACGCTGTCCACGTACTCGTGACAGTATTTCACGTCCTCCGTCTGTGAGTCCTTGTCTCCAATCGTAATGACATGCAATTCGCACTTCGGTTCATCAGGATAAACGTAGACGCGAACCACCTTCTTGGGGTTTTTGGGTCCGCTCTCGTCCATCGCTAGGACGCCGTGCTGCTCGTTGTGAATGAACCCGCGAATGATCTGCTGCGGCTTCAGTCCGCTTTCAAGCGCACCCTTAAAGGCGGCCACATTGTCGAGCGCGTTCAGCGTCTCTTGACGGTGCCGCTTTTGAAACTTCCGCTTCCTGCGTTCAAACTCTCCATTCTCTACGTACACCCACATTGCATTATACCACCTAGGAATGAATCGGCCGAAGAGGAATTCGGAAACAGATATTTTATTCCCTGCAAGAATATTTGCAACCGCCATTCAGACTCTTTTCAATTGCTTGCCGTGAAACGACTTGAGGAGAAATCCCGTCTTGCCGTCCGCTCGCCCTCCCCGTCCCCTCGCTGCGCCAAGGTCGGGGACCGGGGTTGAGATTAGGACACTACCCGCCGGCAAGAAAAAGACCCGGCCGGAGGGCTTCAGCGCCCTCCGGCCGGCAGTAGATCAGGCGGAAACGTTGTGCTTAAGGCCGCCGGGCAGGTGTCGTCAAACGATCAACTGGCCCGGTCGGCTTCTTTGAATTCAAACCGTCGTGCGGGCGGTCCCCAGTCGAGCGCCCCCGCGCCCCCCCACCCTGACCCTCCCCCGCAAGGGGAGAGGGAACGAACGGCAGGCGGGCCGCCTACCCTACGTTAGTTCCACCACCAGTGCATGCCCTCGTGGGCGTTCTTCTGGCGGAGCGTGGCCATGTCCTTGCTCTCCTTGACGTTTTCCAAAACGCCCCAGGAGTTGATCTCCACGCCGCCCGAGGCGCTGATGATGAACTTGCTGCCGGCCTTGACCACGCTGGCCTTGCTGTCGACCTTTTGCGGAACGCCGAGGTCCATAAGCGGCGCCAGGTCCTTGTCCAGCAGGGCGGCGATGTCGCAGCCCGACTTGGCCGGCAGGTCTTCCTTCACGATCAGGGCGGAGATGACCGCCATATCCATGATGTTCCGCAGCTCGCCGAAGACGGCGATCTTCGTGCTCAGCTCGTCGTAGCGCTCCGTCATGAGGTCGGCCCAGCGCTGCGCCTTGGCGCTCGTCTTGCCGGTCTTCGACTGCACGTCGCCCGAGGCCGAGATCAGCGAGTCTTCCGTCAGGCACTTCACGCCCTGGCCCTTGAGCTCCCAGGCCAGACCGTCGGCATCGCGGACGACCGCTTCGTAATTCGGGGCCAGCCACCAGCGCGGGGTCATGCTCTGCACGCCCGTGCTGCCGCCCGAGAGCATCGACAGGTAGCTCGGCAGGCCGGAAACGGGGGCCTCGTCCATGGCCATCGCCAGCCGCTTCATGCGGTAGTCGGCGGCGACCATGGTGCGGGCGAAGTCGCTGTTGGCGTCAACACCCGAGATGGTGATGTTTTGCAGGCCGAGGGCCTTTTCGACCTCGGCGGCGGTCTGCGGCTTGAACTGCGTCTGCGAGCGGAGGTAGGCCTGCACGGCGGCGATGCCTTCCTTCGTCGGGTCGATGGAGCAGGTGATCGGCTGCTGGGCGGCCTTTTCGGCGTTCCGCAGGGCGATCAGAAGCTGCTCGAGCCGCAGGGCCGGACGGCCGCTGTCGGCGCCGACCATGTCGCCCGCGTCGGTGAGCTTGAGGGCCTCGCCGGGTCCGACGAGCACGATGTCGTTCTCTTCTGGGTAGACGAAGACGTACTGCAGCCGGGTCATGCCGGCCATGTAGACCATCTCGTCGGTGAGGACGTCCATCTCGCCGCGGCCTTTGCGGTCCTGGATGGCGGCGATGAGGCGCTTGAGCGAGATGTGCCGCATGCCGGCTTTGCTGATGTCGGCCGGCAGCTTCTTGAGCTGCGCGGCGCGTAGCTCGACCAGGTGTTTGGTGGCGTCGACGTCCGGAGCTTTGAGCACGCCCTGGGGGTCCACCACCACGCCGCCGACCGCGCTGATGCGGAAGCCGGCAAAGATCGGGCTGATGCCCAAAGTCAGCCCCGCGGACACGGCGAGCGCCGCGGCCACGACGTTCCAACCACGATGACGACGGATCATACAGGTCCTCCCCTTCCCATGAACGGACAACCCGTCGTGGCCTCTTCTCCAATGCGTTTGGCCGCGACGACAAAGTACAGAAACGTTCCGCTCCCACTCCGGCGCTAGACGCCCCCCGGTAATGGGATTTGCCTTGCTTAAGAATAAGCAGCCCAAAGGCCGTTTGCAAGCTCGTGCCGGATTTACGGGCTGTAGGATGGCCCTTCCGGGCCGTGTTTTCCACGACGGCCCGGAAGGGCCGTCCTACCAAGGCCGTCCTACGAGGGGGAATGGCCTACCCGCCGGGGGGCCGCTGCGCCTTGGCCGGCTGGCCGGCCGTGTTGGCGTCGTCCTTCGGGGGGACCGTTCCCGTGTCGACCATCATCATTCCCGCCCAGAAGAACGGGTGGTTGGTCTTGACGGCAGCCTCGTTTCCTGTGACCTGCACGCGCGGCTCCTGGTCGGGCACGAGGTCGGCGTCGAAGGCCAGGAAAACCGACCGTTGCCAGGCTTCGGAGGCCGTGGAATGGGGGAATTCCTGGGTGAATTCCCGAATCTGGTCGTAGGAGCTTTTGCCGCCGGTGCGCCAGCGGGCCAGGACGACGGTGCGTGCCCCGCTGGCCATCAAGCCGCAGACGCTGTGAAAAACCTCGCTGCCGTCCGCGCGCTCCTTCAGCGCGTTTTCGGCCTGGGTGTGGAAGCCGGGAAAGAGCACCTGCTCCGGCCCGCCCCAGGGCAGCGGCAGCCAGCTATCGAGGGTCGCGCCGACGCCCTTGTCGGTGGTGACGGGCGTCCAGGTATAAGGCGTGTCGCCGGGGGCGACGTCGTCCAGCACCACCAGCCGGTCGAAAAACGCGGAATAGACCGACGAAGGCCCTGGCAAATCGTTTTGGAGCGCTACGGTTCCCGGCATGGCCTGGCTGAGCTCGTCGAAGGCGGCGCGGGCCTGCCCGTCGCGTCCCGCGCCGGGAAAGAGCCTGCCGACGACGACGGCCGTGTTGGCGGCCCGGCGGCGCGCCCGGGGGTCGACCGACACCATCGACGCGAACGGCGCGTAGCGGATTCGCGCCAGCGAGATGAGCGGCTTGGGCTCCTGGCCGCCGACGGATACGTGCAGCGACTCGAACGGCAGATACCAGAGGAGGCCGTCCGGCACGATCACCAGCTCCTGGACGTTTGGCCCGATCTGGGCCCGTTGCACGCCGCCGGACGTGCGGAACATCTCTTCGGCCAACTGCGTGGCCGTCTTTTTCCAGGCGTCGTCGGCCAGCTCCGGCAGCGGCACCGCGCGGTTGGTCTCGTAATTCCCCATATCGCGGAGGAGCCTCTTGACGAGGTTCGCCAGATCCTTCGGCTTGATGACGCGCCACGCGTTGTATCCGGTCTTGCTCAGCATGAATCCGTAAACGGCCCGGCTGCTGGCGTAGAAGATAAGCGCCGCCTGGTTGTCCGGCAGGCTCTGCTGCAGCGACTTGGTGGAGGCCAGCGGCGGGAAGACGAGCGGCGCAGGCTCGCGCCGCACCGCGATCTGCCGCAAGAGCGCCTCCTGCTCGAGGCTCAACTTGGCCAGCGACGCCAACGCCTCGGCTTGCGCCTTCTTGATCGCGGGGTCGTCGTTGACCAGCGGCATGGCCGAGAGATGGGCCCGCACCTGCTTCACCTGCACGTTTCGCGCTTCATACTCCGGGTATTGCAGGAAGATGTCGCGGCGCATGAGCGCGGCCTTCTGGTCGAGCACCTCGGGGGGGCTCTCCAGCAGCCAGCGGAGCGCGATCGAGCGGCCGCCGAACTGCGTGCTGACCAGGAAGCGGTGGCGGCGGATGATGTCGGTGATTTCGATCGCCCGTTCGACTTCCTGCCGCGCCATGTTCGCCTCGAACCAATGCTCGAAGACGAGCTCGTGCGGAGCGACGAGCACGGAGAGCGCCTCGAGCGGCTGGATCATCCAATCGGCGCTGAGGGGGTCGCGGAGCACGCGCTCGTAGAGCGTGCAGGCCACGCGGTCCTTCAGCTTGCCGGAGCGGTAGAGGTCGTCGACGAGTCCGATGTGGAACATCCACAGCGACCCGCCGGATTGCATGAACTTCAAGGCGGCAGCCATCGAATCGTCGCCGGCGGCGACGTGCCCCTGCTGGTACTGCGTGATGGCGGTGACGTGATTCCAGCGGGCGCCGGTCCGTCCCAGCATCATCTGCTTTTTGTTGCACCAGGCGCGGACGTCCAGCAAGAGCTGCGCGGCCTTGGCGGTCTGGCCGAGGGCGGCCAGGTTTTCCGCCGCCGAGCACATGACGGAGGCGTAGAGGTGCTTGTAGTCGCCGCGCTGCCTGGCCCAGGCGGCCACCGGCTCCAGGATCGGGTAGACGCCCTTGCGATTGGAGAGGTGAAACGCGATGTAACCGTAGTGCAGGGCCTCCTCGATGACGAGGGGCCCGGCGTATTCATCGCCGTAGAAGGCGGCCGGGTAGGTGGCCTCTTCGAACCAGCCGGCGGCGCCCTTGAAGTCCGAATCGCCGATCGCCACCAGCCCCAGCTCGATCATGGCGACCGACGTGAGCGGGTGATAGAACTCGCCGCCCTGGACGAAGAGGCCGCGCTTGAGGTGCGGCACGGCGTCGCCGATTTTTCCCTGGGCCCTGAAGGCGCAGCCCAACAGCACGTCGATCCAGGCCTCGCCCCAGGTGTTGACGGGCACGACGCCCTTCTTGGCGAGCACCGCCAGCACGTCGCGGAGCACAGGGTCGTCGGCAGCCGTGGGGCCCAGCAGCTCCCCGTACCGGCGGATCGAATGGGCCAGGCAGCGCACGATCTCGGTCACATCGATCGGAACCACGCGCGCATTGCTGATGATCGGGCCCTGGGGACCGGGAACCTTTTGCAGCCCGCCCAGGGTCATCGACATCCGGCCGGGAATATCGGCATAGGCCACGACGTTTTTCGGTCCGCCCCAGGTGATGTTCACCCGGCGGTTGCTGCCGCGGAGCGGCCGCCATTCCACGCGGTGCATGAAGTCGGCATACGGCAAATATTGCTGGAGCGCAAGCCGAAAGTGCTTCAGGGCCTCGGCCGGCACGCCCATCTGGTAATAGGACTCGCCGGTCATGCAGTGATAGCAAATGGAGTCGATCCAGCGTCCGTTGACGCCCTTGATGGCGCCGCGGCCTTCGGACTCGAAGCCGCGGATCGCGTCCTTCGTTTCGCCCTCGTACAGGGCGAAAAAGATCTTGCGATAGGCCAGGGAGGGGATAGGCTCGGCGCCGGTGGGGTTCTGGCCCCAGGCCGTCGAGGGCGGGCCGGCCAGCGTCGCCGCCAAGGCAAGAATCAATGCGGACGCCCCAAGGCCCTGGAAGCGTGCGTTCATGACCTCACTCCTCGTCACGTAGCGCGCAGAAACGCGGGGACCAAGATGCGACAAGGCCCCACCCTGACTCCACCATTGTACAGGATACCGCGCGCAATCCTCAGGGAAAAGCGCGGGGCCGTTACAGGCCGTTTTTGCCCGTTATCTTGCATCGGGCCAACGCCCAAAGGGCACCGGACAACCTGGCGCCGGGCGAGTATGCCGGCGGCTGGGCAGTCTGATGCGGATGCGAATGCGGCAGCGAAAAAGAAACCGCAGCGCCGGCTTCGCGCCCGCGCTGCGGTTGAACGACCTCAGAGCCGGCCAAGTCGCGCCCAGGCCGGTTGATCCGCCCTTTCCGCTCACTTCCGGCGCTTGTAGGTGATCGACATCATCTCGCCCTCTTTGCCGTCCGCACCGGCCGTGACCATCGTCCAGAAAATCGTGTCCTTGTCCTTGTTCTCGGTGGTCGTCTTGTACTTCGTCGGCTTGCCGTCCGGGCCGGGGCCTTCGCCGGCCATCGTCAGCACCTTGCCCTCCTTGTCGTAGGTGCCCTCGATGATGAGCGGGCTGCTGCCCATCGAATCGACCCAAATGCTGATGTACTTCTTCTTGGCCGGGTCGAACGAGTCCAGGCCCTTTCCGCTGAACTTCATGCCGCCGAAGTCGGCCTCGAAGTCGCCCACCAGCCAGAGCCCGCCGAGTTGCATCTTGTAGGTGACGGCGCCCTTCTGCTCCTCGCCGCCCATTTTGATGACGGCGTCCCAGGTGCCTTCGAGCTCCTTGAGCTTCTTGTGCTCCGGACCGGGCTCCGGCGGCGCCTGAGCCAACACCGCGGGCGCAACGAACCAGGCGGCCACGACGAACGCCAACCACTTAAGCTTCAACATCAGTGTTCCTTTCGAGAAACGCGGAAAGCAAGCAAACGCACAAGACCGTCACGCGACGGACCTCAATTCACGAACGACATGGACGCGCAACCCAGGGTGAAAGCAGCCGACCGGCACGCACCAGTCAATATGGCGACGGCGGCTTGGTCAAGGCGCCAGGCACAATTCCCTGGGCCCCAAGAAGGGACCGGACAGCAAGGCGAAGGGATACTATGCTGACCGGGACCGTTGGGACTTTCAGGACCTGGTGCCATGACTCACGGCGATCGCGTTTCGACCGGCGTTCCCGGCCTCGACGAAATGCTGGGCGGGGGATTCCTGCCCGGCACGATCGTGGTCGCGCTGGGGGCTACGGGCATCGGCAAGACGCAGCTTGGGCTGCAATTCGCCCAGGCCGGCGCCTCGCAGGAGGGACGCAGGGGCATTCTCTTCGACATGGCCTGCCGCGGCGATTCGCAAAGCCACTCTCAGTACGCGCGAAAAATGTTCGGCTGGGAAATGGAGGCCGCGGGCGCCGCGGACGACGTGCGGCTCGAGGGCTTTTTCGACGCGGACCGGCGGCACGGCGACTACCTGCACGTCTTCGATCACAGCGGCCGGCGCGTCACGCGCCGCGACCTCGACGACGACGCCTGGCGGCTGTGGCAGAGCGAATTGGCCGAGCGGCTGGCGCGCACGATCGCCTTCTTCTATGGCAACTTCGTGCGGGGCGTGCGGCGCGCCGTCATCGACGGCGTCGAGCCGGCCGACCGGCCCGGCGAATCCGTGCAGTTCCAGCTCATCGAGTACATCTACCACCAGATCTTTCTGAAGGACCCGGACTGGGTGGCCCGCGACCTGTTTCGCCAGGCGTTTCGGCGGAACGAGTCCGCCGTCGCGCAGCACGTGTACGATCCGAAGAAAGTGGTGTGCCTGGTGCTGGCGACGTCGCACGAGGCGATGCTCGACGACCTCATCAGCCGGCCGCTGGGCGAGGGGGACCTCCTCTCCAACGCCAACACGATCCTCTACCTGGGCAAGGTCCGCGAGGGCCATCGCCTGGGCCGCGGCCTGTACGTGGCCAAGCACCGGGGGAGCGCGTGCAGCGAGGAGATTGTGCCGTTTGAGATCGGGGAGAAGGGGCTTCGCGTGGGTTTGCAGTGAATCAGGAAGGGTCTTTGGGGTGCTCCGGCGATTCCGCTTCGCCGTAGGCGATTTTCATCACCTCCGGGGCGTAGAACGATCGGGGATATTCATCCTTGATCTCGGCAAGGATGCCTGCCGCCACGAGCCGCGCGACGTCGGCCCGCGCCGTGTGGTAGGCGATATCATAGCGAGCGGCGAGCGAGGCGATTGTGACGACGGGCGACGCGAACAACCCTTCGACAATGGAGTGGCTGCGAGCGGTCGGCGCGTGGGACTCGATCCGTTTGTGGAATTCCGTGCGGAGACGATTGAATGTGTGGCAGCGACGAATCGAATCCAGAGCTTGCGCGATCGTGCCGCGAAGACAGAATTCCATCCACGGCCGCCACGCCCCGACCGTGCTGACGCGCAAGAGGTCCTCGACGTATTCGTCCCTGAACCTCTCGTAAAAAGCGCTCATGTACAGCCAGGGCATCGCGTGCCCCGTCCATTGGTAGACCATGAGCGCCAACAGCGCACGGCCGACGCGGCCGTTCCCGTCCGCAAACGGGTGAACGGCCTCGAACTGATAATGGACCAGGAAGACGCGGACGAGCGGATCGTAGCGGTGGTCGTCCGAGTGGATGTACTTTTCCAGGTCATCCATGAGCCGGCCCACTTCCTGGGGTGGCGGAGGAATGAACCGGCCGCGGGAACCGAGCTGAACCTGCCACTGCCGGAACTCACCGGGCGTTTTGTCGCGTCCGCGGACGCCGCGCATGAGTGTCTTGTGCATTTCGCGAATGACGCCGTTGCAGATCGGCAGATCCGCCAGCAGCGCGCAACCCTGCTCCAACGCACGTCCATAGTTGAAGACTTCCAACCAATCCGCTTTGCGGTCTTCGCCGGACGTCGGCTCGCGCGGGTCCAACTCGTAAAGCAGCAATTGCTGCGGCGTGACGTACGTCCCTTCGATGCTGGAAGACGCCAACGCCTCTCGGTTCTGCAGCGGCCGGAGCAGCAGTTCCGGGTTGGGCAAGGTCTGCCCGATGCCGTTGAGCGTGCCGAGGGCTTCCTTCGCTTCGGCAAGCAGCGGCCAGAGATCGGCGGGGAACTCCCACTGCGGGGGCAAGCCGTTTGGCACAAACGCCCAGTCCGGCTTGGGCTGCTCGATCCGGATCAGCCGGCCGGGGGCACTTTCCGTAAATAGTGAACTGTCCATAACTTGCACCGCCATTTCAATGCATCCACAACACATTGAAATTCTAGGCTGTTTTCTTCAATCTACAAGAGGAAGTTTGCAACAGAGAGCATTTTTCCCAAAAGAAAACTCGCTCGCGGCCGGGGCAATTATGGCTGCTGGCCGCGGTATCTCCGTCGCCGCAGTATTCCGCCCCTGGCAGCACAAGTAGCATTCGCGCAGGACGTTCGCGTGGCTCCGGGCTCGTCCTCTTGCGCCGCGAAGGCGGAAAATGTCGCCCTTGGAATGCTACGAAAATCTGGGTGTCCCCTTCCTCTGCCAGGGGAAGTTCATCCTTCCCGTGGCCCTGTTGACGCTGTTTTGGGTCTGGGAAACCTGGTGGCCGTATTTTCGCGGCTACCGCGCCCGCGGGAAGCACGCCCTGCACAACCTGGCGTTGGCGCTGTTCAACACGACACTCCTCTGGGTTTCGTTCGCTTGGGTCACGGGCATCGTGGCTGGATGGACGGAAAAACATCAGGCTGGGCTGCTGTACCAACTGCCAATGCCCGAGGCGGTTTTCTTCGGCGTGTCCCTGGGCGCCCTCTTGCATTACGCGCTGGCACTCTTGCTGCTCGACGGCTGGATGTACGTCTGGCACCGGGCCAATCACGTGGTCCCCTTCCTGTGGCGCTTCCACCGCATGCACCACAGCGACAACCAGATGGACGTGACCACCGCCACCCGCTTCCACATCGGCGAGCACGCCCTGGGCGCCGGGCTGCGGCTCGCGCTCGTTCCGCTCTTGGGAATTCCGCTGTGGTGCATCGTCGTTTACGACCTGGCGGTAATCGCCGTCACGCAGTTTCATCACGCCAACATCTCCCTGGGGCGGCTTGACCTCGTCCTGCGCTGGCTGATCGTCACGCCGGAGATTCACAAGGTGCACCACTCGCGGCTGCGGCCGGAGACCGACTCGAATTACTCGACGGTGCTCTCGATCTGGGACCGGCTGGCGCGGACGCTGCGTTTCCGGGCCGATTCCCGCACGATCCAGTTCGGCCTGGACGACTACGACGAGCCCCGTTGGCAGACCTTTTGGGGAATGCTCCGCACGCCGCTGCGATCGGACCGCGAACCCAAGGACGCACCGTCGCCGACACCACGAGAGCCTGAGCCGGCGACGCGATAGCCTGCGCGCCATCGAGCACGCCCTTCGCGACTGGGACGACGGTCTTCGCCTTTTCGACCCTTCTTGCGGGGCTCGCTGCACGAGTGTTTCGACGAGGCTCAGGGCGTGCCACCCCAGCTAGCACGCCCCCGCTTGCGCCTTGTCCGGTTTCGCCCGCCTCTCTACAATCCCGCCCCCCTTGCACGGACGCACGGCGATGGGCGAAGTATCCCGCGATCTTGTGAAAGTCGACGGCCTGGAAAGGCCGTCCTACCGCTGGACCCTGGAAGTCCGGCTGCGCGCCATCGCCGGCCGGTTCTGGCCTTGGTTCGCCGTCGTCGCGCTGTTGCTGGCGGTGCAAGTCAAGTGGTGGTGGGAGCCGGGCCCGGACGCGGCGTCGTATCTGTCGATCGCGCGGAACATGGCCGAGGGGCGCCTACAGCGCTTTGAAAGCGCGCACGTCCGCTACGCACCGGCCTACGCGGCGCTTTTGGCCCCCACATTCTTGGTCTCCGACGAGCCGTTCCTTTAGATCTCGCTGGTGCAGCTTTCGATTGCGCTTTTGCTGGCGGCGGGAACATACGCCTGGTTTCGCCAGTTGGCGCCATCCGTGGCCGGGCTGTTGATGGCGGTGGTGTTCGTCAACGCCAGCCTGTGGGAACATTACCGGATGACGCACAGCGAGACGGCCTTCATGGCTGCCGTCGTGTGGGCGACGTACGCCATGCGCCGCATGACGCAAAGCACATCGCCGCGGCAGGCGGCGCTCTGGGCCGCGCTGGCCGCGGCGCTCGCGCTGGTCGCCTGCCTGACGCGGCAGGCGGGAATCGTCCTCTTGCCGGGCCTGGCCCTCGCGCTGTGGCGCAGCGAGTTGCGGCGCGCGCGGGCCATCGCGCTCTTGACGGCGGTGTCGCTGCCGGTCGTCCTCGGCGTAGGGGCGCTCGTCGCTTGGGATCGTTCCCGGGCGGAAGCCGCCGGGCCCCAGGGTAAGGCCTACCATGAATTCATGCTCGATCCGGACAGCACCCTCGCCGCCCAGGTCGCCGAGGGCGTCCGCCTGCGAATCAGCGAGTTCGGTCGCCTGCTTTTGCCCGGCATGTCGCGGACCTACGGACGCACGGGTCAGTGGCTCAACGTCAACGTGATCCTGTTCGCCGCTGTGACCATGGCGGTGCTGCTGGGCTGGCGGCGGTCAGTGCGACGAACGGCCGATCCGCTGCTGTGGGCCGCGCCGTTCTACGTCGCCCTCTACGTCGTCTGGCCGTTCGACCAGGGATCCCGCTACATGCTGCCCCTGTTGCCGGTGCTCTGGCTCTGCGTGTGGCGTCTCATCGAAGGCTGGCATTCGCGGCGGCTCACGTTCCTGGCCGCCGGCGCGGCGCTGCACGCGGCGGTCGCGATCGGGCTTTTTGCGGGGGAATGGGATTCATCGCCGGGCCGGCAATGGAAAGAGTTGGCCGGCGTGTCGGCGCAATTGCGACAAAAGGGCGGCGAGGCGGCCGTGGTTGGACTCGATGTGCGCGTCGCCCACATTGTTGCCGTGCAGTCGCATCGGAGGGTGCGGGCGGTGAAATCCGCCGACCAGCTCGGCCCGGATGTCGAGTGGGCGATCACGGCCGGATCGCCGCTTTCCGGCTTCGACCCGTGCAACCGCAGCGCGCCATTCTGCCTCTGGCAGCGAACCGCTCCGCAGATGGCGCGGCGCGACGCCGAGCAGGGAGGCTCTCCGTGAAGCTGCTGATCGCCATTCCCGCCCTCAACGAGGAGCAAAGCATCCGCTCGATCATCGAGCGCTGCCTGGCGGCGAAGCGCGAGATCACGAGCGGCTCCCCCGTCCGCGAGATCGACGTCACGGTCGTCTCCGACGGCTCCACCGACCGCACGGCCGACATCGCCCGCGAGTACCTGGGCCGCATCCACCTCATCGCCTTCGAGCGCAACCGCGGCTACGGGGCGGCGATTTCCGAGGCCTGGCGGCAGTCGGACGCGGACCTCTTGGGCTTTCTCGACGCCGACGGCACCTGCGACCCGCGGCTTTTCGCCCGGCTGTGCCGCGACCTGATCGAGCGCGACGCGGACGTCGTGCTCGGCTGCCGGATGCACCCGCAGAGCAAGATGCCGCTCTTGCGCCGCGCGGGGAACCTCTTTTTCGCCTGGCTGCTGACGTTGTTTTCGTTCCGCCGCGTGCGCGACACCGCCAGCGGCATGCGCGTCGTCCGCCGCTCGAGCCTGCCCAAGCTCCTCCCGCTGCCCGAGGGGATGCACTTCACGCCCGCCATGAGCGCCCGGGCCATGCTCAGCCGCGACCTCGTGATCGTCGAAGCCGAGATGCCCTACCACGAACGCCAGGGCCGCTCGAAGCTCCGGCCGGTGAAGGACGGGCTGCGGTTCTTGCGGGTGATCGTGGAGACGGCGCTTTTGTACCGGCCGTCGCGGCCGCTCGGTCTCGTCGCGTGCGGCCTGCTGCTCTTCACGCTGGCGATGATGGCCTACCCGACGGGTTATTACCTGGCGCACGGCACGGTTTTAGAGTGGATGATCTATCGCTTTCTTGTGGGCGAGATGTTCTGCACGATCGCCGTCATCATCTTCTGTCTGAGCTACCTGGGGACGAAGGCGGCGGACATTGCCCTGGCCGACGACCCGGCCGCGAATCAGTATCACGGCCTTGGGGGCTGGCTCTTTTGCCGGCGGTGGATCTGGCTGGTGCCGGTCGGGCTTCTCATTTGCGGCTCGCTGCCGGTGCTCGAGCCGCTGGCGAATTACCTGTCGACGGGCAGGGTCACGGCCCATTGGTCGCGATTCGTGGGCATGAGGTCGCTCTTCTCCGCCGCGGCGACGATTGCCGTCACGAAAGTCGTCGATCATGGCTTGAATCTGTTGGCCGGGCGGCTGGCGTATTTGAAAGGCGCGACGGCCGAGGCGTCGAAGGCAGAGCGCGACGCGGCGCAAGAACCTCAAACGCAGCGGCGGGCGGCATGACGGCCCTTTCGGCGCTCCACGGCTCGCTCATCCACTCGCGCCGCGTCCGCGTCCTGGCGGAGAAGATCGCGCCGCTATTGGAGCCGGGCTGGAACGTGATCGACGTCGGCGCCGGCGACGGCACATTGGCGGCGCTCGTCGCCAAGCGCCATCCGACGCTCTCGATCGAGGGCTACGACGTCCTCATCCGGCCGCAGACGGCGATCCCGGTTCATGCTTTCGACGGACTGCACCTGCCGCTGGCCGATCAGTCGATCGACGCCGTGCTGCTCGTAGACGTGTTGCACCATGCCGACTCGCCGCTGGCGCTCTTGCGCGAGGCGCGGCGCGTGGCGCGGCGGGCGATCGTCGTCAAGGACCACCGCCTGTCGCGCCCCCTGGCCGGCGCAACGCTGCGATTCATGGACTGGGTCGGCAACCACGGACACGGCGTCGCCTGCCCGGCGAATTACTGGCCGGACCACCGCTGGCGGGCGGCGTTCGCCGAGCTGGGACTGGTCGTCGAGCATTATGAGGCGCGCCTGGGGCTTTATCCCTGGCCGGCAAGCTGGCTGTTTGAGCGCGGGCTGCACTTTTTGGCGCGGTTGTCCGTTGTCCCCCCGTTGCCAAGGGGGGGGAGGGGGGGCCTGGCGGATGAGGGTGAGTCCCAGCCTCGGGCCGCCTCACAGGAGCGCGCGGCAGCTTGTCGCGCCACTCCGAGGAAGGGGGCGCGATGACGGCCGCCAAACTACAAGCAACGATTTCGGCGTGGGAAGCCGCCTATCGCCGGTTCGAGACGCCCGCCCAGGAACAAGCGAAGTTCCTGCGGCGGCTCAAGTCGCTCGGCGCACACCGCTTTAACCGCGGGCTGGCCGTGCTCGAGCTGTTCTGCGGGCGCGGCAACGGCCTGGTCGCGTGGGAGCGACTCGGGTTTACAAACGTCAGCGGGCTGGACATCTCGGCGGAGCTTCTGTCGGAATATCGCGGGCCGGCGCGGACGGTCGTGGGCGATGCGCGCCGCCTGCCGTTTCGCGATGGATCGTTCGACGTCGTGGCCGTGCAGGGCGGGCTGCACCATCTGCAGTTGATGGACGACCTGTCGCTCACGGCCGGGGAAATGTGGCGGGTGCTGCGGCCGGGCGGGAAGCTGCTCGTGGTCGAGCCGTGGCGGACGCCGTTTCTCGATTTCGTCCACGCCGCCTGCGAGCGTTCGTGGCTCCGGGCGATCTGGCCCAAGCTCGACGCCCTGGCCACGATGATCGACCACGAGCGCGAGACGTATGAAGATTGGCTGGGGCGGCCGCAGGCGATCCTCGACGTGCTGCGGTCGATTGTCGTGCCGCAGGTCCTGCGCGTGGCGCGGGGAAAAATGATGCTGCTGGGCGTGCGCCGAGAGGCGCGTTCCAACGTGACGCGCCAGGCGGCGTAATTCGTAGTGTCCTCCCACCACGCGGCTTGCCCGCGTGGAGGAGTGTTCACGCGGTAGCCGCCAGCGCCAATATCCTGAAAACCCCAAAGAATCAGGGGGCCCGTGCTGCGACCTGAACATCGTCCCACGCGGACGAGCCGCATGGTGACGAAATCCCCTCGCCGCCGCTACGTGCGAACCAGCTCCAGCGTCCACCACAAACTCGGGTCGTCCTCGTAGGGAAACTCCTTCCCCACGCCGAACGTGTAGTCGTCGCGCTCGCGGTCCACGATCGCGCAGGCGAATCCCAGCTTCGGGTGCTCGGCCGGGTCGAAGCCGGTGAGGGCCGAGGCCTCGATCGCCGCCTCGATCAGGTAGCCGTCGATCCGCTGCTCGCTGCGGATGCGGAGCTGGTTTTCGGCGACGGGCTTGGGGTGCTCCTTGGCGCGGTTGATCCACAGCATGGCGGCGACGGGGTCCTGGCGCCGGCCGCCGCCGCCCGAGGGCAGAAACACGAAGCGGTGGCAGAAACGGGTGGCGCGGTGGATCGTCGAGGTGTCGCGCGTGCTGATCCAGACGTGCAGGCCGTCGCTCTCCTCGATCTGGGCGTCGCGGCACCAGGCGGGCTGGCGCTTGCCCCAAACCAGGGCGTTGAAGATGAGCCCTTCGTCGTTCCAGGCGACGCGGATGTCGGCAGGCGTCGGGCCGCCGTCCAACTCGGCGAAGCTCAAAAGCCTGTGCTCCTCGCCAAGCTGCACGCCGCGCGGCGTCCACAGCGGCTCGTGCCCCCGGCAAGGCACGGCCACGCGGAACAGGAATCGCGGAGGCAGGAGCGGATCGGCCATGTTCGGATGCACGAGTTCTTGAGCGGCAATGCGATTTTGTCGTTCTACGCCGAAGGCGTTATACAGTCAAAGCCCAGCCTCGCCGCGCAGCGGCGCAGGCTGGCTGCGCGCCCCCGCGTGCAGCGGTTACGGCAAGGGCGTCAAATTGGCGTTCGATGGCGCGGCCGCGCGACGCCAATCGCGCTCCCGATCGAATTGCGGCGAGCACCGTTGCCCAGCCCGTCGCCGCGTTGCAACATGAAGCCCATGCTCGACCGCCTCTTCCATCTTCAGTCGCAAAAGACGACCGTGCCCCGCGAGCTTTTGGCCGGGCTGACGACGTTTCTCACGATGTCGTACATCCTGGTCCTTCAGCCCGACGTGCTGTCCAAGGATTTTTCCGGCAAGGCAACCGGCCTGGACGCGCAGGCGGTGCTCCTGGCCACGTGCCTGGCCAGCGCGGCGGCGTCGTTGGCGATGGGGCTTTTTGCGCGGCTGCCGATCGGCCTGGCGCCGGGCATGGGCGAGAACTTTTTCTTCGTCACCGTGGCAAGCGCACTTGCCGCGGCGAAGTTCCCCTCGCCCTGGCAGACGGCCATGGGCGTCGTGCTCATCTCCGGCGTGTTGTTCCTCGCGCTGACCGTGCTGGGCGTGCGCGACGCACTCCTCAAAATGATGAGCCAGAGCTTGCGCAGCAGCGTGGCCGTCGGCATTGGCGTCTTCATCGCGTTCATCGGGCTGCAAAAGGGCGGGCTGGTGGGCGATGCGCCGACGCTCGTTTCGCTCAACGCCAAAAACCTCCTCACCGCCGACTCGGCCGTGTTTTGGATCGGCATGGCCGTCACGCTGCTTGCGGTCGTACGCAGGATTCCCGGCGGCATTCTGCTGGGAATCGCCTGCGCGGCGATCGCGGCCGCGGCCCTGGGAAAACTCCAGTTCCACGGCGTCGTCGGCCTGCCGCACATCAAAGACCCCGCCGCCTTTCGCTTCGACCTGCGCGGCGCGCTGTCGCTCACGTGCCTCCCGTTCATCGTCGTGTTTCTGTTCATGGCCGTCTTCGACGCCCTGGGCACGCTCGTGGGGGTCGTCCAGCAAGCCGGACTGATGCAGGACGGAAAAATCCCCCGCCTGCGCGAGGCGATGCTCGTCGATGCCGGCGGCACGGTCCTGGGCGCGATGCTGGGCACGAGCACGGTGACCTGTTACATCGAAAGCGCCGCGGGCGTGCAGGCCGGCGGGCGGACGGGACTCGTGGCCGTCGTCGTCGGTTTGCTTTTTCTTCTGGCTCTCGTCTTCAGCCCCTTGATTATCGCCGTCGGCGGCTACGCGCCGGTGACGGCGCCGGCCCTGGTCGTGGTGGGGGCCATGATGTTCGGCAGCGTGCGGCACATCGACTGGCCGGACGAGACGGAGGTGATCCCGGCCTTTCTGGTCGTGCTCGGCATTCCGTTTTTCTTTTCGATCGCCGACGGGCTGGCGCTGGGGTTTATCGCCTGGCCGGTGTTGAAGCTGGTGCGCGGGAAGTGGCGGGAGGTGTCGTGGCTGATGTACGTGATGGCGGGTGTGCTGGTGCTCTATTTTGTGTTCGTGCGCGTACGGGTGTAGGTCGCGCCTACCACGCATTGGAATGCATCGCTCGGATCGGCGGGCGGAGGCGCGAAACCGGGCGACGGGCGATCGAGCGCCCGTCGCTTCGCGAGACGCATTTCCCGGGGCGTCCTACTTGCCGGCGCGGCCGAGGCGCGCGGTGGCGGCGCCGATCGACTCTCGGGCCAGGGCGAGTTCCGCGTCCAGCCGATCGCAGCGCTTCTGCAAGACCCTGCGGATGAGTTGGATTTCGCCGGCGTTGAGCTTCCGGTCGACCACGAAAAGTAGCTGCGCGAGTTCCACCGTCGCCATTCCGCGCAGCCGGGTTTCAGTCAGCGGCCGGGCGGCCTTTCGCCCCTTGCCGCGCGCGGCCGACTTGCCGTTTTGCCTCGCTTCGCCTCGCCCGGATCCATTTCGCTTGCGACGCGCGGCCGGGAACGGAATCGCTCGGCAGACGAATTCCGGATGAGGTCGAAAGCCCTCGTTGACACCGACGCCTGTCTTCATGCTCTCACCTCAACCGCAGAGGCCGTTCATCCACGACCTTATCATTGTACCAGAACTGGACGGAATAGACGCCGGGACGAGGAAACGGACATGCAAGAATCCGAAACGTGACTCCTGCCACCTCCAGTGGATCCGAACCAAACGAGATTCGTTGCGGCGGCGTTGCAAATACCCGTTCGCCCGTTTCCTCGAACATGCAGACGATTTCTGCGGCGCCGACGCCACGGCATTCCGTCAACGCGAGGTACACGCAAAGTTGATCGTATTGCAGCGGGTGTGCTGATTCGGCGCCGGGGTCAATGTTCGTGAGCAAACCGTAAAGATTGATGAGTCGCGGATTGGCGTCGTTCACGCGGCAATCGTCGCAGAGAATCATGTACCGGACGACGGGAAGGACGGCCATTTTTGCACTCTCATCCGCTTACCCACGCTCAAGCGTGGGAAGACCGTCCGAATACCGGACTCCAACGGCCGCTACTGCTTCAGGCTCATCAGGAACTCGGCGTTGCTCTGCGTCTTTTGCAGGCGCGTCACCAAAAGCTCCATCGCCTCCGGCGGGTTCAGCTCGCTCAACAGCCGGCGCACGACGCAGACGCGGCGGAGCTCGTCCGGGTCCATCAGCATCTCCTCGCGCCGCGTGCCGCTCATGTTGATGTCGATCGCCGGCCAGATGCGCCGGTCGACGAGGCTCCGGTCCAGGACGATCTCCTGGTTGCCCGTGCCTTTGAACTCCTCGAAAATCACCTCGTCCATCCGGCTGCCGGTTTCGATCAAGGCCGTGCCGATGATCGTCAGCGAGCCGCCCTCTTCGACCTTCCGAGCCGCGCCGAAGAAGCGCTTGGGCCGTTGCAAGGCGTTGGCATCCAGGCCGCCGGACAAGAGCTTGCCGGAGTTGGGGCATTCGGCATTCCACGCCCGCGCCAGCCGAGTGATCGAGTCCAGGAAAATGACCACGTCGTAGCCGTACTCGACCATCCGCTTGGCCTTCTCCAGGACCATCTCGGAGACTTGCAGGTGCCGGGCGGCCGCCTCGTCGAACGTCGACGAGATGACTTCGCAATTCGGCCCCTTCACCTGCCGCTCCATGTCCGTCACCTCCTCCGGCCGCTCGTCAATCAAGAGCATGATCACGTAGGTGTCGGGATGGTTCCGCAAAACGCTGCGGGCCATCTTTTGCAACAGGATCGTCTTGCCGGCCCGCGGCGGGCTGACGATCAGCCCGCGCTGCCCGAAGCCGATCGGGCACATCAGGTCCACCACCCGCATTTCGATCTCGGCGGCTTCGGCCTCGAGGATGATCCGCTTGGCGGGGTGGGTGGGGGTGAGGTCGTCGAAGGAGATCTTCTCCGTTTGCTGGTTGGGGTCCTGGTAGTTGATGGCCTCGACGCGCAACAGCGCGAAGTAGCGCTCGTTCTCCTTCGGCGGGCGGATCTGGCCCGAGATCGTGGCCCCCGTCTTCAGCCCGAAGCGGCGAATCTGGCTGGGCGAGACGTAGATGTCGTCCGGGCAGGAGAGGTAGTGGTAGTCGGGGCTGCGAAGGAAGCCGAAGCCGTCGGGCAGGATTTCGAGCGTTCCCTCGCCGAACATCAGGCCGTTGAGCTTCACGCGCTCCTTGAGGATGCGGAAGATCAGGTCCTGCTTCTTGACGCCGGCGATATCGGGGATGTTCTCCTTCTTGGCGACCTCGATCAGCTCCTGGATCGACATCCGCTGCAGCTCGGCGATGTGGATGTTGCCGCGCTTGATCTTCTCGTAATGCTCGTGCGTGTCGTCGTCGCCGAAGTAATCGGCCTCCTCGGCCAGCTCTTCGGCCAGCGAGAGCTCATCGGCGGCCGACGAGGCGGCCTTTTGCGGTGCGGCTTGCGGCGCAGGCGGCAGGACGTTGCCCGACGAAGTCGCTTGCGGCGCCGGCCGGGCCACGTTCCCGTCGACCTCGGACTGCGTTGGTGCGACGGGCTTATCGGCTAGCGGCGGCTGCGCCTCGTCCTCGTCGTCGGGCTCGGCCGTGCGCTCCGGCCGGGTCGCGGCCGACTGTCGCTCGGACGCTCGCCGCCGCAGGGGCGGCTCTTTCGCCGCCGGTCGGGCGCGGCGCGGCGCTCGCGCTGCGGTCTCCGCAGCCGCGGGGGCCGATTCCTGGTCGCTGTCTTGTTCGTCGGCCGGGGGAGACGGTTGTTTTGGCGTCGCGGCTTGGCCGTCCTCGAACACGCCCGCCCCGAACGGCTTGCGCTGCGTGTTTTCCGGTTCGGCGGCGCTCCGCCTGGCGCGGGGACCCTTGGTGCGCTTGACTTCAGACATGGATCGACGGCTCCTGACGAGATTGCGTGCCGGCGCGCGGACGGCGCCAGCGGCGGGATGGTTCAGCCATTATGGCCGAGGGGACAAGTTTCAAAAAGCCCTGCCGGCGCCGCGCAGGGGCGCACCCGGCGCGCAAGCGGCGGAAGGAAAAACACAGCACTCTGCTCGTAACCGCGAAGGGCAAGCCAAGCCGCCGGGGCACATCGCCCGGCCCGCGCAAGCTTGTAAGGGGGGTGATTTCTACCGGAATGTCATTAAGGGGATACAACGGGCGGGGACGCGCTGGAAGGCGGACCGACGAGCAAGCGCCAAAACCGCTCGACCTGCCGGGCCGTGTCGTCCCACGATGCGCGGTTGTCTATTATACCATCGGCCAGCCCTTTCGCCTCCTGCAAATCGCCCTGGGCCGCCTCACGGGCGGCAAACTCGGACTCGGTCCACCCGCGCGACAATGCCCGACCCAGGCGGATTTCGCTTGGCGCATCGACAAACAGGATCCAGTCGCACATTTTGTGCCAACCGGCCTTGCGCATGACGGCGGCGTCGAGGACGAGCGCCTTGCCGCCGGCCGACTCCAGGGCCGCCGCCCGCACTGCGAGCCGTTTGGCGATGCGGGGATGGGTCAGTTTTTCCAGGAATTCCAGGTCGGGTGGGGACGAAAAGACGATTTTGGCGACGGCCGGGCGGCTGACTTGTCCTTTTTCGTCGAGGACGCCCTTTCCCCAGCGATTTTGAACGGCGGCGATCACCTCCGGCTCGCGGAGCGTTTCGTGCCCGGCGGCGTCACCGTCCAGCAGCCCCGCCCCCAGCTTGCAGAACATCTTCGCCAGCGAGCTTTTCCCGCTGCCGATGCCCCCGACGAGGCCGATCACCGGGATCGATTTCGTGATCGGGCATGGGGCTTTTCGGGGCATGGTAGGGTGGGCACTGCCCACCATATCCTCTGCTTGCTTTCGTTTCTCGTTCCGAGCCACTGCCTCGGCACGCCAAGGCAAGCTCTGCCTGCCGTGCCGAGTCGGGGCCTCGCGGACGGCGTGTTCCCAAGCAGAGCTAGCAGAGCTTGGGAACAAGTATCGTTGGTGGACGGTGCCGGCGGTGCCCGCCCTACAGCGATTCCATCTCCGCCCAATTGTCGCCGGCCGAAGCGTCCACTTTCAGGGGCACCGAAAGCGGCATCACGGTCGACATTTCGTGAACAACCACGTGGGCCAGCGATTGAAGCCCCGGCTCGGGGACCTCGAACACCAACTCGTCGTGAACTTGCAATAACATTCGCCCCGGCGCGCCGCCGGACAAGAGCCGACGATGGATCGAGATCATGGCCAGCTTGATCAGGTCCGCCGCCGAGCCTTGGATGACCGTGTTGATCGCCGTCCGCTCTGGAAGGTTCAGTTGGCGGCGGGCTGCGGAGCGCTGCAGGGTTGGTCGAACGCCGTCGATGTTCCGCCGGCGGCCTTCGATGGTGGTAACATAACCCCGACGGTGGCATTCTTCCAGTACCAAGAGCAGGTAATCCTCGACGCCCTGGTAGCGGCGGAAGTACTCTTCGATGAACTGCGCCGCTTCGTCCTGTTCGATGCCAAGCTGCTGGGCCAGGCCGAACGGCGACTGGCCATAGACCACGCCGAAGTTGACGGCCTTGGCGCGGCGGCGCATCTCGCTCGTTACGCCGTCGAGCGGGACGGAAAAGACCTCGCTGGCCACGCGGGCATGGATGTCCTCGTCGCGCTCGAAGGCGGCCCGCAGCGCCTCGTCGCCCGAGAGGTGCGCCAGCACGCGCAGCTCGATCTGCGAATAGTCGGCCGAGAGCAGCTTCCAGCCCGGCTCGCCGGGGCGGATGGCGGCGCGGATTTCCCGGCCCACTTCCGTCCGCACGGGCAGGTTTTGCAGGTTCGGGTCGGCGGCGCTGAGCCTTCCTGTGGCGGCCACCGTTTGGTTGAACGAAGCGTGAACGCGGCCGGTGCGCGGATGGACCATCGCCGGCAGGGCGTCGATGTAGGTCCCCTTGAGCTTGGCAAGCTGGCGGTAGTCGAGAATCTTGGCCGGCAGCGGGTGGACGCGGGCCAGGGCTTCGAGCACGTCGGCGTCGGTGCTGCGCCCCGATTTCGTGCGGCGGCCCGAGGGGAGCTTCAGCTCCGCGAACAGCACCTCTTGAAGCTGCTTGGGCGAGGCGATGTTGAACTCGCGGCCGGCCAGGGCGTAGATTTCTTTTTCCAGCTCCGCCATTTGCGCGGCGAATTGCTTTCCCTGCTCGGCCAGGCGATCGACGTCGATCTTGATGCCGGCGAATTCCATGTCGGCCAGCACGTCAATGAGCGGCAGCTCCAGCGACTCGTAGAGTTTCGTCGTGCCCGTCTTCTCAAGCTGCTGCGCGAGGACGGGGCGGAGGCGAAGCGAAACGTCGGCCGCCTGGCAGGCGATGTGCGTGAGCTGGCCGGGCGGCAGTGTTTTAATGGGCTGCGCCGGGTCCTGCGCCATGAGCAGCCGGAAGTCCGGCGCGTTGTCATGGAAGTGCCGCTTGGCCAGCCCCTGGAGCGAATGGTCGCGCTCGCCGGCCTCGATCAGGTAGCTGGCGACCATCAGGTCGAAGCGCGGGCCGGAAAGGGCGAGGCCCGACCCGTCGTCTCCCGACCCGCGCCACACGATCGTCTCGTACTTGAGGTCGTGCGCGACGCGCTCGACGGTCTCGCTCTGGAAGAGCGGCGCGAGCACTCTAGCCGCGTGCGATAGCTCAATTCCCTGTTGCCCCGGCCCGGCGAGGGGAACGTAATGTGCCTGATGCTCGCGCCCGGCGAGCGCCAGGCCCACGATCTGCGCCCAGCGCGGCCAGGGGTGCGTCGTGACGGTTTTCAGCGCCATGCGCGGCAGCGCGAGCAGCTCCCGCACCAGCGCTTCGAGCGCCTCGGGCGATTCGACGCGGCGGTAATCGACGCCGGCCGCGACGGGCTGCACCTGCCGCGCCCGCTCGGTGCGCAGCTTGTTGGCGAAGCCGTGAAAGCCCAGCTCGACGAAGAGCGGAAGGGCGGCCGTGCGGTCGAGGTCGGGCACATGGGCCGCGTGCCAGTCGATGGCCAGCGGCACGTTCCGATCGAGCCGCGCCAGCTCGCGGCTCTTGAGGGCCTGCTCGCGGCCGGCCGCGAGGTTTTCCTTCCGCTTCTGGCCGCTGATTTCATTCAGGTGCTCGTAGATGCCCTCGAGCGTGCCGAAGCGCTGCAGAAGCTCGCCGGCGATTTTGGGCCCGATGAGCGGCACGCCGGGGATATTGTCCACCGAGTCGCCGACCAAGGCCTGGAAATCGGCGACCTGGTCCGGCCGGATTCCCCAGTCGTCGGCCAGAGCCGGCGCATCCAGCAGCACGTTCTTGCGGACGTTCAGCACCTTCACCTGGTCGCTAATGAGCTGCCGGCAGTCCTTGTCGCCGGTGACGAGAATGCACTCCCCGCCCGCCTCCTCCGTCTGCCGCGCGATCGTGGCCAGGATGTCGTCGGCCTCGTAGCCGGGCAGCTCGAGGACCGGCACGGAGAGGGCCGCCAGCATGCGGTCGATGATCTCGAATTGCGGAACGAGTTCGCCGGGTGTTTCCGCGCGGTGGGCCTTGTACTGGTCGAAAAGCTCGTGGCGAAACGTCGGGCCGGCGGCGTCGAAGGCGCAGAACAGGTAGTCGGGCTTGCGCTCGTCGAGCAGGTAGAGCACGTCGCGCGTGAAGCCGAAAACCGCGTTGACCGGCTGCCCCTTGGGGCTGGTCATTTCCGGGATGGCGTGAAAGACCTGGAAGATGAGCGACGGGGCATCAACCACGTAAACCGTCTTGCCCGCGAGGTCGGGCACGACCGATGCGACGGCGCCCGGCGTCGATTCTGTGCTCCCTCCCTCGGTACTCCGGGGGAGGGTTGGGGTGGGGGATTTCTCCCCC